>NZ_JBIVPK010000098.1:0-12539 GCF_044754605.1 Streptomyces sp. NPDC093064
GCGTCACAGCCACGCGATCACTATACACACACCACACATCTAGCTCAGGTCAACAATGCAGATCCGTGTGGACAGTTGAGGTCAGAGCAGTCCTGAGAAGCGATTCCCCCATGCCTAAAGGCTGCCTAAAGGCACGGGTCCCCTCGCTAGCTATCCGATGGATCACATGGTTCCGCGGCATTCCACGCGGGACCAGTCACAGGCGGACGGACGCGTGCCGCCCGAGGCGTCCACGGCACGCGCGTGCGGACCCCTCGGCACGCACGCGCGTACGGACCCTCCGGGGCACGCACGCGTGTGTGCCCCGGGAGCCGGACGCCTCCGTGTCAGCCGCGCGCCGCCAGCAGGTGGTCCATCGCGAGCTGGTCGAGCCGCTCGAATGCCATCCCGCGCGCGGCGGCCGCCTCGACGTCGAAGTCCTCGAAGGCCGAGCGGTCCGCGAGCAGCGCCTCCAGACCGTCCGCCGCCGTGGGCTGCGCCAGCTGGTCGAGCCGGGCGGCGCGCAGGGCCTCCTGGACCTCCCGGTCGGCCCGGAAGGCGGCCGAACGCTCCTTGAGGATGAGGTAGTTGCGCATGCAGCCGGCAGCCGACGCCCACACGCCGTCCAGGTCCTCGGTCCGCGGCGGCTTGAAGTCGAAGTGGCGCGGACCCGCGTAGCCGGCGCTCTCCAGCAGGTCGACCAGCCAGAAGGCGGCACGCAGGTCACCGGCGCCGAAGCGCAGGTCCTGGTCGTACTTGATGCCGGACTGGCCGTTCAGGTCGATGTGGAAGAGCTTGCCCGCCCACAGCGCCTGGGCGATGCCGTGCGGGAAGTTGAGCCCGGCCATCTGCTCGTGGCCGACCTCGGGGTTGACGCCGTACAGCTCGGGGCGCTCCAGGCGCTCGATGAACGCGAGCGCGTGGCCGACGGTGGGCAGCAGGATGTCGCCGCGCGGCTCGTTCGGCTTGGGCTCGATGGCGAAGCGGATGTCGTAGCCCTGGGAGGTGACGTACTCGCCAAGGAGGTCGAATGCCTCCTTCATGCGGTCCAGAGCGGCCCGCACGTCCTTGGCGGCGCCGGACTCGGCGCCCTCGCGGCCGCCCCAGGCCACGTACGTCTTCGCGCCCAGTTCGACGGCCAGGTCGATGTTGCGGATCGTCTTGCGCAGCGCGTACCGGCGCACGTCGCGGTCGTTGGCCGTGAACGCGCCGTCCTTGAAGACGGGGTGGGTGAAGAGGTTCGTGGTGGCCATCGGCACGGTCATGCCAGTCGCGTCGAGCGCCTCCCGGAAGCGCTTGATGTGCGACTCGCGCTCGGTGTCGGAGGCCCCGAAGGGGATCAGGTCGTCGTCGTGGAAGGTCACGCCGTGTGCGCCGAGTTCGGCCAGGCGCTGCACCGACTCGACCGGGTCGAGGGCGCGGCGCGTGGCGTCGCCGAACGGGTCCCGTCCCTGCCAGCCGACGGTCCACAGGCCGAAGGTGAACCTGTCCTCGGGGGTGGGCTGGTAGCTCATGCCGCGGCTCCTTGCTCGCTTGCGACTATTTCGTCATGGCGATTTACAAATTAGTATGCCGACGCATCCCTGGGAAGGGAACAGAGGGCCCAGACCGGGACGGCACCCGCGTCGCCGGGCCGTGTACACCATGAGACCGCAGGTCAGATCCCGCGAGCCGCGGAAAGAGGGAGAGCCGATGTCAGCAGCCGAGGGTCCGCTCGTCGTCGGTGTGGACTCGTCCACGCAGTCCACCAAGGTGCTCGTCGTCGATGCGGCCACCGGGCAGGTCGTGGCGAGCGGCCAGGCGCCGCACACCGTCTCGTCCGGTGACGGCCGCGAGAGCGATCCGCGCCAGTGGTGGGACGCGCTGTGCGAGGCACTGCACCAGTGCGGTGAAGCGGCCCACGAGGCCGCCGCCGTGTCGATCGCCGGCCAGCAGCACGGACTCGTGACCCTGGACGCGCAGGGCGCCCCGGTACGGCCGGCCCTGCTGTGGAACGACGTGCGCTCGGCCCCGCAGGCCCGCCGTCTCGTCGAGGAGCTGGGCGGTCCGAAGACCTGGGCGGAGCGTACGGGCAGCGTGCCGGGAGCCTCCTTCACGGTCACGAAGTGGGCCTGGCTGGCCAAGCACGAGCCGGAGGCGGCGCGGTCGACGGCGGCGGTGCGCCTGCCGCACGACTACCTCACCCAGCATCTGACGGGCGAGGGCACGACCGACCGGGGAGACGCCTCGGGTACGGGCTGGTGGGCGTCCACGACCGAGGCCTACGACGAGGAGATCCTCGCCCATGTGGGGCTCGACCCGGCGCTGCTGCCCCGGGTGGTGCGCCCCGGCGAGGTGGCGGGAACCGTGCGCGACAGCCACGACCTGCCGTTCTCCAAGGGCACGCTGGTGGCGGCCGGCACCGGTGACAACGCCGCCGCCGCCCTGGGCCTCGGACTGCGGCCGGGAACCCCGGTGCTGAGTCTCGGCACCTCCGGCACGGTGTACGCGGTGTCGCGCCACCGGACCGCCGACCCGTCGGGAACGGTGGCGGGTTTCGCCGACGCGCGCGGTGACTGGCTGCCGCTGGCCTGCACCCTCAACTGCACGCTCGCCGTCGACCGGGTCGCCGCCCTGCTCGGCCTGGACCGCGAGGCCGTGGAACCCGGTACGTCCGTCACCCTGCTCCCCTACCTGGACGGCGAACGCACCCCGAACCTGCCGAACGCCTCCGGGCTGCTGCACGGGCTGCGCCACGACACCACCGCCGGACAGCTGCTGCAGGCCGCCTACGACGGCGCCGTGCACGCCCTGCTCGGCGCCCTGGACCTGGTGCTCGACCAGGACGCCGACCGCACCACCCCGCTGCTGCTGATCGGCGGCGGCGCCCGGGGCACGGCCTGGCAGCAGACCGTACGGCGCCTGTCCGGGCGGCCCGTGCAGATCCCCGAGGCCCGAGAGCTGGTCGCGCTGGGCGCCGCGGCCCAGGCAGCGGGGTTGCTCACCGGCGAGGACCCGGCCGCGGTCGCCCGCCGCTGGCGGACGGCCGACGGCCCGGTGCTGGTCGCGGTGGAACGCGACGAGGCGACCTTGAACAGGATCTCCGGGGTACTCTCCGATGCGGCACCGCTGCTGGAGCGCGGGACGCGGACCCCCTGACGGACACCTGCTGACGGACGGCCGTCCGACGGCCGTCCGCCCGCATCGCACCGTTCGGCGCGGAGCCGGCGGACACCGACCAAGGACGACGGAGGCATGACCGCACCGCTGCACGAGGCCCGCCCGGCCGGTACGGGGCGCGCGCTGCCCGACACCCAGCAGGGCATGCGCCGCCGCAACCTCGCACGGGTCATGCACGCCGTCCGCGCCGAGGGGCCGCTGTCGCGGGCGGCGGTCGCCTCACGCATCGGACTGACCCGTGCCGCGGTGTCGACCCTCGTCGACGAATTGGTCCGGACCGGACTGCTGGAAGAGCTGGGACCCGAGCGGCCCGGCCGGGTCGGCCGCCCCGGTTCGGCGCTGGCCGTCAGCGGGCACGGCCCCGCGGGGGTCGGCGCGGAGGTCGGGGTCGACCACCTCGCAGCCTGCGTGGTCGATCTGCGCGGCCAGGTGCGGGCACGGGCAGTACGCCACGGAACCAACCGGGGCCGCTCCCCCGAACCGGTGACGAGCGAACTCACCGCGCTGATACGACAGGTCGTCGCCGAGGCGGAGCGGCAGGACCTGTGGCCCGCGGGGCTCTCGGTCGCGGTGCCCGGACTGATCGCACGGGACGGCCGTACGGTCGTGCGGGCTCCCAACCTCGACTGGAACGACACCGACCTCGGCGCCCTGCTGCCGCCCGGCCTGCCCCTGACGGTGGACAACGAAGCGAACTTCGGCGGACTCGCGGAACTCTGGCTCGGCGAGGACACACCGCGTGACTTCCTGCACGTGTCGGCGGAGATCGGCATCGGTGCCGCCGTGGTGGTCGACGGGCGGCTGCTGCGCGGGACGCGCGGTTTCGCGGGCGAGCTGGGGCATGTGCCGGTCGAACCGGAGGGGCCCGCATGCCCGTGCGGCGGCCGCGGCTGCCTGGAGCAGTACGCGGGAGAGGAAGCCGTGCTGCGGGCGGCCGGCCTGGAGCCGGGCGAAGGCCGGGTCGGGCTGCTCGCCACCCGCGCCGCCGAGGGCGACGAGGACGTACGGCGGGCCCTGCGCGACGCCGGCAGGGCACTGGGCGTGGCGCTGACCGGGGCCGTCAATCTGCTCGACCCGCGGAGCGTCGTGCTGGGCGGGGCCCTGGCCGCACTCGCGCCCTGGCTGCTGCCCTCCCTGGAGGCCGAGTTGGCGAGCCGGACCGCGGGGCCCGCCTGTCCGGTGTCCGTGTCCCGGCTGGGCCCCGAGGGGCCGCTGCTGGGTGCCGCGCACGCGGTGGTGCGTGCCGTCCTCGACGACCCGGCGGCGGTGGCCGAACGCGCCTGATCGCAGGTCCACTTCACCCGATCGAGTGGCGGAATTTTCCACATTTCCCCGGGAGTCCACCGAACCCCGTCGGGCTCCTCTGCCCAACCCGCGAGCCCCGTAACGTGATTCACGCGAGGTGCCGCCGTCGAGTCGGGTCGACCGCGGATCTCAGGTGGACGAAGGGGTTCACTTGACGGGGGCAACAGGAGCTGTCCCGGGCACGCACGTCCTGTCCGCCGGCGAGGCACGCCGGCCGGTGGACGCGTTCGGGATATCCCGGGTCGCTGCGGTGAAGTGACCCGTGTGCGACCGCGGGCTCGGCAGGCCGGACCCCGGCCTCCCCAGCCAGTTGGCCACCCGGGCCGACGAGTCCCCGTTGACCGATCCGTGTGACACCGACTCCGCGTGCGTGGCCAAGCTCCGCAAGGAGCGGCCGTCGGTGAGCGAGACTCACCGCGGGCCGCACCACGTCCCCACCCACCGGGCTCCCGCCCCACCTCCCCACCGACCTCCCGCCCCACTTCCCCACGGACACCCGCACCGCCACTCCCCCACAGAAAGGCCACCGCCCATGGAACGGTCTCGATCTCTCCCCAGCCGACGACACCTGCTCAAGGGCGCCGCTCTGGCCGCCGTCCCCTACGCGCTGCTTCCGGCCGCGCAGGCCGGCGCGCGACCCCAGGCAGTGGACTACCCGGAAGCCGTGTGGCGGCCGGCGAGCAACTCCAACTACTCGGCTTCCAGTCGGCCGATGAGCTACTCAGTGGACCGGGTGGTCATCCACGTCACCCAGGAGTCCTATGCCAGCACCCTGGCGATCTTCCAGAACCCGAAGAAGGAGGTGTCCGCGCACTATGTCGTCCGGTCCGCCGACGGACACGTCGCGCAGTGTGTCCTCGAGTCGGACGTCGCCTGGCACGCCGGGAACTGGGACTACAACACGCGCAGCATCGGCATCGAGCACGAGGGCTGGGTGAACAAGCCCGCCTACTTCACCAGCGCCCTGTACGAGGAGTCGGCCAGACTCACCGCGGCGATCTGCGACAGATACCGCATCCCCAAGGACCGCGCGCACATCATCGGGCACTATGAAGTACCGGGCACGGACCACACCGATCCCGGGCCCAACTGGAACTGGGTGCGTTACATCAGGCTGGTGAACCTCGCCTGACGGCGAGCCCGGGCGAAGAGGTTGTCCGGGCGCGCGCCGGGAGTGACGATGTCCCTAGCCGCATCGCCGTCCGGGGAGGCCGCATTGACCGATCCGTGGGTGGCCCTGGAGCCGGGTGCCGACCCTGCCGAGCGTGTTCTGGCCCTGCGCAGGGCGCACGAGACGTTCACCGCGGTGGGCGCGGTGCCGCGCCCGGTGCGTCCGGTGGTGGCCGACTCGTGGCGGCGGTCCGCGCGGGCGGGTGTCGGGCCGGACGGCACCGCGAGCGTGGAACTCGCCGACAGCGACCTCGGCACCTACCGGGCGGAGCATCCGCTGGCGCGGGTGATGCCACTGTTCCGGGAGCTGCTGGGCACGTTCGCGGCCGACGGGCAGCATCTGCTCGCGGTGTGCGACGCGCACGGCAGACTGCTGTGGGTGGAGGGGCATCCGGAGACGCGGCGCAAGGCGGACCGGATGAACTTCGTGCCGGGCGCGCGCTGGTCGGAGTCCGCCGTCGGGACGAACGCGCCGGGCACGGCGGTCGCCCTGGACCGCCCGGTGCAGGTGTTCGCGGCCGAGCACTTCATCCGGCGCGTCCAGCCCTGGACGTGCGCGGCGGCCCCGGTGCACGATCCGCGCACGGGACAGGTGCTCGGCGCGGTGGACATCACCGGTGGGGACGGGCTCGCCCACCCGCACAGCCTCGGTTTCGTGCGGGCGGTGGCGCGGGCCGCCGAGTCCGAACTGGCGCTGCTCGCCCCACGCCGGCCCGCCGCCGACGCTGCCGAGCTGACCGCGCTCGGCCGGGACGAGGCCCGGCTGGTGGTCGGCGGTCGCGGTGTCCGGCTGAGCCGTCGGCACAGCGAGATCCTGGTGCTGCTTGCCCGTCACCCGGAGGGTCTGACCGGAGACGAGCTGCTGTGCGCGCTGTACGAGGACGGGTCGGTGACGCCGGTGACACTGCGGGCCGAACTGGCCCGGCTGCGCAGGGTGCTCGGTCCGGGGCTGCTCTCCTCGCGCCCGTACCGGCTGGCCGTTCCGGTCGGCTCGGACGTGGCGGTCGTCCAGCACCGGCTGGAGACGGGAGCGGTCGCGGCGGCCGCTGCGGCGTACTCCGGTCCGCTGCTGCCCGGCTCGCAGGCTCCCGCGGTGGTGCGGCTGCGGCAGCGTCTCGCCGACGGAATGCGGAGCGCGCTGATCGCCCGTCGCGACCCCGACCTGCTGGCCGACTGGGCGCACGCGCCATGGGGCGAGGACGACCTGGACGTGTGGCGGGCCCTCGTCGCCGTGCTGCCGACCGCGACGGCCCGGGCCCGGCTCGCCGCGCTGGAGGCGGAGCTGGCGGCGCCGCCCGGCTGGTCCCGTACGGCACCCCGCTGACGTCTCCGGCCCGGCACAGCGCCGCGGTGGCCCGCGCCGCAACGTCCTTGCAACGTCGGCATGTCTAGCCTCGCGCCGAGAGCTGCCCAACGGCGGGCAGCGCTGCTGAGGGAGGCAGAACAGGATGACCCGTTACGCGGCGCCCGGCACCGAGGGCGCGATCGTCTCCTACCAGGCGCGCTACGACCACTTCATCGGCGGCGAGTACGTGCCGCCGGCCCGCGGACAGTACTTCGAGAACCCCTCGCCGGTGAACGGGCAGCCGTTCACGGAGGTCGCGCGCGGAACCGCGGAGGACGTCGAGCGGGCACTGGACGCGGCACACGCGGCCGCCCCGGGCTGGGGCAGCACGTCCGTGACCGAACGCTCCGACATCCTGCTGAAGATCGCCGACCGTATGGAGGCCAACCTCGAATCCCTGGCGGTCGCCGAGAGCTGGGAGAACGGCAAGCCGGTCCGCGAGACGCTGGCGGCCGACATCCCGCTGGCCATCGACCACTTCCGCTACTTCGCGGGCGCGATCAGGGCGCAGGAAGGGTCGCTCGGGGAGATCGACAACGACACGGTGGCGTACCACTTCCACGAGCCGCTCGGGGTGGTCGCGCAGATCATCCCGTGGAACTTCCCGATCCTCATGGCGACCTGGAAGCTGGCGCCCGCGCTCGCGGCGGGCAACGCGGTGGTGCTCAAGCCCGCCGAGCAGACCCCGGCCTCGATCCACTACTGGATGAGCCTGGTCTCCGACCTGCTGCCGCCCGGGGTGCTGAACATCGTCAACGGCTTCGGTGTGGAGGCGGGCAAGCCGCTCGCCTCCAGCCCGCGGGTGGCGAAGGTGGCGTTCACGGGCGAGACGACGACGGGGCGGCTGATCATGCAGTACGCCGCCGAGAACATCAAGCCGGTCACGCTGGAGCTCGGCGGCAAGTCGCCGAACATCTTCTTCGACGACGTCTCGGCGGCGGACGACGACTTCCGCGACAAGGCGCTCGAGGGCTTCACGATGTTCGCGCTCAACCAGGGTGAGGTGTGCACCTGCCCGTCCCGGGCACTGATCCAGCGGGGTCACTACGCCGAGTTCGTCGAGGCGGCGGTCGCCCGCACCAAGCTCATCACGACGGGCCACCCACTCGACACCGACACCATGATCGGCGCCCAGGCGTCCAACGACCAGTTGGAGAAGATCCTCTCCTACCTGGACATCGGCCGGCAGGAGGGCGCGCGCGTCCTGACCGGTGGCGAACGCATCGAACACGACGGCGAGTTGAAGGGCGGCTACTACGTCCAGCCGACCATCTTCGAGGGCGACAACCGGATGCGGATCTTCCAGGAGGAGATCTTCGGTCCGGTGGTCTCGGTGACGTCCTTCGACGACTTCGACGACGCCATCAAGATCGCGAACGACACGCTGTACGGCCTCGGAGCGGGCGTGTGGACCCGGGACAACGGCACCGCCTACCGCGCGGGCCGCGCCATCCAGGCGGGCCGCGTCTGGACGAACTGCTACCACGCCTACCCCGCGCACTCCGCCTTCGGCGGCTACAAGCAGTCCGGAATCGGCCGCGAGACCCACAAGATGATGCTGGACCACTACCAGCAGACGAAGAACCTCCTGGTGTCGTACTCCCCGAAGAAGCTCGGCTTCTTCTAGACGCATGCGAAAAGGCGCCTGGCCTGGGTTTTCACCCGTCAGGCGCCTTTCCGGTGATTGCGATCAGGGATCTCGCCCCGGCCAGCACGCCGCCGCGGCGGCCGTCACGATCGCCACCGGCGGGAAACGCCGGCCACCGCGATCGCGTGGATCCGGCAGGCCGACAAGAAACCGGGCCAGGCACACCGCGTCCGGCAGTGGCCGCGGGGAGCGGGCGCGGGCCAGTTGGTCCAGGCCCGAGGGGATAGGAGAAGCTGAGGCAGCAGGCACGATCTTCGGTTTTGGTCATGCGGACTCGATACCTACATGATCACCGAAACCGTGGCTGCATCGGCGTCCGGTCCAGCATCAACGGGCATGACGGGCCATGACCGGGCGATCTACCCAACCCGGGACCTCGCAAGGCCCTGGGAGGGCACCTGGCCCGCGCGCGAGTCCGAACCGAGACCGAACGGAACTCGACTCTTTCCCCAGGCAGACTCAACTCTCGGAGTAAGCCCCCGAGGGGGAGCGGGAATGAGACGTGTGTGCGGCGCGGTGTGCCTGGCGTTGGGTCTCACCATGGTGAGTGGGTGCAGCCCCCTGACCTGCCGCTCGTAGCGGTGCGAAACGGGGACGACCGGCAGCCGGTGGCCGAACTGCGGCCGTGCGAAGGGGGCGAGACCCTCTCGGGGATGCGTCTGGGGAGCTGGACCCCTGGGAAGGCGAAGCCGCGATCGAGGAGGCACCACTTGGCTCGGTCGGCTCTTCCTCGGCCTCCCAACCTGCACAGGCCGGCACTGATGATCCGGACGGGGGCCAGGCGCACCAGGAAGACAGCGGGTGGGAGGCATGGGGAGCGACGAACCACGGAGGTGTCGTCTTCCCACTCTTCTCCCCACCACCCGAATGGCGCGCGCAAACCTACGGCCGGCAGGCAATGCTGCCCGGCCGGACCTACGCGCTGGCCTTCCATGGGTCCGGCAGTTACCTGGCACACGTCTACTTCACCACCGACGACCTCGCCTCCCTCCAGCCGGGCCAGGTGGCGCCCTGATCGCGGCTCATGCCAAGGGAGGTGTCTGCGGCGGAGTCTTGCCATCCTGCAGAGAACCCTTCGTCCCAAGGGCCCGCGCCCATGAACGCCGGTCCGGCCGGCCCGAGGGCGACCGGATACAGTGCGCGGGACGGCAGCCTGGTCAGGGAGGGGAAGCGTGACCGACACCAGCAACACCCGGCCCGCCGAGGGTGAAGCGCAAGCGCCGCGGCAGAGCCGACTGCACCGCCTGATGCGCTACATCCCCCTGATCGCCCCCGTCCTGCTGTGGACCGTGCCCTGCTGGGTACTCCTGTACAGCGGCCAGCACTGGCCGCTGCCCGTCACGCTGGTCGGCACCGCCCTGTTCGTCCTCGGCCTCATCGGTATGCCGCTCGCGATGGTGCGCGGCCACGGCCGGCGCCAGCAGGACCGGGCGGCGATCATCGGTGACACCCTGCTGGGCACCAGCTGGATTCTGTTCACCTGGTCCGTTCTGATCGGGGTCCTCTTGCGGCTCGCCCTGACCGTGGCCGGCGTCGGCGAGAGCCAGGACCGGGCCCGAATCGTCACTTGGGCCGTCCTCGGCGTAACCGCCGTGCTGCTCGCCTGGGGGTACGCCGAGGCCCGCCGCGTGCCACGCGTGCGCCGATTGGACGTGCAACTTCCGCGGCTGGGTGCCGGGTTGGACGGTATCCGCGTCGTCCTCATCACCGACACCCACTACGGCCCACTCGATCGCGCTCGCTGGTCGGCACGGGTATGCGAGACGGTGAACGCCCTGGAAGCCGACCTGGTCTGCCACACCGGCGACATCGCGGACGGCACGGCCGAACGCCGCCGCGCCCAGGCCGCCCCACTCGGTACCGTGCGAGCCACCCGGGCCCGTGTATACGTCACCGGCAACCACGAGTACTACAGCGAGGCCCAGGGCTGGGTCGACCTGATGGACGAGCTGGGCTGGGAGCCGCTCCGCAACCGCCATCTGCTGCTCGAACGCGGCGGCGACACCCTCGTGGTCGCCGGCGTGGATGACGTCACCGCCGAGTCCTCCGGCCTGGCAGGCCACCGCGCCCACCTCGCCGGAGCCCTGAACGGCGCCGACCCCGGCCTGCCCGTCCTGCTCTTGGCACACCAGCCCAAGTTCGTCGACCGGGCGGCAGCCGACGGCATCGACCTCCAACTCTCCGGCCACACCCACGGCGGCCAGATCTGGCCCTTCCACCACCTGGTCCGCATCGACCAGCCCGCCCTCGCCGGCCTCAGCCACCACGGCACCCGCACCCTCCTCTACACCAGCCGCGGCACCGGCTTCTGGGGCCCGCCGTTCCGCGTCTTCGCCCCCAGCGAGATCACCCTGCTCGTGCTCCGCTCCCCGCACCTGCCCACCTCGCCGTAGCACGGGGCGGGCCAACACATCGGCTTGGAGCTGTCCACGAGCTGAGGGGTGCGGCGGCAACAGATGACCAGGCTCCTCTCGCCGAGGACAAGATCCGGACCATTCCCGGGCCGAAGGCTCCAACGAGCCACACGTAGCCACGCTTACACAGGTCAGCGACGCGTGACGCCTGTACCACCAGCAGACGAAGAACCTCCTGGTGTCGTACTCCCCGAAGAAGCTCGGCTTCTTCCAGGCACTCGAAAAGAGGCGCCTGACCTGGCCTTTCGACCATCAGGCGCCTCTTGTTCGCCCCACTCACGGCAGGGCCCTGTATCCGCAGCTCGACACTCATACCGCTGGCCCTTCACCCGACGGCTGGGCCTGATCCGGTCGCCGGCGCCGACGGCAGGATGAGGGGGCCCTGTATGCACGTGGGACCGCAAGCCGTGGATGTGGGTGGACCTCACGGCGCCCGATCGCGGTGAAGGTTGAGCGTGTCCCCGGCGTGCCCGATCGAGCAGCGACCGACGGAGAACAGCGAGGAACACCGGTGAGCGTCCCGGAAACGTGCAGCTCACCGTCTTGCGAGGTCAGTACCCATCCGCATGCGCGGTCTTCCGAACTGGCGACATGACCGCACCCCTCTGCGCTCAGCATGCCGCCTGGCTGGTTGGCACAGGTGCAACCGGACGGACCGCGGTGAAGTCCTGGAACTCGTAGCGGGTGGCGGAGAGCAACAGCAGCCACTCGTCGCAACCCTGCCACGGATAGAGGTCGCCGGCGCCTCCGCGCACCACCCGCGGTCCGTCCCCGGTGCGAGGGCGTGCGTCCACCGGCGCGTCCGTGAAATGCGGGATCCACACGTCAGCGCAGATTTCGTTTGCCGACCCCATCGCCGCCAGCCCGAAGGCGTTCTCAGCCGCGGCAGTGCGCTCCTCGTCGGCGAAGTCGTCGAGCACCTGGTCCTCGTCCGGCCTCCCATCCCCGCGGAAGGTCAGAGTGGTCGTGCCTGCCCGGGCCGCATACTCCCACTCCGCCTCGCTGGGCAGCCGGAACGGCAACGTCCCAAGCAGGTCATCCATGTCGTCCTCGAACCGGGCCGTGCTCGAAGCCGAGTCGGCGAAGCTGTCCTCGTACTCGGGCAGCCAGTGCCGTACTTGCGCCATCGTAAGCGGATGCCGGGCGATCAGGAATGGCTCGACCCGCACTTCTCGCACCGGCCGGGTTCGGATAGCACCAGCAAAGAACGCCTCGAGGTCGTCATCGGCGCCGTCGGCCCGCTCGATGGCACGAACGGCGTCCAGTTCCGCGTCGGACAAGCCCATCCGGAACGTCCCACCGGGAACAGCCCGGAAGACCACTCCGGAAGGGGTGTGCCGCCAAGCCGGTCGTCCGGCCACGATCTCTTGAGCCCACATGGTGCCGGACGCCAGCAGTTGGGCATTCCCGATGAAGCAGGAGATCTAGTAGTACTTCGTTAGGTTGGCTGGCGTGGGTGGTGTTCTGGCGGAGCTGAAGCGGGGATGCCGCGGTGGCAGGTGGGGCATGTGCCGGTCCA
>NZ_JBIVPK010000099.1:0-12049 GCF_044754605.1 Streptomyces sp. NPDC093064
TCACCCCGGAGTTGCTCGATCTCCCCCAAGTCCACACGGGCAGCCTGCCGGACTCGGCACCCAAGATCAAACCAACCTAACGAAGTACTACTAGGATCCTGCCGACGGTGCACGGCGAGCGCTGACACGGGGGAACGCGCGTGACGACCACGACACCGGCCATGACGCCGGGGACCTCGCACCCGGTCCTAGGCCGAGCGATCGCCCTTGGCCGCTGCCAACTGCTGTCCCTGGCTGCCTTCGCAGTGTCCACAATCGGCTCGCTCGTGGTCGGCACGCTGCTGCTCCTTCCTATCGGCGCCGGTTTCCCGCTACTGCCACCCGCGGCGACGGCCCTGCGCCGGCTTTCCGACCGGTACCGTGCCTGGACCACCCGGTGGACAGGCACACCCATCAGCCCACCCGAACCGCTCGCCCATGCAGGCACCGGCAGCCACCGCGGCCGAGCGGCCGCCGTCCTCGGCGACGAGGGCTTCTGGCACGACCTCCGGTGGGCCTGGCTTGAGCCGCTGGTCGGCGGGATGCTCGTTGCCGGGCCGCTCGCACTCGTCGACTTCGGGCTGTTCGGTGTGCTGGTGCAGCCGTTCATCTGGCCGTTCATCGGCCCCGACAACTGGTACGCCTTCATCCCCGTCGACTCCACCGCCACGATGCTCGCCGCCGGCGTCCTCGGCCTCGGGTTCGTCGCCGCCGGGCTGCTCTTCGCACCCGCCACCCTCGAACTGCACGCCGCCTGGAGCAGCCGGGTCCTCGCCGCGCCGCGCACGGCCGAACTCGTCCGCCGCATTGAGCACCTCACTTACACCCGCGCCGACGTGCTCGACACTCAGGTCGCCGAACTCCAGCGCATCGAACGGGACCTGCACGACGGCGCCCAGGCCCGCCTCGTCACTCTCGGCCTCACCCTGGACAAGGTCACCCGCCTGCTCGACACCGACCCGCAGGCCAGCCGCGAACTCCTCCTCGAAGTCCGGGCCACCTCCGCCCGTGCGCTGCAGGATCTCCGCGAGCTCGTCCACGGCATCCACCCTCCGATCCTCACCGACCGCGGCCTCGGCGACGCCGTCCGCTCCCTCGCCCTCGACAGCCACCTCGACGTCCACGTCGAGACCGCGCTGCCCAGGCGGCTCCCGCCCCCCGTCGAGTCCGCCGCCTACTTCGCCGTTGGCGAGCTGCTCGCGAACGCGGCCAAGCATTCGGGCGCCCACGCGGTCCACATCCGCCTCGCCCACGCGGACGCCACGCTGCGCATCACGGTCACCGACGACGGCCACGGCGGCGCCGACGCCTCCCGGGGCAGCGGCCTGCACGGCATCCGGCGCAGGCTGAGTACCTTCGACGGGACCCTCGCCCTGCACAGCCCGCCGGGCGGACCGACCATCGCGACCCTGGAGATACCGTGCGCGTCGTCATCGCCGAAGACCTCTTCCTCCTCCGCGACGGCCTGATCCGGACCCTCCAGGACCACGGCTGCGAGGTCGTCGCCGCCGTCGACAACAGCCCCGAACTCCTGCGCGCCCTGCGCGAACTGGAGCCCGACGTCGCCGTCGTCGACATCCGCCTGCCCCCTGGCTTCACCGATGAGGGCCTCCAGGCCGCCCTCGCGGCCCGCCGTGAACGCCCCGGCATGCCGGTGCTGATCCTCTCCCAGTACGTCGACCAGCTCTACGCCCACGAGCTGCTCGCCGCCGACCAGGGCGCCATCGGCTACCTCCTCAAGGACCGCGTCACCCACACTGCCCAGTTCATCGACGCCCTCCGCACCGTCGCCTCCGGCGGCACCGTCATGGACCCCCAGGTCATCACCAAGCTCCTCGCCCGCAGCGACGCCCGCGGGACCACCTCCGACCTCACCCCGCGCGAACACGACGTCCTCAAGCTCATGGCCGAAGGCCGCTCCAACGCCGCGATCATGAACACCCTCCACATCAGTGAGAGCGCCGTCGCCAAACACACCGCGAGCATCTTCGCCAAGCTCCACATCGACCCCTCCGCCGACGACAACCGCCGCGTCCTGGCCGTCCTCGCCTACCTCAAGCGCTGACCCGCACGCCCCCGCCCCCCGGTCGCCCGCTGTGAACGATCGCGGCAGGGGCCCGAAGTACAGTGGACTCAGTAGTCCATTTTGAGGAGGCGGGTCATGCGCGGGGAACTGACGGCGAAAGGGAAGGCGACGCGGAGCCGGATCGTCGAGGGTGCTGCGGCAGTGCTGCGGGAGAAGGGGGTCAATTCGGTAACCCTGGACGACATCATGGCGCGGACGAGCACCAGCAAGAGCCAACTGTTCCACTACTTCCCGGCCGGCAAGGATGAATTGCTGCTCGCGGTCGCCCAGTTCGAGGCGGATCAGGTGCTGGAGGACCAACAGCCCTATCTGGGGTGCCTGGACTCCTGGGAAGCCTGGGAGCAGTGGCGGGATGTGGTGATCACTCGTTACGAAGCCCAAGGGGACGAGTGTCCGCTCGGTTCGCTGTTTCTACAGATCGGGCGCTCAACGCCCGGAGCGCGCGCGATCGTGATCGAGTTGCTGCGCCGTTGGCAGGAGAGCCTGGCGGTCGGCATCCGGTCGCTACAGGCGGCTGGCCGGCTTCCCGCCGACCTCGATGTCGATGCCAGGGCTGCCGCGCTGTTGGCCGCGACTCAAGGGGGCGTGTCGATCCTGCTGTCGACGGGGCAGTCCACCCACCTGCGCGCGGCTCTCGACCAAGGGATCACGGACCTGCGCCGCGTGGGCAGCGCGGTGCCGTGACCCTCCTGAGCGATTCAGCCGGCGATGACGGCAGCGGTGGTGCGACCCCCGTCGACGTCGAGCACGATGCCGTGCACAAAAGCCGACTCGTCGCTGGCGAGGTACACGGCGGCGTTCGCGATGGCGTCGGGGGTGCCCATCCGGCCTGCGGGGGTGCCCTTCATCATGACCTCGCCGGGATGGGTTTCACCGGGGACGGGTGTCTGCACGACGCCCGGGGAGATCGCGTTCACGCGTACGCCCTGCGGCCCGAACTCTGCCGCCCAGGCCCGGGTCAGGGTTTCGACGGCTCCCTTGGTGGAGCTGTAGAGGGCACCGACCGGAATGCCCAGACGCGCGATCCATGAGCCCAGGTTGATGATCGCTCCGCTGCCGGCCTGCGCCATGGCGGGGGCGACCGTCGCGGTGAGGAAGAACGGCGCCTTCACGTTGACTGCGTAGACCTGGTCAAAAGTCTTCTCATCGGTGGCTGCCGTAGTGTCTCCGGGGTAGATCCCCGCATTGTTGACCAGGACGTCGATACGGCCGCCGAGGATCCGCGTCGCCTCCTGAGCCAGTGCCTGCGAGGCGGCCGCACTCCCGTCCAGGGCCGCCTGCACAAAGTCGGCGTGGCCGCCGCGCGTGCGGATGCCTTCGACGACCTCCCGGCCGCGCCCGGCGCTGCGGCCTGTGACGACGACATGCGCTCCCTCGGCTGCGAACGCCTCCGCGATGGCCCACCCGATATTGCTGGTTGCTCCGGTCACAAGGGCGGTCTTGCCCTCAAGGCGCCTTGACATGGTCCACTCCGTTGTTTGGTTCTCCGCTACGAACCCGCACGACCGAGCCACATGCGACGTTTCGGCCGAGCGGGGCCCTGGACGGCCAGGGCGGAGTGCCACTGTGCGCCGATAGAATTGGACTCGCAAGTCCAAAGTTGCGGCGTGCCGACGCTGCGAGTTGCCGCACCCCCAGACACCCCTGATCGACCAACCTGAAGATCGACTCCGAAGTCAACCCCCGAAGGACTAAGGAATCCGCCGAGACCGCGTAAACCCCGTAAACCCGCTGGTCACCGCCACAGCAGCAGAGGCAGGATAGCCATATCGATCACCTGGTGAAAGGACCTGATCCATGGCACTCCCCCCGCTCAGCCCCGAACAGCGCCGAGCCGCCCTCGACAAGGCCGCCGCCGCACGTAAGGAGCGCGCCGAAGTCAAGGAGGCCCTCAAGCACGGCAAGCTGTCACTGCCCGAGGTGCTGGCCAGCGACTCCGAGGCCATCCGCAAGATGCCGGTCCGCGCCCTGCTCGAATCCCTCCCCGACATCGGCAAGGTAAGGGCCCAGAAGATCCTCACCGAGCTGCGGATCTCCGACAGCCGCCGGATGCGCGGCCTCGGCATCCAGCAGCGGGAACGTCTTCTCGAACGGTTCGCGCCGCAGCGCTGACCGGTCGCGCCCTGTCGGTACGGGCTCGACTCCGACAGGGTGGGAGCGTCCGCTGAAGCGATCAACGCCGGCGACCGCGAAGAACCCGGGGAGAGAAACCTGTGACACCGCCCGCGCCCGAGTAAGTAGGGGAACTGACGAAATGCGGGCTCTGGGGTGACGAAATGGTGCTGACAGCGGCGATTCGTGGACTTGAGCGAGCGTCACCCGTTTTGTCCCTTATGTTCGTCCGTAGTGGATCACGAACGAAGGGACACCGTGATGGGGTACGTGGAGACCAGCGACGGCACGCAGATCTACTACAAGGATTGGGGCCCGAAGAACGGAAGGCCGGTCCTGCTCAGTCACGGGTGGCCGCTGAACGCTGACGCCTGGGAAGCACAGGCGCTCTACCTCGCCGAGCACGGCTGCCGGGTGATCGCACACGACCGACGCGGTCACGGCCGTTCCTCGCAACCATGGGACGGCAACGAGATGGACACCTACGCTGATGACCTGGCCGCCCTGCTCGATCATCTCGACGTCACCGGTCTCACACTGGCCGGCCATTCCACCGGTGGTGGCGAAGTGGCCCACTACATCGGGCGGCACGGCAGCGCGCGGGTTGCCAAGCTCGTCCTGGTCTCGGCAGTACCACCGATGATGGTCCGTACCGACGACAACCCCGAGGGGCTGCCCATCGAGGTGTTCGACGGCATCCGCGACGGTGAGCGCAAGGCCCGCGGGCAGCTCTATCGCGACCTCGCCGACGGTCCGTTCTTCGGCCACAACCGCCGCGGAGACGTCGCCCAAGGAATCCGCGACGGCTTCTGGCTCAACAGCATGCTGGCCGGTCACCGCGCTGCGTTCGAATGCATCGCCGCGTTCTCTGCGACGGACTTTCGCCCGGACCTGGAGAGGATTGACGTTCCCACGCTGGTCATCCACGGCGACGATGATCAGATTGTACCGTTCGAGGTCGGCGGTAAGCGTTCGGCGCAGATGATCCGAGGCGCTCAGCTCAAGGTGTACGAGGGCGCGGCGCACGGCATCACCGACACCGAGAAGGAGCGTCTATCCCGAGACCTCCTCGACTTCGTCCAGAGCTAAGCCGGAAATTGCGCGAGCAGTGGGGAATCCCCCGGCAGCGTCCCGAGATCTGAGCCAGGTAGCCGACCTAACCATGCAGGTCAGAGCATTTCGTCGGTTCCCCGAGTACCTCTCACCGCTGCGCTGGCGGCGGATGCTGTTCACTACCCGCCGTCAGGAGGTGCGGTTCGTGTACTGGCCGCGCCGTCCAGCCGGGCACCGGCGCATCCGCATGTTCGACCGCGAGGGCTACGACGTCGGCACGCTGGTGTGGATGGTTGTGTGGCGCCTGCCGCGTCGGGAGCATCAACAAGATCTCCATCACGATCGAGCGCCAGCGTCAGGAACTCGGCCGTCGGCTGATCCGCCGGGCTCTGTGCAAGGCCGTCGCGGTGGGGACGCTGCCGGAAACCCACCCTGTGGCGACGACCTCGAGCGTGCCTAGGCCTGTGGCCGCGTTGATCGCATGGCGCGCCAGTTCGTTGTACGGATAGCCGCTGAGCGTGTCGTGCAGGCCGCCGTCCGCGGTGAAGCCTGCCTCGTGCAGCGCTCCGGATACGTGACCGAGGGTGCCCCACCTGCGTCCGCTGGTGATGTCCAGGCCGGCCCAGTTGTCGTCGAGGTCGGCGTACAACAGCTCGAGCCTGTTGGGATTCTTGAACACGGTCATCGCGGGCTGCCCGGCGGTGCACAGCTCGAGGAGAACACAGTGGCCGGCGCCGATCAGGGCCGTGCTGCCGTTGGTCTCAATCACGATGCTCCACGCTGGGCTGATACGGCTGGCCACGAGGAGGATCCCGTCTTCCTCAATCCCCTCGTCGGCTTCCTCGCGAAGCGCATCGACAGGGTTGGCGACATCGCTCAGGTGGCCGGCTTCCATGGCCTGCAGCGCCTCGCGGGGCGGCAGGGTGGTGAAGGTGAAGCACCAGCCTCCGAAGTAGCCGTCGAGCGTCGTCAGCAAGTCCATGGAGGCTCCTGCAGGAGTGGTGCGAATGGAACGGCGCCCCCGCAGCGAGAGGCGCCGTTCATTCTACTTACGGTGATCGTTGGTCTAGAAGTCCACAATCTGCACGTAGTAGCGGTCATTCGTGTCAGCCGGTGAGGGCAGCGTGTCGTCCCAAGCGAGGATCCGGTGGTTCCGCACGTAGTTCATCAGCGTGTTCCCAGCGGAGCGGTTTTGCGAGAGGTTCACGGCCCATACGGAGAAGTCCCAGTCCCGGCTAGAGGCGCCTTCGAGGGTTGCTCGGAAGGGGTACTCATCACAGTCCTCAACACCCGGATACGGCCGAAGCGGCAGCGGGAGGCCGGTGGTCGAGTAGTCGCCGGTGGAGGTGCAGGCCTGGTCCTTGTGTGAGGTGTTCGCGTTCATCTGCGTCAAGTGGAAGTTCTCATGCAGGCGGTGCAGGCCGGGCGCGTAGTAGTTGCCGGCGATGTACTTGCCGGGGATGTGCTTCGGACTCGTGCTGTTCGGATAGGTGGCGTCCGGCTGGTTCTGGGCCTTGTAGATGTGGTCAGCAACGCCCTTGTGCGGGGAGTCCGCGGCAGGGCCGTTGCAAAGTGCGGTGATCTTGTAGTCGCGCTGGTCAGACGATGCCCAGTAGGTCGAGCGGGCGGGTGAAGGGCTCGTAGGAGACGTGCCGGATGCCGGCCGCGATGTTGCGGTGTCCGGCGGCGCGGAGCGCGTTGATCGCCAGGTTGCGTAGGGTCGACATGTTTTCGGGGCCATGGCCGGTGCGGATCTTCGAGGCGTCCTCGGCGAAGGTGGTGTCGCGGACGAAGTGGAGCCGATTCTCGATGGTCCACTGCGACCTGGCGAGTTGGCCCAGCCGCTGGGGCGATGCCTGATGCGAGCTCAGGTCTGTGATCGCGTAGACGGTCTGGCGGCTGACGGTTCCGGTCGTGCGGTCGGCGCGGTGGCGCAGGATGCGTACAGCCTGGGCGGCGTGAGGGAAGTCGAGGCCGAGGTCGGTCACGGTGAGGGCCCTGGTCACTCGGGTCTCCCGGCGGGCCGTGGCCGATCTCCCGGTCGTAGCGGCGGGCGGTGACGTCCTTCCACGGCAGTGATCGCAGCCTGCGGTGCAACTCGGGCTGGTTGGCCTTGACCACCAAGAGGTAGTGCGCCTTCTTCTCGTCCACCAGGAAGCGCGCATGCGCGCGCTGGGTGTGCAGGGCGTCGGCCGTGACGGTGACCCCGGTCAGGTCGAAGGGCGCCAGTAGCGCGGCGAAGCAGGTGATTTCGTTGGTCTTGTCAGGGATCCGCAGCTGGGTGACGGTTCGGCCGTCGCCGGTCATCGCGGCCAGCAGGTGGGCGGCGGGCGTCTGGCCGTGTCGGGAGCCGCGGGCAGCCTTGCCGTCGAGCGCCACCGAGTCCAAGCCGGCAGGATCAGCGCCGGTCAGATCGGCCAGTCCGCCGGGGCAGACCAGGCCGACAATCCGCCGAATCGTGGCGGCACTCGGCGCGACGCGCACGCTCAACGACCCTACGACCCGGGCACCCAGGCGGGCCAGGGCGTGCTGCGGCGCGTTGGCGGACCACTGGCCGATAGCCGTATACGAGCGTGCGCCGGCGACAACCGCGGAGGCGGCAACCAGCAGCACCGCCACGAACGGGTGACGCACCCCTCGACGTCGACGCGGATCCGGCAACAGCCGCAACCGCTCCACCAGCGACAACCCCGCAGTGTCCTCCAGAGCGGGCGACTTGATCAGGCAGACGGTGGCAGACTGACGACACATCGAAGCTCCGGTGGTGCGAGGCGACTTGGGAAGGTCACCCCGTTCAACCGGAACTTCGCTGCGTGCGTGACGGCCCAGCCCGCGCTCCTTGGACCGCCGCGACCTGCGGACCCTCAGGGCTGGTCGTACCAGGAGAACGCCGCGATCCGCCAGCCCTCCGGGGTGCGGACGAACTGGATGGTCTTGGTCCCGCCGCCCTCGAACGGCTCGCCGTCCAGGATGCCGGCCTTCCGGTACTCGCCGAAGCGCGACGCGATGTCGCCCGCGATCTCGGTTCGCTCGGAGGCCTCCCACTCCGAGAACTCGACCAACCGGCCGTCGGCGAGCAGGCGTTCGCGCGGCTCGATGAACTCGTCCACGGTGTAGACCGTGTACTTCGGCCCGGTCAGCACGATCACACCACCCGGAATGACCAGCCGGCGGATCCGGGCCACGTCCGCGGCCTTGCCGCCGCGGTTGTCGAAGGCTCCGAAGAACTCGGCGGCTATCGCGTCAATCTCGATCTTGGACATGGCGCGACGGTAACACCGCTAGGGGGCAACGGACATGGCGTCGAGGCAACTTCGACCCAGGGCACCCACGAGATCATGCGACTTTGCAACAGCCCTGGGGTCCGCGGCTCGGGAGTACATCATGCGGGGGATGGTCTCGAGGAAGACGCAGCCCTTCGGCCAGTCCGCGTAGATGTAGCTGGCGGAGTCGCAGCGCACCAGGCGGCGAGAGATGGACGCGCGGGACTCGGACTGGTAGTCGCCGCTGTCGGTGTAGAGCTCAACGTGCGTGCCGTGAGCGGCGATCTTGTCCCGGCCGATGCCCTTGGTTTCGTCGCTGTTGGCGTTCCAGTAGAACCAGCTGCCGATGCTGTTCCAGTTCTGCCAGTCCAGGGTGATGGGGGACCCGGTGGCGGAGCAGCCACGCGCAGCGTCTTGACCTGCTCGGCGACCGCGACGACCGAGGCGTCCGTGCCGCCATGGCCCTGCGCGCCGTGGTCGCCGGGGACGTCGAGCAGGCCGCCGCTACGGACTGGCCGACGTCGCCAAGCAGTTCGCCGACCGCGACCTGGTCGTGGACCTGGTCCACCGCGACCGCGGTTCATGATGACAATCCAGGAATAGGCATCCGTTTGGGCTGCTCACACCTGGGAGGTGTCCGGCTCCAGGGAAACCGCGACAAGCCGGTCGCTGAGGGAGCCGGCGGCGCTGTCACCTGTCGTCTCGGCGCGGTACGTACGGATCGCCGGGTCGGCGAGGGTGAGAGTCAGCACCGGGCAGTCCGCGGAGTCGTTGGTGTCCTCAGGCGAGCACTTGATGATATCGAGCAGGTTGTGGCCAGGGCACACGGCCCCGGCAGGCACATCCACGTCCAGGAGCAACTCTTTGCCTGGATCCACGCGGAAGCTGCCGGACGCCGGGGTTTTAACAGGCTTGCCCATGTAACCGCTGTCCACGACAGTCGCGGTGAGCCCGCGGGCGGAGGCGCGGCTGCCCTCACCGTGCGGGCCGTAGAGATCGACCGTGACCCGACCTTTGGCCAGCGGTGCGTCGAGCAACAAGGGGCGGTCGCCTGTTCGGATGGCCGCGTGGACGGTGAAGCGGGGTTTGCCTGGCGACTTCGTCCCCGGATCGTAGGCGTCCCAGCTGGTGAGCACCAGCTGCGGGGCCTTGCTCCGCTCGCCTTTCCCTCGTGGTACCGGCCGCGGCCAATCGTCCACCCCACACTTCGAGAGTTGAGCCGTGCCGCCGGCGGGGAGCGGACTATCCTGCAACCGCTCGGCAGGGACCTGCCATTCCGCGGATACGCGCGGCTCGGACGTTGTAGCGGAATACGTCAGTACCAACAGGCCCACGACGGGCACAGCGAGGATCAACCAGGAACGTAGGGAAACGCGGAACACTCAGCCGCGTCCTTGCGCTTGGCCGACCGTCCCGGCACCGCCTCCAGGTCGTTCGCGGTCGTCGGCCAGCGGCAACGAACAACGGTCCTCAGAAGCCGGACGACTGGTATCCAGGCCTCGCTCGCCGGCCCGGGGGATCAGTTCCATGACGCTCATGATTCTTTCTGCGCGCCGGACGGCAAGAGCGTCACTGCTCCGTTATGTCGAGCCCGTCCTGGGAACAGAAGCAGCGCAGCTCCCGAGCAGCTCTGCCGACCGATCGACTCATCAGCGCGGAAGGCGCCATCACTGATGCAACGCGCACGCTACGGATCTTGGTGACAACGAGCCTGCCTTTGTGCCACCTATCGCGCTTCGGCACACACACCGGGGCTCGCGGCCGTTCGGGGCGCGGCCTGCTACAGGTCGAACTCGAGGTGCTCGATGTCCGTGAACCGGCCGGGACGCGGTCGACGATGTCGTAGGCGTACAGGCCGTCCATCAGCACCCGCATGGCCCGCGGGTTCGCGGCGCAGGCCCGCGCGAGCTGGTCGCCGGTCTTCGGCCCGGTGCTCAACTCGGCGAACACGCTGAGGTCGTGCGCGGCCTCGATGACGCCGGGCGCCCACAGCGAGATCAGATGCTCGTAGACCCGGTGGGCGGAGTGCACGACCTTGCCGGCACCCCGCCAGTCGGGAAGCAGTGTGGTGTCCACGAGCGGACGGACGTTGAGTTCCGGCGCGGGTGTGTCGCCCGCCTCGAAGTCAGCGGGCGTGGTGACACCAGGCGTCATCGCAGTGCCAGGATGCGCACGGTCGTGGTCTTCCCGGCGCCGTTGGGGCCGAGCAGCCCGAAAACCGTGCCGGCGGGGACCGACGGGTCGACACCGTTCAGCGCGTCCTTGACCTGCTTTCCACCGTAACGTTTGCTCAGCCCCTCGGCCCGAATTGCAATGTCCACGCATTCACCCCCATACGCTACGGGTTCACCGACCCGACGGCTGCCGCATCGGCGCCGCCGACGCTAGCAGCGGCGTGGCCGGAACCGGCCCTCTCATTGAAAACTCCGATATGCACGGGGTTCGCGCCTTCGTACCCGGTGATAGCGTGCCCGCGGTGTGCTCGGGCTTCGAGGTGATGATTTGGTGCACGAAACATTAATTCCAGGCGAAAATGACGAGAATTCACCTGGCCGGGATCGGGGTGCCGAACTGCTGCCCCGGCCGGTCTGGGTTCACCTGGCTTTCGCATTCACGGTTCTCTTCATGCTTCTCCACGTGTACTGGGCGGTGGGCGGCACCTGGGGATTGCCGCTCCTGGCACGGCACGAGAAGTCCGCGGTACAGGCGGTCAACTGGGTGGTAAGCGCCCTCATGCTGTTCGGCGCGCTCTTCGTCCTCGCGCTGAATCGCCGGACGGGGAGCCGAGTTCGCGCCTGGGTGCTGCTGGCGCCGATGTGGATCGCGGCGGTGGTGTGCGTCTCCCACGCCCTTTACGGATTCGTCACCAAGGCCCTGTACCTGAGCGGACGCCACGGCGCGGTCGACTTCCCGGTCGTGCCCGGGGTCGGCGCGGCGGAGGCGGCCGAGGCGAACCATCTCTCGGCCGTGCAGGACCTCCTGGTGTTCGAGCCGTGCTTCCTGGTCCAGGGCGTGGTGCTGGCTCTGGCCGCCTGGCAGTTCATCCGCACCCGGAGCGGCCGCCGTAAGTGGTGGACGTCGTTGGCCGTGGGCATCGTGGTGATCGACGTGTTCGGCGCCCTGCTCTCGCTCGCCGGCGCGCGCTTCGCGCTCTCCTGACTCCCCCCATTACCTTGTTGATCAGCCCCGCAATGGGGTGCCCGGCCTCTGGGACGGCATGACTGTTCCCCCTGTAGTTCGCATGATCTGGGGGGTGGTGTCAGCGCGCCGTGAGGCGCTGCGAACTCGTGCGGAGGTGAGAGACCGTCGCCATCTCCCTGTCGCAGCAGGGGGATGAAGCTGGGGGCAACCTGATCCGGGAGATGCCGGTCAGGAGTACCTCGCGCTCCCGGCAGAGGTTCTCCGTGTTGTCGTCACCGCGACCGCCTGACTGATCATCACCGGGACGCCATTGCGATAGCGGGGGGCATGAAGACACCCGGCACTGTCGGTGTCCACGCGGAGAAGCGCGAGGACACCGACAGCGTCGACCTCCCCATGCAGGCCCGTCCGAGGG
>NZ_JBIVPK010000100.1:0-11370 GCF_044754605.1 Streptomyces sp. NPDC093064
GCTGCCCTCAGCTTCAACCCCACTGCTGCGACAGCGAGTTGGTGCAGGCCTTCCACCTCCACTCGAACCAACAGCGCCTCACGGCGCACACAGAAGTTGAGCCAGAACCGGCTTCGGGAGTCACCGTCCCTGAGTCCTGTTCGATGTTCATGAGTATGGGCAGCACGACGCCGGGTAATGACCGATGCCCGGTGTGGCGTGCCGCAGGGGAGCTTGAAGTTCCCCCGCGGCACAGGCCAGGTCAGATACCGAACGCAGCGGCGTAGTGGACGGTTCCGCTGGGGAGCGGATGGCCGGCGTCGAGGCTGAGGGCCATCAGGGCGTCGTCCGGAACGTCGATGGTCACGCCGATGCCGTGGTCCGACGCACGGCTGAACCCAAACCGGGGATAATACGACGGGTGTCCGAGGACAACCACATGGTGTTCGCCCAGCGACCTTGCTGCGGCCAGGGCCGCGCGGACGGCCGCGGTGCCCGCACCAGTCCGCTGCCGTTCCGGGTGGACGGCGCACGGCGCCAGGCACAGGGCCGGTGTGGTGTCGATGTGGCAGCGGGTCAGCAGGGCGTAGCCCACCGGGCAGCCGACCTCGTCCGCTGCGACGAGGGAGAGACCCTCGATCCAGGCGGTCGGGTCGGCGCGCAGAGCGTCAACGAGGTCGGCCTCCAGAGCGGTGGGGAAGGCGGCGAGGGTGATGTCGCGGATGGCAGGGATGTCAGCGCTGGTTTCGGCGCGCGTGATCCAGGTATTGCCCATGACGATGGAAGATCCGTTTCAGGAGAAGTTCGTGTGGTCGCCCCGCGAGCTCACGCTCTCAGCGAGGGCAGGTATGAGGGTCAGGCCACAGCCTGGGACGTGAGGGAGACCCCGGCGCTGCGCACGGTGGCCCTGAGCGCGGTCATCAACCTCACCTCCTCGGTCCTCAATTCCTGATCGCACACGAACACCGCAACCATACAGCGTTCCGAGCGCCCACCACCGTTGCGCCGACCTCATAGCGTTCTACTGTCGGAACTCGCGTACATCTACGTCCGGGTGTTCGGATTCAGATGCCTTCCCAAGTGACGTCGAAGCTCTGTCCATTCTCGTGACCAGAGCCACCCACGCGTCCAGCGGTTCGGCCGGCCACGGCACCCGCTGGTAGACCGTCTGCAGTTCAGTGCGGACCTGACGGAGTTCGTCCTGAGCGTCGATCAGGTCCTGGGGAAGTTGTACGAGGCTGCCACGACCCGAAGGGTACGGCTGTTCGAGCCGGGTTCCGGACCGCTGCGGGTGCGGGGAGCAGTGGAGCCACGCCCTGGAGACGGCCCGGCAGACGGGACCATCCCCGCGGGTGCGGGGAGCAGCCTCTCGGCAACGGGTGAAACGAGGGCCACGTACGGCGGATGAAAAGTGAGCCACGCCGCGATCTCTTAATCATCCTGACTTCACTGTCTGGGGTCAGGAGGAAGCGAGGGTGATCGACGTGGAGGACTGGGCTGAGATCCGCCGGATGCACCGGGTTGAGGGGCTGTCGGCGCGGGCGGTGGCTCGGCAACTGGGGATCTCGAGGAACACCGTGTTGCGTGCTTTGGCCTCGGACCGGCCGCCGCGGTACGTGGAGGGGCCATCCCCGCGGGTCCGGGGAGCAGATGTTTCCGTTCAGCGTCGTCTGTATCGCGTTGGGGCCATCCCCGCGGGTGCGGGGAGCAGGACGTCGGAAAACAGGATCCGTGATGGCTTTGTCCACGAGTCGTGACGGCGATTGTGTATGGGTTTGGGAGGCACCCAGACCCACGGTCAGGCAATGTTCACGAGTTTTGAAGTCACTGGGATCCTTGCACCTGGGCAGCCCTCACATGCGGTGTTAGACGTGTGCTGCAACGGCACCCGGCTCGGGCTGCAGGATGAGGCGGTGGCCCACGAACTGGTCAGCGTGCTGCGTCACGATGGCGTCCCGCTCCGCGGCCGACCAGGGTGAAGACGGCCAAGGCGATCGTCGCCGCGGCCCCCGTGGCCAGCGCGTCCGCAACGTAGCGGCCCAGACCCGGACGCAGGACGTCGACGAGTGCGAACAGCACGACAGGCCCCGCGAGGCTCGCCGCGACCCCGGCCAGCCAAAAGCGGTGGCTCGCCCAGAACCACTGGGAAAGCCCCATGACGATGAGCGGCGCAGGGGAAAGTTGCGGCTCGTCAAGGGCGGCGAGCACGCCGTATCCCAGACCGCTGACCGCCCAGCAGGCAACGGCCACGAGCGCCGCCTCACTCCAGGTGACGGCCCGGTTCACGCCTGCCGCCCCTCATTCATGGCCCGGGCCCGACGGCGCTCCCACCACCGGGACAAGAGCGCCGCCAGGAACGAGCCGATCGCGAGCGGTGCGGCAACCCAGCGGATCACGGCCGCTGGCCAGCCCGGCTCCCCGCCGGTCATCCGGGTCACCGACTCGATGGGGAGGCAGATCCCCAGCACCACAAAGCCGAGCCCCCAGGCGCGGACCGCCCACACAGGTTCCTGGATCATCACGTAGTCCGGTGGCTGACGCGGCCGGAGAACGGCCCGCCCTCCCAACCACACGCAGCCCAGCTCCATAGCCACGATGAACACGTCCACAGCCCTGCCGAACACCTCTGTCACGGTCCCGCCCCCTCGCCTTCCTCTCTCACCTCCGGCGGACCCCAGAACGCCAGGCCCCCGGCTCATCATGATGACCGCCCGGACGCGTCCCCTCACCTGCTGGGCACGGCAGACGGCCTGCGCGACTGGCTTTCCGGTATCCGGCAATGCGGGCACCCTGACGTCACTTCTCATGAACATCCAGGGGCGTCAAGATCACCAACTGCTGTCCAAACCGGCAGATAAACGCTGCTCCTTGAAGTGAACGAAGCCACAGGCTCTTATGCCACCGCAAGCCGGTGGCTACTCTTGCAACCATGTCTGTCACCACTATGACCCTGCGTATCCCCGACGAACTCGCCCCCTCGATCAGGGCGGCCGCCGCGGAGGCGGGCATGAGCGTCAACGCGTACGTCGTGCGCGCTGCCCGCCGCTCCGCCACTCTCGACGCCGCGCGGCAGCTCGCCGCGCTCGGCCTCGGCGACGACCTGGCGGGCGAGGGCGACACCCTGTGAAGCGCGGTGAGATCTGGGCCCTTCCCGATGGCCGCAACGTTCTGATCGTCAGCCTGACCGGCTTGGAAGAGTCCTACGGCGCTCTCCTCGTGATCGTGCTGCACGAGAACGGCCGGTACCCCGATACGGCCATGTCGGTGGTGATCGGCGATCCGATCCCCTGCACCGCGGTCGCCGTCAACATCACACAACTGCGGGTTAACCGGTTCGAGGGAGCAAAGCTCCTCGGCCCCGTCGACGCTGCGGTCATGGCCCGGGTGGACCAGGCCCTGCGCGCCGTCCAAGACCTCTAGTTGGCGGAGCCCGCACGCTAATTGGGCTGGCCCGTGCCGTCTGCGTGCGGCACGGGCCAGCCCCTGTACGCCGCTGTGCGGCGCGTTCCGCCCCACGCCGGGCCCGCTTCCCCGGCGTGGGTGTGATCGCCGTACAGCGGCCCGTACAGCCGATCTTGAAGGGAGAGCCCGATGGGCATCGTCGGAGACAGCCTGAACCGCGCCGTGCAGCAGGCGTTCACCCGGCCTATCCCTAAGCCTCGATCCACCGAGTGACTCGCGTGCTGTGGATGAGCAATCAAGAAGAGGTGCCTGCTGACCTGCGATGATGGGAGTTCTGACGCTTCCAGCACGCACAATCAGCAAGGCACCTCGTAGATGCAAGTTTCCCATACTCCGGCAGCGGTCTCCGCTGCGTTCGATGACCCGAACCTGATCGCGTATGCCGGGCTGCTGCCGGTGCTACGGCTGGCCGAGCGGTGCGGGCTGTCGCGGCTGGTGGCCGAGAAGGTGAAGCTGACCGGCGCGAAGAACGGTGCGGGGGCTGCGGCGGACGCCAAGGTCACCAGCATTGTGGGCGGCATGGCCGCGGGTGCGGACAGCATCGACGACCTTCACGTCCTGCGACACGGGGCGATGCCGGCCGTGTTCGCAGGTGCCCGTGCCCCGTCCACGCTGGGCACCTTCCTTCGCGCGTTCACCCACGGTCATGCCCTTCAACTCCACGCTGTCCATCGCCGGTTCCTGGCCGCACTGGCTGCGCACTCCCCCTTGCTGCCGGGCTCGGACGAGCTGGCGTTCATCGATGTCGACTCCACGCACAAGCGGGTCTACGGCCGGGCGAAACCAGGGCGCCGAGTACGGCCGGTTCAAGGGCATCCGCACCCTGCACCCGCTGCTCGCCACGGTCTGCACCCCACAATCGAGGCCGGTGATCGCCGGCGTACGGATGCGACGCGGCAAGGCAGCAGACTCCAGAGGCGCCCCGAAATTCGTGAGCGAGGCCCTGGCCACCGCCCGCGAGGCCGGCTGCACCGGGACCCGTATCCTGCGGGCCGACTCGCAGTTCTACAACGCCGGGGTGATCGCCGCATGCCGCCGGACCGGCGCCCACTTTTCGATCACCACCGGGATGAACCCCTCCATCAAGCGGGCCGTCCTCGGCATCCCCAACGATGCCTGGCAGCAAATCAGTTACCCGACCGCGGTGCCCGACCCCGCCACCGGTGAGCTCATCTCGGACGCCGAAGTCGCCGAGATACCCGAATACACCGCGTTCGCGAGCCGCAAAAAGAGCGACCAGGTCACTGCCCGACTGATCGTGCGCCGGGTCCGTGACCTGGCCAAACAAGCCGTTGTGGGTGAACAGGGCGAGCTGTTTCCCGTCTGGCGCTACCACCCCTTCTTCACCGACCAGCCTGCCGCAACGCTGCAGGCCGAGCGGGAACACCGCCACCACGCCGTGGTCGAGCAGGTCATCGCGGACAGCAAAGCCGGAGCTCTGGCGCACCTGCCCTCCGGGCACTTCCACGCCAACGCGGCCTGGCTCACCCTCTGGGCGATGACCTACAACCTGCTGCGGGCCACCGGCTCCCTGACCTCCGCCTTCCACGCCAAAGCCACCACCGCCACTCTCCGCACCCATCTGGTCCAGATCCCGGCTCGGATCGCCCGCTCCGCACGACGCATCACCCTGCACCTGCCGCACAACTGGCCCTGGCAGCACGCCTGGACGCACCTCTTCGACACCGTCCACGACCCACCCGGCTGGTCCGAAAATAGAAGCAGTCAGGGTGGCGTCCTCAGGCTCCGATGGGTTCGAAGCGAACGGTGAGCCCGAGGGCGTTGGCCTGGCGGGTGATGCGTCGTAGGGCGCGTTCGGGGTCGTGCTTGGTGTAGTAGTCGCCGCCGAGGTCGTGGAAGGGGCTGTCGGTGGTGAGGATGTGCCAGACGGCGGTCAGCAGGGTGTGTTCAAGCGCGACGAGGGCCTTCTTCTTGCCGAGACGGGGCATCAGCCGCATGTAGCGGGCGCCTGGGTAGGTGCGGTCCCGGGTGCGGGAGGCTGCCATCGCCGCGGTGCCGAGTGCGGCGCCGAGCCATCGGTTGCCGTGGCGTCTGCGCCCGGATTTGTGCTTGCCCGCGGACTCGTGGTGGCCGGGGCAGACGCCGGCCCAGGAGGCGAGGTGGCCGGCGGTGCGGAACCGGGCCATGTCCGCGCCGGTCTCCGCGATCAGGACCTCGGCGACGGCCTTGCCGACGCCGGGGATGGTCTCGAGCAGTTCAAGCTGCCGGGCAAAAGGGCGCATCTCCTCCTCGATCCGCGCCGACAGCTCCGTGATCGCGGTCTTGATCTGGTCGATGCGCTCCAGGTGCATGCGGCACAGGAACGCGTGGTGCTCGCTGAAGTTGCCGGTCAGCGCTTCGACGAGGGCGGGGATCTTGGGGCGCATGCGGGCCTTGGCCATCTGCGCGAGCGCGTGGACGTCGCGTTCCCCGTCGATGAGCGCGTCCAGCATCGCCCGCCCGGACACCCCGAGGATGTCGGTGGCCACGGTGGAGAGCTTGATCCCGGCGTCCTCGAGTTCCTTCTCCAGTCTCTGGGCCTCCCGGGACAGCTCGGAGGCCAGGGTGGTGCGGTAGCGGGTGAGGTCGCGCAGGTGCCGGATCGGCTCCGGTGGCACGAACGAGGCCTTCAGCAGGCCGCATTCGCCCAGCTGGCAGAGCCAGGCCGCGTCCGCGACGTCGGTCTTGCGGCCGGGCAGGCCCTTGGCGTGGGCGGCGTTGACCAGGATCACGTTCAGGCAGTCCTCGAGCAGGTAGAACGCCCCGCGCCAGTAATCACCAGTGGCTTCCATGACCACGAGGGTGACCTTCTCGGCCACCAGCCAGTCCCGCAGCTCCAGCAGGGAGTTCGTCGTGGTGGCGAAGGTCCGGATCTCCTGCCGCCGCGAACGCCGACCGCTCGGACTTGGAGTCCGTACGCACGCCTTGAGGTCCTTCTTGCCGATGTCCAAAGCGGCGCACCGCTCGTGCAGCACGTCCATGACAGCCCCTCCCATCGCGACCGACAAGGGTGCGCCGTCCGGAGGAGCCAGGGCTTCGGCGTAGTCGGACGGTGTCCGGTTCGTGCTGCTCTGGCTGCTGAGCTGGCTCCGCGAACGTGACAGGCACGGGTTTCCACGATCATGGAGTTCTCTACGCCCCGTGATCCCAGTGGAAGACCGTGCCTGCCGACGAACCATCGCCGATCCTGCCTGTCCTTGACCAGCTCCGCGAGCACCCCCAGCTTGTACCCGAGGAGGTTTTGGGCCTGCTGGAGCGGCTGGCCGAGGTCCCAGACCCGCGGGATCCGCGCGGCGTGCGCCACGCCTTGGCCGTGGTGCTCGCGCTGACCGCCTGCGCGGTGCTGGCTGGCGCGACGTCGTTGCTGGCGGTCGGCGAATGGATCGCCGACGCGCCGGCCCACGTGCTGGAACACCTCGGGGTTCGCCCCGATCCACTGCTGCCGCGCCGCCTTGTGCCCTCGGAGTCCGCGGTACGTCGGCTGCTTGCTCGCGTTGACGGCGATGCGTTGGACCGGGCGGTCGGCCGCTGGCTGGCCGACCGCCGCCCTGATACAACCCCGAGTGCCGGACTTCGGGGCCTGGCCGTGGATGGCAAGAGCTTGCGGGGCGCGGCCAAGGCCCAGGGCCGGAAGATCCACCTGCTCGCCGCACTGGAACACACCACCAGCTTGGTCCTGGCGCAACTGGATGTCGGCGAGAAGACGAACGAGATCACCCGCTTCGAGCCCCTGCTGGATGCGATCGCCGACCTGGCCGGCGTGGTCGTCACCGCCGACGCGCTGCACACTCAGCGCGAGCACGCCGCCTACCTCCTGGGGCGGCGGGCCCACTACATCGTGATTGTGAAAGGCAACACGAAGAAGTTGCACAAGCAGCTCAAGTCCCTGCCCTGGAAGGACATCCCGCTGCAAGGCCGCGTCAAGGGAGTGGGCCATGGCCGTGCGGAGATCCGACGGATCAAGGTTGCCACCGTCAACGATCTGCTCTTCCCCGCAGCCCGCCAGGCCATCCAGGTCAGGCGGCGCCGCACCGACCGCAAGACCGGCAAGACCACCGTCAAGACGGTGTACGCGGTCACCAGCCTTACCGCTGAACAGGCCGACCCCGCCCAACTCGCCCGACTGATCCGCGGCCACTGGCAGGTCGAGGCCCTGCATCACGTCCGCGACACCACCTTCGCCGAGGACGCCTCCCAGCTACGGACCGGCAACGCACCCCGTGCGATGGCCACCTGGCGCAACCTCGCCATCGGCCCCCTGAAACTGGCCGGGACCACCAACATTGCAGCCGACCTGCGCCGCAACGCCCGCGATCCACGCCGCCCGCTCGCAATCCTCGGCCTCATGAGACGGCAAAACGGGCGTCACGCGGGCACGCCGCAACCTGCCGCCTTGGCTATGCCCCCCAATGTCGGTGGTGTCTGATGGGATGCCTGCGTGCCAGATCACTACCTGTTTGCCGAGATCAACGTGGAGTGGCCCGATCCCACGACCTACGAGGAGATGGCGCGCGCGTGGCTGGATGGGGGCTTTGCCACGCTGGCAGGCAGCCATCGACAGGCACTGGAGGAGGGACCGAAGCTGCCTATGGAAGCAATGCGGCGCAGCATGCCATGCGGACCGCCGCACGCTGCCTGGGGCTTCGTCTCGATCGCCCGCCACGACGGGCGGCAGCTGCGCCGTTCCAGCCGTGTGATCTCGGCGCGAAGCATGTCGTGGTTCCTGCGCCAGTTGGCCGATCCCCCGCGCACCGCGACGATCGGGCTCTCGGTCCTCGACGAACGCGGCTACCCAGGTAGAAGCCCTCTGCGAATCACGGTCGACCGCCCCGAGGCCCGGGATTGGCCGGAGGCGATCGATTGGGCGGTACTGTCCTGCAGAATTCCCGAGGGGGACTTGCTCGACCCCACACAGCAGGAGGTAGTGCTCCGCTTCCTGCGCGGCATCAGTGAAGGTATGGACCCGTCCTTCGCACACATCACTTACGACGACGAGCTGGGCAAAACGGGTCTCGAACGCACGCTGGGTCCTCCATGGAAGTTCCCCTACGAGACAATCCCGATGAGCCGTCAGGCACTGCGTGGATACGAGTGGTGGACGATCTGCCCAAAGGAACTGGCCGGACCCCTCGGCGGTGCAGGTGCCCTTCGCGCCACCGGCGCGTTCCATGAGGTGGTCCGCCTGCCGTCGGGCGCGTTGTGGCTACAGGCGACGAAGCACTACCGAGACTACGGCCCCGACGCATACGCAGCGGTGTTCCACGCGCTGGCCCCGGCCCTCCCTGCTGGCATACCGAAGCGCTTCGATCGACGTGACGACGAACCGGCAGAGCGCATCGTCTACCTCGACGCGTCAGCCGTCAGACCGTGACGACACACACAGGCGACCGAACAAAATGACGTCAGTAACGGCCGGATGCCGTCGCCAGCCAGGCGGCGCCCGCCCAGCGCTCGGGGATGCTGTTCTCAGCCGCGGACACGACACCGTTCGCTCTGTGGTCCGCCACAAGGGACCTGGACGAACTGCCCGAAGAGCTGTGACACGGTCGCGTCCAGAACGCCTGGACCATGGAAGCCGTGTCTGTCGAGGTGCCCTGCGGCTGAGCTCGCAGACCATTACGAACCAGACGTCGCGAGACTACGCCGAAGCCCTGGCTTGAAGGGTGCTTTGCTGTACCTCGCGGTCCACCGCCTGAGCCTCGTTCAAACGGCGCTTGGCCTGGGCCAGGACGAATTGAGACCGGGCCTCCGTGGCACGAGGGCGGGCGAATCCGAGGAGCTGGCTGATGACGGCGCGCCTGACGAATTCCTGCTCCTTGTGCGCGAAGCTGATCCACGATTCTTCGTTGCGGTGGATGTGGCGCAGAGTGTTGCGAAACGACAGCGGGATCAGCTCTGTAGCAGTCGACGGGTTGAGCCCGAGCGGGATGTGAATGTTCGGCCACTCAAGCGCGGCGAGAATCCAGTCGGAGAAGTCGCCCGCTGATAGATCCTCGCCGTTGATGCTGACCTTCCCCATCCGGCCGTAGCTCCAGGATCGGGACAGTTCGCAGGGCTGGCCGTTGATCCTAAGTTCTGTGGTGACTGCTACGTAGGCGTCGGCTACGGCAACCCCTATCGCCTTCGCCGCATTGTCGCGGTCGCCCAGGCAGTAGTCGATGACCCGCAAGGTCGTGGACTTGGAGCTGTTGCGCACGCCGTGGAGGATGTTGAGCATGCCGGAGGCGAAGTCGAATTCGTCGAATTCGCCGCCGCCGCGGATGAGCCGAACCTTGGAGATGCGCAGACCGCGCTCAGCGCTCGTGTCGTGGGTCATGGACGGATCTCCCGGTGGAATGGCGCGTCGCCGACCTCTTCTGGGAACAGGTCGTAGATGAGGTTCTTTAGGTCGGTTCCCGACATCGCAGCGAGGTTGTCCTGCATGGCCTCGCACCGCCGGACGAGCGGTTGAAACTGCTCCATCTCGGCCAGGCGAGCTGCGGCCGCCTTCCCGGCCGGACGCAGTTTCACACGTTCCGGGTTGTGGCTGACTGTGACGGTGATCAGCTTGCGGGCGGTGAGGAAGAAAAGGAACTGCCGGTAGCGGTGGTCCCAGGGGCCATACCGATACCGGACCATCGGTGCTTCGACCTCGTGTGCGTCCATGGCGACGAAGGCATGGCTCAGTCCTGCGGTCTGCGGGAGAGATGCGTGCGCGCGCTCAAGAAACCCTGGATACCGGAGGAAGAAGTCGAGCTTCGCGAACTTCGTTCGACCCTCGATATATGGACCTGGTTCCTTGCCACACAGGTGGATGAGCAGCAGGAGGCGAGAGGCGTGAAAGTCCACGGAGTCATCCGGATCCCATGCCCTGTGCGGCGGTGGCACGACGCGGCTGCCGATCTTATGAGGCATCTTCGTACCTGTTCTGGCAGCGAGCCGTGATGTCACTCAGGACAGCGAGCGCATGGCTGAGGGGCACCTCGTTCGACACCACTTCGGGCAAGCGGCAGACGGCTTGGACGGTTTCCCTATAGGCCGGTTCCCCCGCCTCGATCAGGCCGCCACGTCGCTGCATGGCAGTGACTTGGCAGATGGCGTAGATCTTGTCCGAAAGGTCGGCGAGACGCTGCTTCTCAGCACCCAGACTGCTGCGCTGGTGCCGGCGGAACGCGAGCATAGCCTCGTGCTGTCGATCGGCTTCTTCTGCCAGGACACCGGCCGGCCGCAACTTCTCCTGGAGAGTCATGAGCCGCTCCATGCCGCCGTCATGACGTTGACCGGTGACTCGCTGGACTGCGTCCTCGAACACGGCACGGAAGTCCTCGACGCTGTGACGTACCGCCCGTAGCTCCGCAGCCTTCCGGCCGATGTGAACTGAGATGAGCCGCTTCAAAACCTCATCCACCTCGGCGACCAAGGGCTCTTGGCCAAGGTAGCTTCTGACCATCGGGGTCAGGCGCCGTCGTGCTTCGTCTTCGACCTGATCACTCGTGCGAGCCTCGACCAGCACGTCAAGGCGGTCTACACACCAGCCGACGTCTCGCTGATCACGCAGGTTCAACCCGTTGAGCCTGTCGATCACCTTCTGACGTACCTCAGCGCTTACAGGCTCTCTCGTCCGGCCACGCTCGCAGGCGAACTCGTACAGGTCAGCCGCGGGCGTCTCGTTCACGATCAACGTGAACCGGGTGCCCTCAGGGAGCGGCTTCCCGATGAACAGCTTCCCGAGATAGCTCGTCTCAGCAGTTCGATTTTCTCGCTTCTTCGTGGAGTCAGGCTGGCATATTTTCGCAACGCTGTGGCTCTTCCCAGGCCCTTCGACCGTCTTGACCTGCCTGTAGACGGGCACGGTCGGGCCCTACCCCTTGATCGTGGACACCCTGATCATTGGATCGTGAAGATCCATAGGACAGGAGTTCCCGTTGGGGACGTCGAAGTACTCGCCTG
>NZ_JBIVPK010000101.1:0-11233 GCF_044754605.1 Streptomyces sp. NPDC093064
TCAAGCACCAGCATGCCCACGCCCTCGGACCAGCCGACACCGTCCGCCGAGTCCGAGAACGCCTTGCACCGCCCGTCGGGCGACAGACCCCGCTGGCGGGAGAACTCGACGAAGGTGCCCGGGGTGGAGATGACCGTCACACCGCCGGCCAGCGCGAGCGAGCACTCGCCGGCCCGCAGCGCCTGCGCCGCGAGGTGCATCGCCACCAGCGACGACGAGCACGCGGTGTCGACCGTGACCGCCGGACCCTCGAAGCCGAAGGTGTACGAGACCCGGCCGGAGGCCACGCTGCCCGCGCTGCCCTGGCCCTGGAGGCCCTCGAACTCCTTGCCGCCGAGGATGGAGCCGTAGTCGCTGTACATCACACCGGCGAACACACCGGTCGCACTGCCCCGCAGACCGACCGGGTCGATACCGGCCCGCTCGATCGCCTCCCACGACGCCTCCAGCAGCAACCGCTGCTGCGAATCCGTCGCCAACGCCTCACGCGGACTCATCCCGAAGAAGCCCGGGTCGAACTCCCCGGCGTTCTCCAGGAATCCGCCGGAGCGGGTGTACGACGTGCCGAGGTGCTCGGGGTCCGGGTCGTAGACCGCCTCGATGTCCCAGCCGCGGTTGGCCGGGAAATCGGTGATGGCGTCCGTGCCTTCGAGGACCAGTCGCCACAGGTCTTCGGGCGAGGCGACGCCGCCCGGGTAGCGGCAGGCCATGCCCACGATGACGATCGGGTCGTCGGTCGTGGCGGGCAGCTGCTTCACCGGGAGCGTCGACTCGGTCTCGGCGCCGAAGAGTTCGTCGTGCAGATGGTTCGCGAGCGTGACCGCGTTCGGGTAGTCGAAGACCAGCGTCGCGGTCAGGCGCAGTCCGGTGGCCGCGCTCAGCCGGTTCCGGAACTCGACCGCGGTGAGCGAGTCGAAGCCGACGTCCCGGAACTGGGCCGCGGTGTCCACCGACGCGGCGTCGGCGTGTCCGAGGACCACGGCCGCCTGGGTGCGGACCAGGTCGAGGAGGGCCTCCCGGCGTTCCTCGGCCGTGAGCGCGGTCAGGCGTGCCACGAGCCCGTCGGCGGTGACGGTTCCGCCCGCGACCGTGCGCCGGGTGCGGGTCCGGACGAGACCGCGGAGTACCGCGGGCACCTCGCCCCGCGCGGCGAGCGCCGCCAGGTCGAGCCGGACCGGGACGACCAGGGCGGTGCCGGTGGTGTCCTCGGCGTCGGCCGCGAGCGCCGCGTCGAAGAGGGCGAAGCCCTGCTCGGCCGCGAGGGGCGGCATCCCGGCCCGCGTCAGCCGTTCCGCCTCGGTGTCGGAGAGGGTTTCCGTCATGCCGCCCGCCTGGTTCCAGGGCCCCCAGGCCAGCGACAGGCCCGGCAGGCCGGCCGTGCGGCGGTGCTCCATGAGCGCGTCCAGGAAAGCGTTGCCGGCCGCGTAGTTGGCCTGTCCTGCGCCGCCGAAGACGCCCGCCACGGACGAGAACACGACGAACGCGTCCAGGTCCAGGTCGCGGGTGGCCTCGTGCAGGTTCCAGGCCGCGTCCACCTTCGGGCGCAGCACCCGGGCGAGCCGCTCCCCGGTGAGGGAGCCGACGACACTGTCGTCGAGGACGCCCGCCGTGTGCACGACCGCGGTGAGCGGGTGCGCCGCCGGGACCCCGGCGACCAGGGCGTTCACGGCGTCCGGGTCGGCGACGTCGCAGGCCTGGACCGTCACATCGGCGCCGTGCGCGATGAGTTCGGCGACGAGTTCCGTGGTGCCGGGGGCGTCACCGCCGCGCCTGCTGACCAGCAGCAGGTTGCGGACCCCGTAGGCGTCGACGAGGTGTCGGGCGAACTGGGCGCCGAGGCCGCCGGTGCCGCCGGTGATCAGGACCGTGCCGTCGGCCTGCCACGCGGTGGGCGCGGCGGCGTCGGCGGGACGGGCCAGCCGGGCGAGCCGGGCGGCGTGCGGCCGGCCGGCGCGCAGCGCGAGCTGCGGTTCGGCGGAGCCGAGCGCCGCGGCGAGGGCGGCGGCCGACTCGGGGGTCCCGTCCAGGTCGACGAGGCCGAAGGCGCCGGGGTTCTCGGTCTGGGCCGCACGGACCAGACCGTGGACGGCCGCGGCGCCGGCATCCCGGGTGTCGACCACGCCACGCGTCACGAGGACGAGGCGGGCACCGGCGAGCCGGTCGTCGGACAGCCGGCTCTGGACGGTGTCCAACGCAGCGGCGGCGAGCCGGTGTGCCGCGTCGGAGGCCGGCTCGTCGTCGTGCGAGGCGACACCGAGGACGACCACGTCCGGCCCGGGCCGGTCCGCGGCGACCGTCGCGGCCACCAGGGCGGCGACGTCCGTGTAGGTCTGCACGGTCGTGCCGGCGCCGGTGAGCGCGGCGGCGAGCCCGAGCGGGTCGCCGTCCGTACCCAGGAGCGCGACGGTCGCGGGGGCCGCCTCGGATCCCTGGGCGGGGGTCCACTCGACGCCGAAGAACGCGTCACGCAGCAGCGTGTCGGTACCCGTGGTGTCGAGTCCGGTGACGCTCCGGGTGACCAGGGAGCCCACCGAGACGACCGGCGTGCCGGACGGGTCCACGGCGCTGACGGACAGCGTCCGGTCGCCGGTCGGCGTCAGTCGGACGCGGAGCACGGTGGCGCCGGAGGCGTGCAGCGAGACGTCCGTCCAGGAGAACGGCAGTCCGGCCGTGCCGCCGTCGGCGGCCGGGGCCAGCAGCAGGGCGTGCAGCGCGGAGTCGAACAGGGCCGGGTGCAGACCGAAGCCGGCGGCCGTGTTCTCGGTGCCCTCCGGCAGAGCCACCTCGGCGAACCACTCGTCACCGCGGCGCCAGGCCGCGCGCAGACCCTGGAAGACCGGTCCGTACGCGAATCCGGCCTCGGCGAACTCCTCGTAGCACCCGTCGGCGTCGACGGCCTCGGCGCCCTCGGGCGGCCAGACGGTGGTATCAAGGACGGCGGGGGCCGGACCGCTGCCGGCGGGAGCCAGCGCACCGGCGGCGTGCTGCGACCAGGCGGTGTCGCCGGCGCCCTCGGGACGTGCGTACACGCCCACGACGCGGCGGCCGGCGGCGTCGGGTGCCTCGACGGCGACCTGGACCTGAACGGCGCCCCGCTCGGGCAGGACCAGCGGCGCGGTGATGGTCAGTTCCTCGACCCGGTCGCTGCCGACCTCGTCGCCGGCGCGGACCACCATCTCCAGGAGGGCCGTGCCCGGCAGCAGGACGGTGCCGTCGACGGCGTGGTCGGCGAGCCAGGGGTGGGAGTGCAGTGCCAGGCGGCCGGTGAACAGCACGCCCTCGGCCGCGGCGAGTTCGACGGCGGCGCCGAGCAGCGGGTGCTCGGCGGAGCCGAGACCGGCGGCGCGGACATCGCCGCCGCCGAGCGGGGCCGCGGGCCAGAACCACTGGTGCTGGAACGCGTACGTCGGCAGTTCCGCGCGGCCCGCACCGGTACCGGCGAACAGGGCGGACCAGTCGATCCGCAGTCCGCTGGTGTGCAGGCGGGCGAGCGCGGCGACCGCGGTGGCCTCCTCGTCACGGTCCTTGCGCAGGACCGGGACGGTGACGGCCTCGTCGCCGGTCAGCGACTCCTGCGCCATCGCGGAGAGGACACCGTCCGGACCCAGCTCCAGGAACGTCGTCACACCCTGTTCCTCGAGCGTGGTCACCCCGTCGGCGAAGCGGACCGCCTCACGGACATGACGCACCCAGTACTCGGCCGAGCACAACTCCTCGGCCGTGGCGAGAGTGCCGGTCAGGTTCGACGCCGCCGGAATCACAGGCGCCGCGTACGACAACCCCTCGGCCACCGCCCGGAACTCGTCCAGCATCGGGTCCATCAGCGGCGAGTGGAACGCGTGCGACACCCGCAGCATCGTCGCCTTGCGGCCCTCCGCCTCGAACCGCGCCGCAACCTCCAGTACGGCGCCTTCCTCACCCGAGACGACCACCGACGTAGGCCCGTTGACGGCGGCGACCGACACCTCATCGCTGAGGTACGGGGCGATCTCGTCCTCGGTGGCCTGGACGGCCACCATCGCGCCACCGGCCGGCAGCGCCTGCATCAGACGACCACGAGCAGCCACCAGACGGGCGGCGTCCTGAAGGGTGAACACCCCGGCGACATGCGCGGCGGCTATCTCACCGATCGAGTGACCGGCCACGAAGTCCGGCCTCACTCCGAAGGACTCGACGAGGCGGTAGAGCGCGACTTCAACGGCGAACAGGGCGGGCTGAGTCCACCCCGTCTCATTCAGCAGACCGGCGTCCTCACCCCACATCACCACCCGCAGCGAACCACCCAACTCACCATCCAGCACCGCCAGAACGGCGTCCAGAGCCTCAGCGAACACCGGGAACCGACCATACAACTCACGACCCATCCCGAGCCGCTGCGACCCCTGACCCGAGAACAGCGCCGCCGAGCGGCCTGTGCGGGCCGGACCCGACATGGCTGCGGAGTCGGGCTCGCCCACCGCGAGGGCCGCCAGGGCGCGGGCCGAGGTGTCCACGTCGGTGGCGAGGACGACCGCGCGGTGCTCGAACAGCGACCGGGCGGTGACGAGGGAGGAACCGACGTCCACGAGCGGACGGTCGAGGTGTGCCTCCACCGAAGCGAGCAGCTTCGCCGCCTGGCTGCGCAGCGCCTCCGGCGTCTTGCCGGACAGCACCCAGGGCACCACGGAGGGCTCCACCACATCCCGCTCCGGTGCCGAAGCACCAGCCACCGTGCCCTGGATCACCTTCGCCGGCTGCTCCAGGATCACGTGGGCGTTCGTACCGCTGATGCCGAAGGACGACACACCTACACGACGCACGTGCTCCGTCTCGGGCCACGCGGTCTGCTCAGCGAGCAGTTCGACCGCGCCCTCGGTCCAGTCGACGTGCGAGGACGGGACGTCGACGTGCAGGGTGCGCGGCAGCACGCCGTGGCGCATCGCCATGACCATCTTGATGACACCGGCGACGCCGGCCGCGGCCTGCGTGTGACCGATGTTCGACTTCACCGAGCCCAGCAGCAGCGGGTGCTCCGGGTCGCGGTCACGGCCGTAGGTCGCCAGCAGCGCCTGCGCCTCGATCGGGTCACCCAGCGTCGTACCGGTGCCGTGCGCCTCGACGACGTCCACGTCACCGGTCGAGAGTCCACCGCTGGCAAGGGCCTGGCGGATGACGCGCTGCTGCGAGGGCCCGTTGGGGGCGGTGAGGCCGTTGGAGGCGCCGTCCTGGTTGACGGCGGAGCCACGGACGACCGCGAGGATCTCGTGCCCGTTGCGGATCGCGTCCGACTGCCGCTCAAGCACCAGCATGCCCACACCCTCGGACCAGCCGACACCGTCCGCCGAGTCCGAGAACGCCTTGCACCGCCCGTCGGGCGACAGACCCCGCTGCCGCGCGAAGTCCACGAAGACTCCCGGTGTCGACATCACGGTCACACCACCGGCCAGCGCGAGCGAGATCTCACCCGAGCTCAGCGCCTGCATCGCCCAGTGCATCGCCACCAGCGACGACGAACACGCGGTGTCCACCGTCACCGCCGGCCCCTCGAAACCGAAGGTGTACGAGACACGGCCGGAGGCCACGCTCGGCGAGCTGCCACTGCCTTGGAAGCCCTCGAACTCGGGGCTCGCCAGCATCGCGCTGTAGTCGCTGTACATCACACCGGCGAACACACCGGTCGCACTGCCCCGCAGACCGACCGGATCGATACCGGCCCGCTCGATCGCCTCCCACGACGCCTCCAGCAGCAACCGCTGCTGCGAATCCGTCGCCAGCGCCTCACGCGGGCTCATCCCGAAGAAGCCCGGGTCGAACTCCCCCGCCTCGTGCAGGAACCCACCGGAACGGGTGTACGCGGTGCCGGGATGGTCGGGGTCCGGGTGGTACAGGTTCTCCACGTCCCAGCCGCGGTTGACCGGGAAGGCGCTGATGGCGTCCGTGCCTTCGGTGACCAGGCGCCACAGGTCCTCGGGCGAGGCCACCCCGCCCGGGTAGCGGCAGGCCATGCCCACGATGACGATCGGGTCGTCCGCCACAGCCGCGGTGCCGCGCTGCACGAGCTGCATGTCGGCTTCGGTGCCGAGGAGTTCGTCCAGGAGGAAGTCGACCAGGACCTCGACGGTCGGATAGTCGAACACCATCGTGGCGGGCAGGCGCAGTCCGGTGACCGTCTTCAGGCGGTTGCGCAGTTCGACCGAGGTGAGCGAGTCGAAGCCGAGGTCCCGGAAGGCGCGCGTGGGGTGGACGGCCGTGGCGTCGGCGTGGCCGAGCACCAGGGCGACCTGGCCGCGGACGAGGTCCACGAGCACTTCCCGCCGTTCGACCGCGTCCAGGACGGCGAGCCGGTCGCGCAGACCGGTCGCCGTCGCCGAGCCCGCGACCGCCGCACGGCGCGAGCGGCCCCGGATCAGCGAACGGAGCAGCGGCGGCACATCGCCCTGACCGCGCAGGGCGGGCAGGTCGAGCCGGACGGGCACGAGCGCGGCGTCGTCGGTGGACAGCGCGGCATCGAAGAGGGCCAGACCCTGCTCGACGGCGAGCGGGGGCACGCCGGAGGCCGCGAGCCGCTCGAGTTCCGCGTCGGAGAGCGTGCCGGTCATGCCGCCGGCGCCGGTCTGCTCCCAGGGCCCCCAGGCCAGCGACAGACCCGGCAGACCCGCGGCCCGGCGGTGTTCCATCAAGCCGTCCAGGAAGGCATTGCCCGCCGCGTAGTTGGCCTGACCCGGGTTACCGAAGACACCCGCGACCGACGAGAACACCACGAACGCGTCCAGATCCAGACCGCGCGTTGCCTCGTGCAGGTTCCAGGCCGCGTCCACCTTCGGACGCAGCACACCCGACAGCCGCTCCGGGGTGAGGGAGGCGACCATGCCGTCGTCCAGCACACCGGCGGAGTGCACCACCGCCGACACCGAATGCGCGGCCACCAACTCGGCCACCGCCGCACGATCCGTCACATCACACGCCACGACCGTGACCCGCGCACCCGACTCCGCCAACTCCGCCACCAACTCGGCCGCACCCGCGGCCTCACCACCACGACGACTGACCAGAACCAGATCACGCACCCCGTGCCCGGCCACCAGATGACGCGCCAGCACAGCACCCAGACCACCGGTACCACCCGTCACCAGCACCGCACCCTCCCCACCGAACACCGAAACCGCATCGGTCGCGGGAGCGGGACGACGGACCAGACGGGCGGCGCGGAGTTCGTCGCCGCGCACGACGAGCTGCGGCTCGTCGCCCAGGAGGGCGGCGAGCGGGAGCGGACGGGTGGTCTCGGGATCGAGGTCGATCAGGCCGAAGCAGCCCGGGTTCTCGGACTGGGCCGAGCGCACCAGACCCCAGACCGCGGCGGCGGCCAGGTCGTGGCCGGTGGTCGCGCCCCGGGTCACGAAGACGAACCTCGTGGCGGCGTGACGCTCGTCCTCCAGGCGGGTCCGCACCAGTTCCAGCACGTGCCGAGTGAGGGCGTGGGTGACGGCCGGGGTGTCGACCAAGGTGTCGGCCGGGGTGTCGGCCCCCTCCTCGTGCTCCTGGGCGGCGACGGGCAGCAGCACCAGGTCGGGCAGCTCGGCGCCGCCCGTCAGGGACGGGCGCCGGCCGATCTCGGTGCCGACCGCCCGCAGGCTCTCGACGAGCCCGAAGGGGTCCTCACCGACGATCTCCGCCGTCGGCTCCGCGGTCTCCGCCGGAGTGGCCGCGGTTCCGGTGACCGGGGTCCAGTCGAGGCGGAACAGGGAGTCGCGGACGAGTGCCGCGGCGGAGCCGAGCGCCTCCGCGGACACGGCGCGCATGGTGAGCGCCCGGACGACGGCCACGGGGGCGCCGGTGGTGTCGGCGACGGCCAGTGTCAGCGTGCCGTCGGTGTCGCGGCCGAGCCGGACACGGACGGACGAGGCGCCAAAGGCGAGCAGCGAGACGCCGTTCCAGGAGAACGGAACGCTGCCGCTCGTGCCGTCACCGGCCGGGGCCGCGAGCCAGGCGGCGTGCAGGCCGGCGTCGAGCAGCGCCGGGTGGAGGCCGAAGCTCTCGGCTTCCTTCTGTGCGCCGTCCGGCAGCGCGATCTCCGCGAACACCTCGTCGCCGCGGCGCCAGGCGGCCCGCAGGCCCTGGAAGGTGGGACCGTAGGCGAAGCCCTCGGCCTCGCGTGCCTCGTAGAAGCCGGTCAGGTCGACGGGCTCGGTGTTCGCCGGCGGCCACACCGTGGCGTCGAACGGCGCGGCGGCCGTCGGGAGCCCGGTGGCGAGGACGCCGGTGGCGTGCTGGGTCCAGGGGGCGTCGGTGGACTGCTCCGGGCGCGAGTGGACCGTGACGGTACGGCGTCCGGCGGCGTCCGCGACGCCCACCCGCACCTGGGTGCGGACCGCGCCCTGGGCGGAGAGCACCAGCGGGGCGGCCAGGGTCAGTTCCTCGACGTGGTCGCAGCCGACCTCGTCGCCCGCGCGGACCGCCATCTCCAGGAGGGCCGTGCCCGGCAGCAGGACGGTGCCGTGGACGGCGTGGTCGGCCAGCCACGGGTGCGAGTGCAGCGACAGGCGCCCGGTGAAGACCAGGTCCTCGCCCTCGGCGAGTTCGACGACCGCGTTCAGCAGCGGGTGGGCTGCCGCGCTGATGCCGACGGAGTTGACGTCCGTGGCGTCGCGCTTGGCGGCGGGCCAGAAGGGCCGGTGCTGGAAGGCGTAGGTCGGCAGTTCGAGGGGGCCGGCGCCGGTGGGGGCCAGGAACCCGGCCCAGTCGACGCGGGTGCCGGTGGCGTGCAGCCGGCCGAGGGCGGCCAGGGCCGCGCGCTCCTCGGCCGTGTTCTTGCGCAGCAGCGGGATCGTGACGGCTTCGCCGCCGGTCAGCGACTCCTGCGCCATCGCGGAGAGGACCCCGTCCGGACCCAGCTCCAGGAACGTCGTCACACCCTGCTCCTGGAGCGTGGCCATCCCGTCGGCGAAGCGGACCGCCTCACGGACGTGGCGCACCCAGTACTCGGGCGAGCACAGCTCCTCGGCCGTGGCCAGGGAACCGGTCAGGTTCGACACCACCGGGATCACCGGGGTGGCGTACGACAACTCCTCCGCCACCGTGCGGAACTCGTCCAGCATCGGATCCATCAGGGGCGAGTGGAAGGCGTGGGACACACACAGCCGGGTCGTCTTCCGGCCCTCCGACTCGAATCGCGCGGCCAGCTCCAGCACGGCGCCTTCGGCGCCCGAAACGACCACGGACGTAGGTCCGTTGAGCGCGGCAATCGACACCCCGTCGGTGAGATGCGTGGTGACCTCGTCCTCGGTGGCCTGGACGGCCACCATCGCACCATCGGCCGGCAGCGCCTGCATCAGACGACCACGAGCAGCCACCAGACGCGCCGCGTCCTCCAGCGAGAAGACCCCGGCGACGTGCGCGGCGGCTATCTCACCGATGGAGTGTCCAGCCACGAAGTCTGGCGTCACTCCAAAGGACTCGACGAGGCGGTAGAGGGCGACTTCGACGGCGAACAGGGCGGGCTGAGTCCACCCCGTCTCGTTCAGCAGACCGGCGTCCTCACCCCACATCACCTCCCGCAGCGAACCACCCAACTCACCGTCCAAGACGGCGAGAACGGCATCCAGAGCCTCAGCGAACGCCGGGAACCGTCCATACAACTCACGGCCCATGCCGAGCCGCTGGGATCCCTGACCCGAGAACAGCGCCGCACGACGGCCCGACGTGGGGGTTCCGGTGGCGACGGAGGGGTGGGGTTCACCGGACGCGAGGGCGGCCAGGGCGTGCACCGTCTCCTCGTGCTCGGTGGCCAGCACCACGCCGCGGTGGGCGAACAGGGAACGCTGGGTCGCGAGGGAGAGCGCCACGTCGGCGGGACGCAGTCCGGGCGTCAGCCGGACGTGCGTGAGCAGGCGGGCGGCCTGGTCACGCAGCGCCTCCGGCGACCTGCCGGACAGCACCCACGGCACCACCGAGGGCTCCACCGCGTCCGCCTCCGGCACCGAAGCGGCGACCACCGTGCCCTGGATCACCTTCGCCGGCTGCTCCAGGATGACGTGGGCGTTCGTACCGCTGATGCCGAAGGAGGAGACACCGGCGCGGCGCACCCGCTCCGTCTCGGGCCACTCGGTCTGCTCGGTGAGCAACTCGACGGCACCGGCGGTCCAGTCGACGTGCGAGGACGGCTCGGTGATGTTGAGGGTGCGGGGCAGTACGCCGTGCCGCATCGCCATGACCATCTTGATGACACCGGCGACACCGGCCGCGGCCTGCGTGTGGCCCAGGTTGGACTTCACGGAGCCGAGCAGCAGGGGGCGGTCCTCCGGGCGGTTCTGGCCGTAGGTGGCGATCAGGGCCTGGGCCTCGATCGGGTCACCCAGCGTCGTACCCGTACCGTGCGCCTCGACGACGTCCACGTCGCCGGTCGAGAGCCCGCCACTGGCGAGTGACTGGCGGATCACCCGCTGCTGGGACGGCCCGTTGGGGGCGGTGAGGCCGTTGGACGCACCGTCCTGGTTGACGGCGGAGCCACGGACCACGGCGAGAACACGGTGGCCGTTGCGAATCGCATCGGACTGCCGCTCCAGGAGGAGCATGCCGACACCCTCGGACCAGCCGACACCGTCCGCCGAGTCCGAGAACGCCTTGCACCGGCCGTCGGGCGACAGACCCCGCTGGCGGGAGAACTCGACGAACGCGGTGGGCGTCGACATCACGGTCACACCGCCCGCCAGGGCGAGTGAACACTCGCCGGACCGCAGTGCCTGGGCGGCCCAGTGCAGGGCCACCAGGGAGGAGGAGCAGGCGGTGTCGACGGTGACGGCCGGACCCTCGAAGCCGAAGGTGTACGAGACCCGGCCGGAAGCGACGCTGCCCGCGCTGCTGCCCTGGAAGCCCTCGAACTCCTCGCCGCCCAGCAGGTTGCCGTAGTCGTGGTACATGACGCCCGCGAACACACCGGTCGTGCTGCCGCGCAGGGTGTGCGGGTTGATACCGGCCCGCTCGATCGCCTCCCAGGAGGTCTCCAGCAGCAGACGCTGCTGCGAGTCGGTGGCCATCGCCTCTCGCGGGCTCATGCCGAAGAAGTCGGCGTCGAACTCCGCGGCGTCGTGCAGGAATCCGCCGGAGCGGGTGTACGAGGTGCCGGTGTGCTCGGGGTCCGGGTCGTACAGGGAGTCGACGTCCCAGCCGCGGTTGGCCGGGAAGTCGGAGATGGCGTCCGTACCCTCGCTGACCAGGCGCCACAAGTCCTCGGGCGAGTCGACGTCGCCCGGGAAGC
>NZ_JBIVPK010000102.1:0-10910 GCF_044754605.1 Streptomyces sp. NPDC093064
ACGGGCCGTCTCCCATAGAGAGCGCTCGGTGATGTGCACGATGTGCTGAGGTTTCGGCATGCGGCCACGCTACGGGCCCGGCCCTGCCGCGCGCACCCACGATGACTCGCGCCACGACGGTTTTCAAGATCGTCGGTGGCCCTCGACAAGCTGGAGCAGATGGACTACGGGGCCGTCGGCGCCGCGGGACGAGGGCAGCCGGGGCGGCCGTCCCGTCACTTACGACGCCGATCCTCACCGTGACCGCAACACCGTCGAGCGACTGATCAACCGTCTGAAGGACTGGCGCGGCATCGCTACACGCTCCGACAAGACACCCGAAAGCTACCTCGCCGGCCTCGAACTCCGCGCCTCGATGATCTGGGTCGGAGATCTCCTGCAAACAGCCGGTTGGCCCATTCTCCTGGGACCCAGGTCTCCCACGGACAGGCTCCACAGGCACTTCCCGACCACGGCTTGACACGCCTGATGGAGGTGGGAGGGTGGAGGAGCGGTGGTGCGGTAGTGGTCACCGAAGGCCGAGGGCCCAGCGGAGCGCGGGATTGTTCTCGCACCTGCGTGGGACGAGCCCGCGTGCCGGTTCCCGTCGCCTGAGTCGTCCAGAGTGACCTGATCTCCTTGCGCAGCTCCTGATGCCGGCCACCGTGTGGTGAAGCAATCGAAGGGGAAGCCATGAAGGCTGTTGTCTATGACGGGCCGCGCACCGTCAGTGTGAAGGATGTCCCCGACGCGCGCATCGAACGGCCCACCGATGTGCTGGTGAGGATCACCAGCACCAACATCTGCGGTTCGGATCTGCACATGTATGAGGGCCGCACTGACTTCGAGCAGGGACGGATCTTCGGACACGAGAACCTGGGGGAGGTGACCGAGGTCGGCGCCGGAGTCGACAGGGTCAGGGTCGGGGATCTGGTCTGCTTGCCGTTCAACATCAGCTGCGGTTTCTGCCGGAACTGCGAGCAGGGGCTGACCGCGTTCTGCCTGACCACTGCCGACAATCCGAAGACGGCCGGTGCCGCCTACGGCTTCGCCGACATGGGCCCGTACAGCGGCGGGCAGGCTGAGCTGCTGCGCGTGCCCTACGGTGACCACAACTGTCTGGTCCTGCCGGAAGAGGCCCGGGAGCGGCAGACCGACTACGTGATGCTCTCCGACGTCTTCCCCACCGGTTGGCACTGCACGGAACTCGCCAGGGTACAGCCCGGCGACACCGTGGTGATCTACGGTGCCGGCCCGGTCGGCCTGATGGCCGCACTGTCGGCGAACCTCAAGAGCGCATCCAAGGTCATGGTCGTGGACCGCCACCCGGACCGCCTCGTACTGGCCGAGCAGATCGGGGCAATTCCCATCGACGACTCCAAGACCTCGCCTGTCGACCAGGTCAACGAGCACACAAACGGACTCGGGGCGGACCGGGGCTGTGAGTGCGTGGGCTACCAGGCCCACGACCCCCAGGGCCATGAACACCCCAACATGACGCTGAACAACCTGGTGGAGTCGGTGAAGTTCACCGGCACCATCGGCGTGGTCGGCATCTTCATCCCCCAGGACCCCGGCAGCCCTGACAAGCTGTACCAGCACGGTGAATTCGCCTTCGACTACGGCCTGTTCTGGTTCAAGGGTCAGTCGGTCGGCAACGGGCAGGCCAACATCAAGGCCTACAACCGCCAGCTGTGCAACCTGATCCAGCAGAGCAAGGCCACACCGTCCTGGATCGTCTCCCACGAGCTCCCGCTGGACCGGGCCGCCGAGGCCTACCAGCACTTCGACGCCCGTGACAACGGATGGACCAAGGTCGTCCTGCACCCCGACGGCGGCGCCCGTTGAACAATCGTCACCGGCAACCTGACCGCGGGCAGGCACGGCAGAACAAGGCAGCATGCGGCCCCGGCCGAGTACCGGCCCGGGGCCGCCCAGTCACCGTCGGCGCATGGTTAGGTCCGCACCTCGGCTGCCGGTCCGGAGGTCGTGCTCGAGCCCGACCAAAAGACCGTCTGATTTGATGTAGCCGGTCGGCGCACGGCCAACTCTTCTCCGGGATGACCGCCCGGATGCGGCGCCTGCGCAGGTTGGCGCGAGAAGAATACGCGTTATCGCCGGCCACGGCATCGGGCCGGGTACGCGGACGGCCTACCGGGCCACGGACCTTGACCTTCTCCTCCAGCACCGAGATGGAGCGGGGGCTGTCGGCGGCCTGCCTCTCGTCGGTCGGCTCGAAGGAGACGGGGTGTACCGCACTGCGACCGAGAACGGCGGCCGCACCAAGGACGGAGACGTCCTGGCCGATGCCCGCGCGGCCTCCCAGTGGGAATTACCAGAAGGGCGGCGGCCCTTCCGCTCTTTGCGGGTGTCGCCCTCGTCGAAGCCGCGGGCATCGACGACCCCGAGGGCGTCCTTTCATCGACGACGGCTGCCTGAAAAGCGGAATCACAAAGTCCTACCAGGCACACAGCCCCTCCGGCATCTTCCGGAGGGGCTGTTTTCGCCGGGTACGCCAACCTGTACGGCAGCTCCTTCTGCTGCTCGTCGAGGGAGGCGTGCGACATGCGTCAGTGCCGCTCCGCCCGGCTAGGAGATGCTCTTGTCCGTGCCTCGGCCGGCGGCCGTCTTCGTAGGCTTGGTGAGCTCGATCGTGCCCGTGACCTTCAGTGCTGCGCCGCTGCCGTCCGCAGGCGTGCCGGTGAGCTCCCAGGTGTAGGTGCCGGCGTTGACGTACCGGCGGTTGCTGTTCCGGCCGTCCCACGAGAAGGCGACGGCGGCGGCGTACTCCTTGGCCGGCCCGGTGAACACTGTGTGCCCGGCCTTGTTCCGGATCGTCACCTGGGCGCCGGTTACCGGCTTGGACAGCTGCCAGTCGGCATCCCACACGGCGTCGGTCGCCGATGCGAGGTTCACGGACTGCTCGACCTGCGACTCGATCTCGGCAACAGGGGAGGTGTCGACGCCCGAGTCGAGCACGGTGATCCGGGCGTTCTGCTCCTTCGCGTACGCGATGGCGCCGCCGAAGCGGTCGGCCTCCACGAGCGGGCTGCTGTACTGGGAGGTGAACGCCTCGATGATGCGCGGCCTGTCCCCAATCGGGGTGAGGTTGAGTCGGCCGCGGTCCCAGTCGTACGTGACCACATAGCCGTCGCCGAGGGTGCCGCGCGGGGCCCACGACCACTGCTGGGTCTGCGTGTTGTAGACGCCGTGGCCGTCGGAGCTGACGGTCCCTGAGGGGTAGCAGTCCCAGTACACCCAGGGCCCGACGGCCTGCAGCTCTTGCGGCAGACAGCCGCCGGTGATCTGCTCCGTGTCCGTCGTCGCGCCGGACTTGAGGTCGACGGCCTGGAGCGTGCCGTCCGTTTCCGTGTCACTGGGCATCCACAGTTTGGTGCCCCACACTGCGAGCCCGCCCTGGCCCTGACGGACCCGGACCACCTTCGGCCCGCCGGAGGCGTCCAGATCGCCGACGTACTGCCGGTCCTCCTCTCCGCGCCCGCTGTCGCCGAACACCACATAGCGGCCGGAGGCCGAGCGTACGGTCGAGTAGTGATCGGAGCCCGTCGGCATCTTCTCGCCGGTCTGCGGGTCCACGGCGGGTACGACCGTCTTCGTGCCGTCCGCCGCCAGCACGACCAGTACCTGGGCGCCGTCCGCGTCGGTGGTGGCGACGACGGTACGGCCGTCTCCGGTGCCGACCGGCTGCCGGGGCGGCCGAGAACGATCCGGTGGCGCCGGTCGTGGGCACGGACTGCCACTCAGCGGCCGCCAAACGCGGGCCGCCAGTGCCGCCGTTGTCCTCACCGCCTTCGGTGCCGTCCAGCAGAGCAGAGTCGGCATTTTCGACGAGTTCGGCGTCAAGCCGGTAGCGGATCTCACGGGCGCCGCCGGACGGGCGGAGACGCTAAACGCCTCGTGGAGCGCCGGTAAGACCAGGACGAAAGTCCCGGCACAGCGCGTTGAAGCAGGAAGCCCCCGGAAGGGTCAGACGACCCAGGCCGGAATCCCTGGACTTTAGGCCAGGGAGCACGTCAATGAGCCCCGTCTCCGCCACAAGGCCGACTGCGCACCGCGTGCACCCGATCGTGCGGCAGTCTCACCTTGGCCGCCGCGCTCGTCGCGGCAGGGGGAGCTTGGTGGCCGCCTGGGGCATTTCGCTGGGGCGTGTGGGGTGACGATGTCGGGGGCCGGCAGCTGCGAGGGGACGTTGGGGTGTCAGGTCTCCCGGTGCTCGCTCAGAACAGTGCTAGGCCCTCGCCGCTGGTGTCCGCGATGACTGGCCGGGACTGGGCGGGGAGGCCGTCCAAGCGGTCTGGACCGGCCGCGGTGGCCACGGCGGGGGCCGTCTGGGCCAACCAGACACGAAACCGCTCGGCGGCTTCGCGGTAGGGGACTCGTGCCAGGACACGGTGCTCGCCGGAGGGGCAGAAGTCGACGGCGACAGTGAGCAGGCAGGAACGGGGCGCGTTCTGACTGCCCGTCCAGGACACGCGCAGGACGCCGCAGGGCTTGCGCCCGCGGGGGGCGCGGTGGGTCGGGCGCAGCGATCGGCAGGCTATGTGGGCGGTCCATGCGGCGAGGTGCGGCAGGGGCAGGGTGGTGCGTGCGCGGCAGCCGGGGCAGCGGTGCCAGTGGCGGAGCCAGTCGTCGGTGTCGGTGTGGAAGAGGCGTGTGTAGCGGTTCGCCACGCGGATGTCGTTGCTGTACAGGTGGTCGGGGCGTTCTAGTGTGTTGCAGGACTGGCAGACGGGGGCGCGGATGTAGCCGTGTTCGTGGCAGTGGTCGAGGACGGCGGCGGGCGCAGTGCGGCAGACGGCGCACGCCCACCCAGCCACCCTGTGGGAGGTACCGGGCTTCCTGCTGAGCACCGAGTACAGCTGGCCTTCCAGCTCTGCGTTGTACGGGCGCAGTGAGGCGGTGGGGCCCTCGGGGCTCGTCGTCTGCCGACCGTCGGCGGCTCGGGCCTGCCGTGGGTGGGAGGGCGGCTCGGTGACGGCTGCGCTTGCCTGGCGGGTCCGCGCGGCTTGAACCCACTGCGTTTCGGTGTGCTCGGCCGCATCCAGCAGCCTGACCACAGCGCGCGGCAGCCACCACGTCCGCTGCGTCCCGTCGCGGGTCTGCTCCACGAGGATCTGTCGCCAGTCGATCCCCGCCAGATGGTACGGCCGGCCCACTTCACGTCGTGCTGCCCGCTCGGGGCCGCCCAGCTCCTGCAGTTCCCCCATGATGCGCTGGCGCCAACGCAGCGGCGTTCCCTCGTTGCACTCCTGCCTCGGCGCCCCGCGAAACGGACCGATGCGGACCAGGTCCTGCTCATCCATCCCAATCGCGTTCAGTTCCGCGGCCGCCCGGCGCACCTCAACCTCCACAACACTCCACTGACCGCCGCTCGCCCTCACCGTCGCCACCACATGGCCGCCGAGCAGGACGTACCCCACCCGGGCATGGGCAGGAGAGCAGGTGAATGCTCCAGAAGCCGTCGGCACAGCACTGTCGGCCGTCAAATCGACCCACAGAGTGTCCGCGGCACCCAGGGTGATCAGGCCGTCCGTGCGACCGGGCATGACACGCTCTGACATACCGACAGGCTAACGGCCTGCAACGCGGCAACGGGTCTCCAAGCGCCTCGGTCAGCCGGGCCACCGCCCACGCCGCATCCGTCGCCCGCAACTCCTTGTTCCTGAGCTCTGGTTCGTCAGTGCATCGCTCCTTCAACGCGGCGACGGTCAGCAATGATGGCGACCCGGTCCTTGCCGGGGGCCGCGACGCGGGCCTGGCGATCTCGGCAGAGAAAGCGGTCGTCCTCCCTGTGGTTTCCATGAACGATCCGGGTGTGACCACGTTGTTTCTGACAGTCGGCCTGCCAGGGGCGAAAGACCACAAGGGCTCGGCATCTGACCAAGGAGCACAATGCGCTTCGGCTGACGCCTGATGAGTGGATGATTCCGCTGTTCGGTGAGCCGGAGGCGGACGGGAAGCGCGATGTCCTGGAAGGACGGCTGCTCTCGCTTGCCCTGGAGGCGCTGAGGCTTGGAACCAACGTGGTCCTGGATTTCGGATGCTGGTCTCGTGACGAGAGGTCCGCCATCCGTTGGTTGGTGGAGTCTGTAGGCGCGTCCTGCGACCTCGTGTACGTGCCGGTGGACCTGGAGACCCAACGCGCTCGGATCGCCCATCGCCAGTTGACCACTCCGGATCAGGCCTTCCCGATGAGCGAGGCGGACCTCTTGTACTGGAACCGGATCTGGCAGGTGGCGGACGGGGGGACCGGGACGACGGGCACAGGGAGCTTCGCTGTGCGCACCGAGCCGTGCCACAGCAGCGCGGCCGGGACCTTCGTCTGCCCCGGCCCGAACAGCACCTCCGCGAACGCGAAACTGGCCAGCTTCTCGCGGCCGTCGGAGGCGCCCGTGGAGTACAGGCCGTAGAGGCCGCTGGCGGTGATCTTGCCGACGGGGATGCCGGACAGGAACCGGCTGTAGGGAATGCTCGTGTCGGTCGACGGCTTGTAGTGCGTGCCGGACGCGAACGTGCTCATGTCGAGGGGCATCGAGTCGACCGAGTCCGTGCCGTGCAGGCTGTCCAGCCACGACCGGTCGGCCGTCAGGTTCAGGGTGGTAGTGACCGGCTGAACGGTCATGGGTCCTCCCGTGGACGCGACGAAGCGATGATCGTCCGCTCACCGGCTGGTGGCGTCGTCCACGAGGAGGGGTGTGGTCCCCAGATCCGGCCTTGACCCGCCGGTGGGAAGTTCAGGAGCCCGTCAGGAAGCCGCGCTGGCGGGCCATGTCCGCGCCGTGCTGGCCGGGCTTCGGCATGTTGCTGCCTCGCGGCGGGAGGGCGATCCTGTTGCGGCTGTGCGAGTGGGTCGAGTCTGAGCAGCCGTCGGATCTGTCGGCCCTGTACGCACTCACCCAGGCCGCGACAGAGGAGTTCAACCTGCTGGAGGCGGAGTTCGAGGCAGCCGGAAGTGAGATCGAGACGGTTGCGCGGGAGGAGATCGCTGAGGACTTCTGGTTTGTCGCGTCGGCCTACGGGTTCACGGACGCGGATGCAGAGAAGCTGATCGCCACCCGGGATTGGTGAGCGAGGACCGGAAAACCCGCTGCCGTGATCAAACTGCGGGAACAGCCGTCGCGCCGGAGCTTGATCGGCGAGCGCGTCCGACTCAGTGGCCCTCGGTGGCCAATGCGATGCCGTCGCGAGCAACCGTGCGGCAGCCGAGGCGGGTGGGGTGGCTGGAGTTGGTGCGGGCGACGAGACCGGAGACGACGCCCGATGAGCAGCGAATCAGTCCTCTTCGGCAAACTCAGCGGCATCAGGAAAGACGTTGGTGCTGATGTGTCCCGCCAAGCCGACCAGCAACTCGACCGCACCCACAGGATGCGCGTCGTAGTACCAGCCTCGCGGATTCCAGCAGACGACCGTCCACTCGTCCGGCTTCCTGTCAGTGAGCCAGCACACGCGGTCCCCATTGTCGGTTCCTGCCCAGGGCAGGAGCCCGCCCGGCTCCGGGTAGAAGGGGTACGGGCAGTCTTCGGGGTTGCTGTCCCGGAAGTTGCGTTCCTGGTCCAGCAGCCGCTTCGCCGGGCCAACCGGCAGGTCTCGCCCGCCAAAGGGCGTAAGTGGCGTCAAGAACTCGACTGCGACAGCAGATGAGGGTGCACGCGATGCTGGTGAAGGCAAGGAAGTGGTCGGCCTTGCGTTCGTAGCGGCGATGGAGTCGACGGCAGCCGGTGAGCCAAGACATGGTGCGTTCGATGGTCCACCGGTGCCGTCCGAGCCGCTGTGAGGCCTCGACGCCCTTACGGGCTGTGCGACATTCCGAGACGCGTCGGCAGACGGATGGCACACTCCTGCCTGCCATGAAGAAATCATCGATGAAGAACCGCCTCAGACCCCTGCTGCTGACGGCCGTGAGCCTGACCGTGGCTGTCGCCGTGAGCGCATGCGGCCCGGCCGATGAGGGAGCCGTGTCGGCGAAGCCCACGGCCGCCGGTGCGGAGCCGTCGACCGGGAGGCCCACGACCCCGCAGACATCGCCGAGTTCGTCGGCGAGTTCCCGGACCACCGCATCGCCGAGTCCCACCTCGGCCCGCACCACGTCCACGTCCACGCCCACGCCGAAACAGTCCACCGTCAAGAACACGGCCGCACCCCGCACTCGCGCCGCTTGGCCTCGTGTCACCTTCGCCCGGCTGACGTTCGAGATACCCCCGGGCTGGACGCTGACGACGTACGGCAGCGACGCCTGCGTGCAGCCCGTACACCGGGCCGGGCTGCCCACGATGTTCGACTGCGCCGGAATCGCCATCAAGTCCGGCTCCATCGCCGGGAACGAACTACGGTCCTACGAGGCCCGTCAGCCCGGCGGCTGGTACGCGGCCACCGACGTCCAGCCCTGCCCGGTCCGCCCGACCCTCGCGGACGGTTCCTTCAACGGCATCACCAGTGGCACGTCGTCGCCGCCGGTCGAGTCGGGCCTGCGTCCGGTGGGCAGCCGCAAGGCGGCCTACGACCGCTGGACGGCCGCCTGCACGAGCGGCTACCGCTTCTCACCCCAGGCGTGGCACCTGCCCGTCTCCCGGGTGCTGTTCCTGGACTACACGGGGCATGCGGAGACAGCACGGGTGCTGGAGTCGGTCCGCTTCCCCGGCTGATTGCCACCTCGGGCACCGTTGACAGTGGCGCAGGAGCGACACGCGGAGGCAGATTGGGCATCAGGGGCGCTCGAAGCATTCGTCGGGCGTCCCCGACTTTCGTGCATGCCATGAGGGCTTGGCGAAATATGCGAGGCGACCTCGCCGCAACCGGTGTCCACTCTGATGCGGATCCACCTGATGCAGGCCGATGTCGCACGCCTGGCACACCGAGCGAGCGGCGAACCTGGGCGAGGCGAGTGCGCCGTCTGGACCCAGCTGACAGCCAGCGGCTCGTGACGGGCAGCAGGCCCAGCCCAACGCATCGCTGCTGCCCTGGAGATGAGAACGCAGCGAGGCCGCGGGCCGGGCTTGCCGTGGACCATGCGTATGGCTGGAAGTACGGCACGTCAGGGGCCGAAATTCGGCGTCTTTCGTGTCACGTAGGCGCGATGATCTGACTGTCCACCCGTCAGCAAGCCGACCGGAGCCGTGTGATGGCCTCAGAAGCCGAAGAGTCGCCGCCGTTGAGGCAGGCCACCACCACAGGAACTGCCTCCACCCGCACGGAAACGCTCGCCGGCACGTGCATGGTGGCTCTGGGGATCTGCGCGGTCCTGCCGATCAGCGCGGAGGCTCCCGGACGGACGACGATCGTCGGCGCAATCGCAGGCGTACTGATCATCACCACCTGGTTTCTGCGCTCGCCGGCGGTGATCCGTGCGGCTGTGTTCATCGGCCCGCTCTTCGGGTGCTTCGCTACGGGGATCCTCTCCGGCTGGCCTCCCGCAGTCACCACGGTCCTGGTATGCGTACTCCCCCTGGGATGCCTGCTGCTGGCCGGCCGCAGCACTGCTCTGCGCCCCGCAACTCCGTGGCTGACGCGCGGATCACTGACGCCCGAGGCTCCCTGGCTGGGGCTGGCCACCGTACTGCTCAGCGCAGTGGCACTCACGGCATGGGCACTCGCGGTGCGCCCCGAACCGGGCGAGTACCTAGAGGAGTTGCGGCACATCCCCCTCTGGCTCGCGATTCTGGGCATCGTAGCCTTTGCCCTGGTCAACCCGGTGTGGGAGGAGATGCTTTTCCGGGGAGTGCTGCTGACCGAAATCGCCGCGGTCTGGGGCACCAGGCCCGCCGTCGTGCTGCAAGCCGTGCTGTTCGGAGCCGCGCACTACGCGGGCTTCCCCTCCGGCATCAGCGGCATGATCATGGCGGGAACCTGGGGCCTCGTCCTGGGCATCATGCGCGTACGCAGCGGCGGCATCCTGATCACATACCTGGTGCACGTAACCGCCAACGCCGTGATCGGGATCCTGGCCGTGCTCATCCTGCACTGACCAGTGCCTGCGCGGCCAACGGCTTGACTTGGGCCATGTCCTGCCGGGTGCCCGCCGCTTGACGGGCCGCCCGCAGCTGTCAATCGACGGAGTTCATGAAGCTCAGCATCCGGCGGTTGACCTCGTCCGCGTGGTCGATCTGCGGTCCGTGGCCGGTGTTGGAGATGATTTCGGCTCGTGCGCCCGGTACCAGCCGTGGCACGCGCTCGACTTGCTGCTGCGGGTGCACCATGAGGCTTCGCTTGCCAAGCACCAGGCAGAGCGGGGCTTGGACGGTGGACAGTTCGTCCTCGGACAGGGGTAGTGGGGCGGGGCGGCGTATACGGTAGGCGCGAACGCCCAGTCTGATCACGGCCCGTAGCTCCGGCACGATGAGGACCGGCTGTTCCAGCAAGGCTGCCAGACGTGGGCGTAGCGCCCGGGGTGCGAAGGTCGCGAAGAGACTGGCGAAGATCCAGACGAAGAAGCGCAGACCTACTTTCTCCAGGCCGCCGGGGTCGAGCAGTGTGACCGAGGCGAGGCGGTCGGGCCTGCGGTGCGCTTGGTTCAGGGCGAGCCATCCGCCGTAGGAGGAGCCGACCAAGTGCACGCGTTCAAGGCCGAGTCCGGCAAGTGTCTCGTCCAGCCACTGTGCAGCGCGCTCGGGTTGATGGATGGCCTCGCGCTGAACGCTGCGCCCGGGATCGCCAGGGGTGTCGATCGCGTAGACCGGGCGGTCGGAGCTGAGGGCAGGGGTGTTCGGGTACCACATGGCAGAGCAGGAGCCCGCCCCGTGCACCAGGACGACGGGGGTGCGTGACTGGGCGGCCGGGTCTGTGGGGCCGTACCTGTAGACGTGCGTGGTGCCGAAGGAAGTCGGGCCCTACCCCTTGATCGTGGACACCCTGATCATTGGATCGTGAAGATCCATAGGACAGGAGTTCCCGTTGGGGACGTCGAAGTACTCGCC
>NZ_JBIVPK010000103.1:0-10766 GCF_044754605.1 Streptomyces sp. NPDC093064
ATGGTGTGCCTTTCGTGTTGAGCCAGGGGATGGTGCCTGACGGCGCCTTGCACCACTATTGGTGCGTAGCTTCTTGTTGGGAAGTAGGCACTTCGCGCCGCCCCTCTGGCCCAGGCCTGGGGGACCCGGTACACGCCCGAGGGCAAGACGGTCTGGACTGAGCAGGCGATTCCCGCCCAGCATGACTGACGGCAGCGGCACAGCCGCCGACGCAGCGGCACCCACTCCCGAGCAGGCACCAGCCGTCCTGCTCCACCTTGACCATCCACGCCTGGCCCAACCCGGCCGCCCCACACCGTTGGCACCGCTTGGCCGCCCAGCGATGCAACGCAGCCACTCGCGCCCGGCGGCGCACCACACCGCGCCGCCGCCTCCGGCACCAGGAGCAGGGACGCGGCACCGCCGAAGACCCTGCAGGACGACCCGCCACCTGGGTGTGTCCGCCCGGCCCCCTGGCGGCCAGGCAATGGAGCGAGCGGACGACGATCGTGCCCTTCGACCTCACCCGGCCCGGTTGCCGGCCCGACTACGTGCCACGGCGTGCGGATGTCGGTGGAGGAGATCTTGGCGGCCCGGTCGCCGTCGAGCAGCGTGACCGGATAGCCCGCGTCGGCCAGCAGCATGTCCACTGCCGTACCTTGAGCGGCTTCGGTCCGTCTCACCGGCCTCAGGCCGAACAGATTTGCGCGGGCCGCCCACCTCTCCCCTGCGGGAATGTGGTGTGCGGCAAGGACAGGGTCGGCGGTCCGTCGGCGTCAGCTACGGGTGAGGTCGGCCAGGAGCGCGGGCAGCAGGCGCTCCTCCATGACGGCTTGACCCGACTCCTGCATGGCCCGCGCCAGTTCGGGGTCCCAGGGGCTTGCCGCGGGCGGGCCGCCGAGAGGTGTGGACGGGCCTTGGCCGAGGGCTTCCCGGTAGTCGGCGGTGGTCATGCGCCAGGGGCGGGCCCCGTGGCGTTCCACGGCGGTGGCGATGATGCGCAGGCCCGCCCAGTCGAAGTCGGCCCGCCAGTGCAGCCGGGCTCCGGCGCGTACCGCGCTGGCGAGCAGTGTGTGGCAGGCGGCGGACGGTACGCCCTCGGTGCACACCAGGGCCGCGCTTCCGGTTTCGGGGGCGGCGGCGGCCACGCGCAGGACGGCCGGGTTCTCGCACACGAAGATGTCACCGGCGGCCGGGACGACGGGGTCGGACGCCAACTGGTGCAGGGTGAGCCGGAATGGGATGCCGAAGTCGGCGGCATCGCGCAGCCAGTCGCAGACCACTGTGTCGCCCTCGGGGCGGATGCCCAGAACGAGGACCTGGCTGGCGAGGTCGTCGGGGATGGCGCCCGCGCTCTCCCACAGGGCGCGGCGGCCGGCTCTCTCGCGCGAGACGTCGTCGCCCGTGCGCTGGGCGAGGGCGCGCAGGACGAGCTGTTCGAGCGGACTGCCGGGGATGAGGGATTTGGTGTCGCCGGTGGCCCATTCGGCGAGGACTGGAAGCGGCAGGATGCCGGAGGGGTCCTCGGGGAGTTTCTCCAGGACGCGCACCGCCGCGTCGATCAGGGGCGCGTCCCCGCGGCGCAGAAGGCGGGTCAGGGTGCCGTCGGCGGCGAGGCGGTCCAGCCAGGTGGCGAACCAGCTCTCGGTGGCGAGGCGGCTGGAGTGGGCGGAGGCCAGGACCTGTTCGCGGCAAGTGTCCTCGTCCGCGCGTTCGGCGGGCCGGTCGCGCAGGGGGCCGTTCAGGTGTCCGAGGGTCTGGAGCAGGCCGGTGCCGTAGCGGTGGTACAGGTAGGTATCGAGGGCGGTGAGAGGGACGGCGAGGCGCTTGGTGGTCTCCGGACGGTAGCGGCCGGTGACGCCGATGACGGTGCGGCGCTCGGCCTCGCTGGGGGCACTGAGGCCGATCTCGCCGTCGAGGGCGCCCGAGGTACGTTCGAGCTTGCGGCGGGCGGCGGCCAGCAGCCGCGTCCAGCCCTCACCGCGCAGTTCCTCGTAGCGGTACTGCTCAGTCGGCAACGGTGGTCTCCTTCGGCCCGGGGACGCGGCGGGTGCCGGGTGAACCGAGGGCCGCGGTGAGGTCGCCGATGTCGTCGGCGAGCAGCTTCTCGCCGTCCCAGAGGAGCAGCAGGGCGGAGACGGTGTGGTGGATCGCCGAGTGCGCGAGGTCGTAGTGGGCGGCGGCGGGGACGGAGGCGTGTGCGGCCCACAGGTCGTATCCGGTCATGAACAGGTCGAGGTCGAACTGGGCGGCCAGCGACATCAGTTCGCCGCGGCCGGTGTCGTCGACGCCGGCGAATGCCTCGTCCAGGGCGAGCAGCCGCGGGGCGTACGGGTGTGCGGAGTTGAGCATGGCGTGCGCGGCGGCGAACAGCGGCAGGTGCAGCGAGACGGACTGCTCGCCGCCGGAGAGGCGGCTGTGCCGGGCGCGGGTGAGCCGCTCCTCGCTTCTGTCGGGGCGTACGAGCTGGAAGGCGAACTGCCGCCAGCGGCGGTAGTCCAGCACCTGGGCCAGCAGTTCGCGGTAGGGCAGGTCGCGGTGGCGGGCGCGGGCATTCTTGATCTGCGCGGCGAAGTGGGCGCGGACCCGGGCGAGCCCTTCGGGGCCGAGCCGGGCGGCGTCCGCGTCCAGGAGGCTGCAGACGGCGCGCTGCTCGTCGTCGAGGTCGTCGGCGAGCAGCCAGCTCACACCGACCGTCGTGCCGGAGGACATCCTGCGTTCGCGCATGTCGGTGTTCATGCGCCGGATGAGGTCGCGGGCGTCGACCGTGCGGTCGTGAATCTGCTGGGCGAGCCGGGTGAGCAGGGCGTCCTCGAGGATGCGCTGCTCGGAGTCGCTGAGCAGTTCGGCCTGGTCGCGGCGGTGTTCGGCGATCTTCTCGGCGAACGAGGCGACGGGCAGCAGGCCTTCCTCGTCGGCGACACGGACAACGATGACGCCGTCGGAGCCGTCCCATTCGGGACGGTAGTCCTGTCCCGCGGCGGCGAGCTGGACCTGCAGGTCGTCCAGGGCCTTCGTCAGGCGGGTGACGGACTGCTTGACGCTGGTCTCGGTGGGGGCAAGGTCGCGGGTGGCGGCCTGGATCGCCTCGTGGACCGCCACCGCCGCGGCGGGGAGTTCCTGGCCCGCCCAGTCGGCCTCCTGGGCGGGCCAGAAGAGGCCCGGCGGGCAGCGCAGGATGTCGAGCAGTTCACGAGCCGCGTACGGGGCGAGGGCCCGGGCGGTTTCCTTCTCCTCGGTGGCGGCGACGGAGCGGACCTCGGCCGCCGCGGTACGCCGGGCCTCGGCGGAGGCGGTGGCGGCGATGGCGGAATGCAGGGCGGCGGTGGACGTCTCGACCTCCCGGACTGCACCGTCGAGGGCGTCCTCGGCCTGATGCACCTGACGCATTATCTCCTGCGCCTCCGCGCCGACGGCCTCCTGGAGGGCGTCGAGCTTCGCCGCCTCCTCAGCATGGCGGCGGTGCGCGCCGCGCTCGGCGTCCAGGGCGGCTTCCTCGTCCTCGGCTGCCGCGCCGAGCCGGCCAGCGGCGGCTTCGGCGGCCTGCGACTGCCGGCCGAGTTCGCGGCGGCGGGCGGCGAGTTCACGTACGGCCGTTTCGAAGGCGCGGGTGGCGGTCTCGACGGTGTCGACGCGATCGGGGGCGATGCCGTGCTCGGCTGCGGTGCGGCGCACGGCGCGCTCGGCGACCGAGCAGGCGGCCACGGCCTCGTCGTACGAGGCCTGGGCGACGTCGGCGGCCTCGCGGGTGGCACGCAGCCGCGCCGCGGCCTTGTCGAGTTCGCGCAGCGCCGCGGTGATGCCGGTGGTGCGGGGCAAGGCGGCACGGGCGGCGGCATACGCCTCCAGCCGCGCATCGGTACGGGTCTGGGCACGTGCCATCTCATCGAGTTCAGCCGCGAGTTCGGCGAGCAGGGCCTCGCAGGCCGCGATACGGGCGGCGCGGCGGCGCTCGCGGGCGGTGGCGCCGACGTACTCGGCGTGCTCCTTGGCGTGCGCCCCGACGAGGACGCCCGCGACGTACCGGCCGTCCGGGGTGATCTGCGCGGTGCCCGAGCCGGGGCCGGGGGTGATGGCGACGGAGCGCAGGATGGCGGTGACGCGCGCGGCGGGGATCGGCGTGCCGTCCTCTGGGCGCAGCAGGTCGGCGAGGCTGGGGCCGTCGACGGGTGTGCGGGCGTGCAGGTAGCCGTCGCTGTGCCCGGCGGGCACGTGGGTGTCCTCTGCGGTGACGAGGGCATCGAGGAGGCCGGAGGCCTCCAGGGCGGCTTCCAGACCGGCCTGCTGCTCCTCGGTCAGATGCTCGGCGAAGTCGACGAGTCGCCATAGCGGCACGCCTTCCCCCAGTGCCTTGATGGCCGGGGAGGGCGTGCCTCCACGGGTGCGGTGGGCGGTGCGGCCGCGGGCCGCGGGAGGGGCGTCGTCGTGTTCGGCGGCGATACGGTCGCGTTCGGTCCTGGTCTCGGCGCGACGGCGTTCGTGGTCGCTGCGCCGACCACGCAGGGCGGCCAGGGCGTCGCGCAGCTCCTGCACGGCCGGGGCGACGGCCTCGGTGTAGGTGTCGGCGAGGGTGGCCGCCTCCCCTTCACCAGTGATGGCTTCGCCGGTGAGGTCGAGAGCTTCGGCGAGGCGGTCGGTGCCACCCTCGGGCAGGAGCGGGCCATGGGCCCGCGTCCACTGGGTAAGCGCCTCTCGCGCCCGTGCGCGGGCGCCCTCGACCGCCCGCTCGGTGTCGGCTTCGCCGGTTTCGGCGCCACGGACCGCCTCCTCGGCGCGGTCGAGGGCGCTGCGGGCGAGGTCGCGGGTCTGCTCGGCGCTGCGGCCCTCCTGCTGGGCGGCGCGTAGGGCCCGCACGCCGTCGTGGCGGGCGGAGGCGAGCGCGGCGGACCGCTCGGCGAGCCGGGCGGGCTCGGCGTCGGCCGGGGTCCAGGCGATGCCCGCGGTGTGGGCGTGGTCGGCTACGGCGGCGGCGCCACGGGAGGCGGCGCCCTCGAGTTCGGCGGCAAGCCGGGCCGCGTGTTCGGCTTCGGCGCGGGCACGGCCGGTGGCGGCGGTGCGGCGTTCGCGTTCGGCGGCGGCCTGCTGGGCGGTGTGCTCGCAGGTACGCACCAGACGTTCGAGGTCGGCGAGTTGCTCGACGGCCTGGTACGCGGCGGAGGAACGCAGCTGGTCCAGGCGGGCGCGCAGGGCGGTGAGCGCGGCGTCGGCGGTCTCGGCGTGGGTCTCGGCGGCGGCCTGCTGCTCGCGGGACGCCGCCAGCTCCGCCACGACGTTGTCCAGTGCGGCGGTGCGGGCAGCGGTCTCGGCGCGGCGGGACGTGAGTTTGTCTGCGGCCACGCGGGCATGGACGCGCAGGTAGGTGGAGTAGCCGGCGAGGAAGGCCCGGGTGGCGTCGTCGGCGGCGGCCAGTCCCTCCAGGGTGCGCTGCACGGACTCCATGTCGTCGAAGGAGCGGGCGGCTTCGGCGATGAGGTCGTCGTCCAGCGGGCGCAGGCCCTCGGTGAGGGTGTCGGAGAGCTTGGCCGGGTCGAGGTTCTTGGCGAGCTGCGGGCGGCGCAGCGTGAGGATGAGGGTGAGCAGTTGCTCGTACCGCTCCCGGCCGAGGCCGAACAGCCGCTGGTCGACTGCGGCACGGTAGTCGGTCGGGGATGCGATCAGCTCCTGGCCGAGCTCGGCGGTGAGCTGCTTTTTCGTCATCGGTCGGTCGTCGTCGGTGAGGAGGGAGAAGTCCTCGCCGACGCGGCCGTCGGTGACGAAGTGCCAGCGGGCGGGGGTGTCGCGGTGGCGCTGGGCGTGCAGGCCGATGCCGCAGGTGACGGCCTCGCCACTGTCGCGGTGGGTGAACTCGATCCAGACGTAGCCGAGTGAGCTGTCCTGCCCGCGGAAGAGCAGGTTGGACTTCATCGTACGGTCCTCGGCCGCAAACGGGTTGAGCCGCTTGGGATCGATACGGCCGTCGAGGACGAACGGGAAGAGCACTTCGAGGGCTTTGGTCTTGCCGGAGCCGTTGGGCCCGCGCAGCACCAGCCAGCCGCCGGCGAAGGAGAACTCCTCGTCCCGGTAGTCCCAAAGGTTGACGATCCCGGCGCGAGTGGGGACGTAACGGGTTGCCGGGGTCGCAGCGGGGATGCTGGCCGGGGCAGGAGCCGGGGTGTTCACGGCGTCGGGTCCTTCACGGTGTCGTCGATGGACAGGGCGGTCTGGGCGGCGGGCCGCGGGGCGGGCACACGGGACTTCACGCGGACGCTGACCCCGCGGTAGCGGGCAAGGAGCGGAAGTGCGAGGACTCCGCCGTCGATGCGGGCGACCAGTGACAGGGCGGCCAGCAGGTCCAGGACCTGGGCGAGCAGTCGGTCCGGGTCCCCGCGCAGGTCGGCGGCGAAGCCCTTGCCGTACTCGCCGACGATCTCCTTGAGCCTGCCGCGCAGCCAGGAGTCGGTGACGAAGGGGTAGCGGGTCTCCTCCAGCTCGTCGCCCTCCTCGTCGACGGCCCCGTACGGGCTCTCCTCCTTGGGTGCGGAGAGCTCCGCGAGCAGTCCGCGCGCCGGGAGGGCCGCGTCGATGCGGCGGGCCCGCGCGGCGAGGCGTTCGGCGGCCGTCGGGGCGGGCAGCAGGTCCGGGGCGTGCCGCCCCGTGCGCCGGGCGGCCTCGCAGATGCGGGCACCGAGGAGCAGCGCGGCCTGGGCGACCGTGCCGCCACCGGGGAAACGGATGTCGGACAGCCTGCCGGAGGTGTCGACGAGCGCGACGCCCTCGGCACGGCGCTCCACGGCAAGGCCGGTCAGACGTTCCAGATCCTCGGCGAGTGAAGGGGCACGCAGCTGGCCGAGCAACTCGGCCCCAGCGTCGGCGTAGTACGCGACCGGGTTCTCCAGGACCAGACGGCGAGCACGGCGGGCCTGATCACGGCGCCGCGCGTGGCGGCCCGTGGCCAGGCCCAGCGCGCTGCCGGAATCGAGGAGCCCGGTCACCGAGGTGAGGTGTTGCAGGACGCGGGTGGGCTGGTGGACGGCGGTGAGAATCTCGCGGTCGATGTCGTACAGGGCCTCCGCACGCTCGGGGTCGCCGGCCCAGGCGGTGGCGGAGCCGTCGGTGAGGGCGAGGGCGCCGCGCTCGGTGAGCCAGGTGACGGCGTCGACGAAGGCGTCCCGTTCGGTCTTGCGGGTGGTGTCCAGACCGAGGCCGTCGATGCGCGCGGCGTCGGCGGCGACCGCGTCGGCGAGTTCACCGAGGGCGACCTGCGCACCGTGGCGGCCGAGGGCGGCGAGGGTGAGGACCAGGTAGGCGTAGCGGCGCCGGTCGAAGGGGCGACCGGCGCGGGTTGTGGCGGGCCGTGTCGCGTCCAGGTGGTCCTGCGCGCGCAGCAGCCGGGCGGTGTCGGCCGTGGTGACGAGCCGGTAGCCGAGGACCTCCATGAGGTCGGTGCGCAGCTGCTCGGCCCAGCGGCGCACGGTCGGCAGGGCCGCCCGGTCCGGGTACGACGATGTGATCAGCGGATGCCGCAGGACCAGCCGTACGGCCTTCTGGTAGTCGGCGAGTTCGAAAGGTGAAACGTGCTCGGCGACACGCTCCCCTGCCCGTCGCCCGCCGCCGCTCGGGGCGGAGGTGCTTCGTGCCGCACTCATGCCGTGACCTCCAGTCGAAGCCCGTTCAGGTGCAGCCTGCCGCGGACGGTGTGCACGGTGGTGGAGCCCTCGGCGGGGGTGAGGGTCAGGCGGACGCCGTGGGCGGAGCCGGAGGCGGCGTGAACGCTGCGGCTGGCCGGGACGCGAGCGGCGAGCGCCACGTCCATCAGCGCCAGCAGGACTCGCGTCTCGGCCTCGTCCAGCACCCTGCCGTGTGCTCCGTCCGCAGCGAGGGTGGCGGCGGCCGTGCGGCGCTCGGCCTGCTGCTTCAACTGCTCGGCGCGGAGCCGGTCCCGCTGGGCTTCGTTGCGTTCGATGCGGCCGGGACCGTGCAGCCCGGGGCTGCGGCCGGACTGGACCAGAGTGCGCGCCAACTCGACCGGTTCGGCCTCCCACCACGACGTACGCCCGGGGATCAGCTCGGGGTCGGGGTACGGGACGGCGATGTGGCGGGGCGCGCCGAGTCCGAAAGCTGCCTGGAAGAGGGTGTGCGCGTCCTCGTCGCTCTCGCAGGAGGTGAACCATTGGGCGAGATGCCGAAGTTGGCTTTCTCGGCTCACCCCGCCGCGGCGGGCCTCGGTGACCCGGCGCAGCAGGGCGAGGACGGAGCGAATGGCGGTGACGGTGGCGTCCTGCAGCCGCTCGGCCTCGCTGTGCTCACGCTCGGCGAACCAGTGGACGATGCCCTGCCACCGCTGCCGCCAGTCCTCGATGCGTTCGGCGGGGCTGCGGAAGAGCCGCTCGTCGGCCTCGGCGGCGTGCTCGATCATCCGGGAGACGCCGGTGGCGGCGGTCTTCTCGACGGCCTCGGCGAGCAACGGGGCGTAGCGGCCGAGTTCGGCGGTGAATTCCCGCATGTGCCCAAGCAGGGCGTCTTTGTGGGCGAGGAACACCTCGGGCCGGGTGTCGTTCGTGCGTGCCAGGTCGCCGAGCATCAGGTAGAACCGGGCGGCGCGCTGCGCCATCTCGCCCAGTACGGAGTCCAGGCGGCCGAGCTTGCGGTACACCTCCTCGGCGTCGCCAGCGGCGTTGGCGTCGGCCAGCGAGTGAAGGTCGGCGAGGATGTCAGGGAAGACGAGCCGGGAGAGCTGGGCGTCCTCCAACCGCGCGCCGAGTACGTCTTCCACGGCCCGGTACGCCCGGTAGCCCGCCTGGGTGAACTGGTAGACGTAGTGCCGGTTGCGGTACTCGGCCAGGTTCGCGGCGCGCGTCCCGTCGTACGACCGGTCGAGGACCTGCCAGTCGGCGAGCGCGTCGAGCAGCGGCTGCACGTCCCCGACGGCCGCCACGCCGGGATGGTCCGCCGCGAGCCGCTTCAGGAGCCCAGCCGCGTCCGAGGCGTGCAACAGCACCTGGTAGTTGGCCCGCCCCCGGTCGAAAGCACGCAACAGCCATAGGTACTCGCGGCGTTTCTCTGCGGCTGCGAAGTGGAACAGCCGCAGCCGGTCGTCCAGGGTGAACGCGTCAATACCGAACGCGTCCTCGTCGGCGGACTCCGGGGCCGCGGACTCGTCGGTCACAGGCGCAAAACTCTCTCGTTCGGTCGCGGACGGCATGCGAGACACCCATTCTGCCGCATGGGCCACCGTATCCATCCACGCGCTCCTCGCACCGCGCTCCCTGTGCTAACCTGCGCCGCCCATCACCCCTGGACTGCACACCCCTGGCGGATCTTCGTCCTCGCAGCGGACAGGCAGGGATGGCAGAGGGTTGCGGGCCTCCATTGCGACAGCGGACCGTATCCAGCCACCATCGTGGTCCTTGACCAGGGCACGGGCCTCGTCACCACCGCCGGCACCACCGACGCATTCCACCCCTGCCCCTGAGCCGGCACACCCGCCACTGCGTCTGACCTCCCGAGCGTGCGGCATCCCGGTGCCCCGTCGGGACCATCGCTGCAGCGGGGCAGAGGCCCCCGGAGACCCGAGCGCCCGACCACCACGGCCGGGCGCTCACGTATACAGGCTCTGTCGCTGATCTTGTGACGCAGTCGGGTCAGGGCCTGAGGAGTATGCGCCTGCGGAGGAAGTCGAGGTTGACTCGCCCGAATCCTTGCCTTTCGAGGCTCTTCGCCCAGATGTGTGGGTCGGCTCGTGTCATGAGACGACGAACGCCGCACTCCTCGTAGCTTCTTGATCGCCAAGAGCAGGAAGCTCCAGATGGGAGTGCAGCGTGTCACTGGGCAACGTATGTGTGCTGACGGCCCGCGGGTAGCCCGCCGAGCAGTCGCGGTGCCCGGATCACGCGCGGACTCCAGCCGCTTCGCGGGCCGTTGTGAACAGTGGCGGCATCCCCCGCGGGCGGCGCCCTGTCACCGGATCGGGTTGCGAGGGAACGTTGCGCTGCCATAGCACCACACCGTGGCGGCGTTCCCAGCGGGAGGTGCGAGCAGATCGCAGCAGGAATATCCCGGCTAGCAACCCGAAGAGGGAGACCTGTATCAGCGGGCGCGGCTCCTCGAGCACAAAACGCATGGCCAGCCCCACCATGGCAAGGAACGCCGCGAACAGCCCGGTGCGGCGGACCACCGGGCGCTTGGCCGCGGACTCGCCCAGCAGCACGGAACCCGGCTCGGTGAGCGGCACGGCAGTTTCGTAGCCCCGCAGCTCGGCGCGCCGGCCCACCCGGGCCCCGGCGAAGACCGCCACCGCGCCAACGCATGCGAGCGATACCGCGACCGCGACCGGGTGCTCAGGGACACTCACTCCGCCCTTGACTACCGCCAGGAGTAGGCCGTCGAGCACCCCCATTGTCGCCATGGCCGCAGCCAACGTCCGACTCGCCCACGCCACGCGCACGAGCCCCAACTGCTCCGTCACTTAATTCCCACCCCTGAGCGTGCTTTTCCGGCAGGGCCAGCAGACTTCAACGCACAGCGTTACGCGGATGTGCCGCCTCTTGGAGCGAGGCCGTGATCCGATTCATAGCGCCGCGGCATGGGTACGCACACCGCGGTCGGGCCGGTTATACAGCAGGCCCACGCCCGGCTGCGAGCTCGCGGACCTTCCGGACGAATCATCCCGGGACCCGCCTGACGGACCCGGGCTGTGATCATGGCTCGCGTGGAACCAGGGCTTGATCAAGTTCCCTCGGTTCCCGGGTTGTTGGTGATGCCCAGGAGTGGAAGTGCTCGTTGGGGTTGGTCGCGGATTGCGCGGGTGG
>NZ_JBIVPK010000104.1:0-10728 GCF_044754605.1 Streptomyces sp. NPDC093064
GTGACCTCCTGGGTTCGGGGGTGGGCAAGCACAGCTTGTCATGCCGGGCGCAGTGCGGGGCGCCGGCAACATCATCCTGCTCCGTTGCGGCGGGTGACTCTTTCGTGGTCGAGGGCCTTCGCTTCGCAGGTGGGGGCACCGGACGGGCTTCGGGCCGGGCCGAGGGTTGTCGATCCCGTGGCCAGAAGATTCGCTGCCAGGGCAACGGCTCTCAGCCGTTGCGACGCACGAGGGCGGCCTTGCGGGCCTCGGCGAGCTTGCGGGGAGCCGGCCACGCCGAGCCCGCTGGCGATGCCGAGATACGCCAGCAGATACGAGGACGCCCCGCTGAGCCGCTGCCACACCGTGGGGGACGCCTCGCCGATCATTACCGTCCCCAGGTACGATCCGACGTCGCCCTGCGTCGCTCCGAGCACCGGCACCTGGGCCACCAGCTCACGGCTGCCGTCCAGTGTCAGCGAACCGGACCAGCCGCGGGCCTCGGCAGGACCCGCCCCCAGGGGTAGCCGGTCCCCCACCACCGTGGGATTCGTGGAACTGACAATCCGGCCGTCGGCATCGGCCACCGTCACCGAGGTGATCCCGGACTGCGCCTGCGTGGAGTGCACCAGCGGGGCGAGGGTCTCCTCCGACGCGGGCCGCACGAGCTGGCTGCGCACCAGCGGATTGGCGGCCAGTTGCTCGGCCAGCGCGCTGACCCGACTCCCCTCGACTCGGCGGACTACTTGCCAGTTCCGCTGAGGTAAGCCGCCCATGGGAAGTAAACGTAGTCGAACGCTGCCGGCGCCCCGGTGATCCTGTTTCCGAGCCACACGTCGTTCGTCAGCTGGATGCCGGAGAACATCGGATCCATCTCGTCGTGCAGCTTCTGCTCCATCTGCACGACCAGCTTGGAGCGGGCACTGTCGTCCTTCGTGCTGATCGCCTTGGCGTAGAGCCCGTCGATGTCGCTGTAGCCGGACTGGTTGAAGGTGCCGCCGGTCACCGCGGTTAGGCCCAGCCAGTCGAGCGGGTTCGGGATGTTGGGCCAGAACTGCGTGTACAGCAGGTCGGTGTTGCCACGCGTCGCCGGGTCGTACAGGTAGTTCGAGTAGCCGGTTGCGGGTACGACGTTGAGCTTGAAGTTCAAGCCGATCTTGTCAGCCGCGTCCTTGACTCCGACGCCCAGTTGCTGCGTCTCCGCCTGCTGCGGAACCACGAGGCTGATCTGCTTGGACTTCACGTCAGCCGGAACGCTGGCGAGGAGCTTCTTCGCCTCGTCTATCTTCGCGGTGCCGTCGGTCTTGACCGAGTCGGCGTAGGAGGTCAGGTCGTCCTTCGCGAAGCCGTACACGGCCGGCACGGTCTGCAGCGAAGCAGGGGTCCCCTCGCCGGCGTACACCTGGCTGCCGATGCCCTTCCAGTCGATGGCCATCTGGAGCGCCTTGCGCACGTCGGCGTTGCCCATCGCGCCCTTGTGGTTCGCGACCACGAGCGTGACGGCCAGTGGTGCGGGACCCGAGTAGAGCTTGCCCGACGACGATGCCTTCAGTTGTGCCAGCCCGGCCGTCGGCGGACCGTACGTTCCGTCGATCTGGCCCGAGAGCAGTCCGGAGGTGATCGCGGAGTCGTCGGTCAGGAAGGTGAAGTCGATGTTCTTCACCTTCAATGGCAGGGACTTGTTCCAGTAGCCGTCGTAGCGGCTCACGCTGATCGACTGACCCTGCGTCCACTTGCCGTACTTGTAGGGGCCGGTGCACATGACACCGACGCCCGGCGTACCGACCTTTTTGCCGTGTTGCTCGTAGAACTTCTTCTCGACGACGACACCGGCGAAGCTCGCCAGCTCGTCGTTGAAGAGGTAGTCGGGCTTCTTGAGCCTGACGGTCACTTCGTCGGCGCCCGTCTTCGCGATCGATGCGACGTTCGAGTACAGGTAGCCGTAGAAGCTCGACTTGTCCGTCATGTTGTGCCGCATGCTCCACACGACGTCGTCGGCGGTCATCGGCGAGCCGTCCCAGAAGGTGGCGTCGCTGCGGAGCTTGTAGACCCAGGTCGTCGGGTCAGGGTTCGAGTATGACGTGGCTAGATTGGGCTTGATCTGGAAGTCGGGCGTCTGGGCGAGCAGTGTCTCGCACATGTTCGAGTTGATCATGTTCGGCGTGTAGTCGGCCGACTGGAAGGGGTCGACGGTCTGGGGCTCGCCCTGGAAGACGTTCCAGGTGATCGTGTCGACCGACCCCGAGCCTTTCGGCGTGAAGGTCGTCCGGGCGTCGGAGGACCCGGTCGCTTCGGTGCCGGAGGCGCCTCCGGAGCAACCGGCCAGCACGAGGGTGGCTGCGGCGGCGACGGCGGCGAGTGCCGTCGCCCGTCCGCGGGGGCGGGGTGAGTACATGGCGGAACTCCCGTTCACTGTCGGGCTGTGAGGGCTTCGGGGTCCCACCCGCTGCGAGGGACGCTGTCGCGCAACAGGCGGGTGTAGGGGTCTTGGGGGTTGTCGAGCACGGCGGCGGTGGGCCCTTGCTCGACGACGGCGCCGTGACGCATGACGATCGTGTCGTCGGTCACCTGGCGGATGACGGCGAGATCGTGGCTGATGAACAGGTAGCTCACGCCGCGTTTCTGCCGGATGTCCGAGAGCAGATTGAGGATCTGTGCCTGGATCGAGACATCCAGGGCCGACACGGCCTCGTCGAGGATGAGGATGTCCGGACCGGCGGCGAGCGCGCGAGCGATGGCGACGCGTTGGCGCTGCCCTCCGGAGAGTGACCTCGGCAGTGCCGCGAGCTGCCGGTCGTCGAGTCCGACGAGCTCGGCGAGTTCGCTCACGCGCTTCCTGGTCTCGTCGCGGCCGAGCCGGAAATGCACGCCGACGACTTCCGCGAGGCAGTCGCCGATGCGCTGACGGCGGTCGAGCGAGGTGTACGGGTCCTGGAAGACGATCTGGATGTCCCGGCCCCGCTCACGGCGACTGCGCGCGGAACGCGCCGGGTGCGTGCGGTCCTCGCCCCGGAACATGATGCGACCGCCGGAGGGACGCTCCAGGCCGATGATCATCCGAGCTGTGGTCGTCTTGCCGGAGCCGGATTCGCCGACGATGCCGAGGGCTCCGCCCGGGGCCAGGGCGAAGCTCACGTCGGCGACCGCGGTTGCCTCGGCACGCCCACGGCCGAAGGTCTTGGTCAGGTGCTCGACCACGAGCAGCGGTTCGGTCATCGCTGGACCTCCTCGTTCGAAGGGGAGCCGACGTGCTGCTGCCCCACCATCTGGCCGCGCAGGCCGGGCATCTGGACGCACCGGGTCTGCGACGGGCCGATCTGCAGCAGGGGCGGCACTCCTGCCCGGCACCGATCCTGTGCGAAGCGACAGCGCGGTGCGAAAGCACAGCCGTCCGGCGCCTCGTAGGCGGTGGTCGGATGACCGGTGATCGCGGGCAGTCGGTCGACGCGTCGGTCGATCTCCGGTCGTGCCTGCACCAGTGCGGCGGTGTAGGGGTGGAGCGGGTCCTGGTGCAACTGCACCGACGCCTGGCGCTCCATGACCTGGCCGGCATACAGCACGATCGTCTCGTCGCACACGGCACCGGCGAGTTCCAGGTCGTGAGTGATGAAGAGCATCGCCATGCCGTACTCGCGCTGCATACGCCCGAGAATCGCCATCACCTCCGCCTGGGTGGTGACATCGAGCGCGGTCGTCGGCTCGTCCGCGAGGACAAGCCGAGGCCGCGCGGCGACCGCGGCAGCGATCATCACCCGTTGCAGCAGGCCGCCCGAGAGCTCGTGGGGAAACTGCCGCAGCCGGCGCTCCGGGTCCCCGATTCCGACCTCGGCGAGCAGCTCCTGCGCGCGCTTGCGAGCAGCGGCCTTCGGCATCCGGTCGTTGGTGCGCATCACCTCGGTGAGGAAGTCGCCGATCGTGCGTACGGGGTTCGTGTAGGCCCGTGCGTCCTGGAAGATCATCGCGACGTCCTTCGCCCGGTAGGACCGCAGGGCTTCGGTGCGAAGGTCGAACACCTCGGCGCCGTCGAAGCGGACACTGCCCCGGACGTCCGCGCCGTCAGGGAGCAGGCGGGCGATGGTGCGAACCGTCATCGACTTGCCCGAACCGGACTCGCCGACCAGACCGAGAGTGCTTCCACGGTCGAGTGAGAATGAGACATCGCGCAGCACGGTGCGCAACTCGCCCGCGACCGGCAACTGAACCGTCAGACCGTCGACTTCGAGAAGTGCGTTCACGAGCGTGCCTCCCAGCGCTCCGTGAGTCGGTCGCCGAGCATGTTCACGGCACCGACGGTGATGACGATGAGTGCGCTGGCGAACAGGGCCTCCTGCGGGTACTGCTGCAGCACACCGGCCATACCGGTGCCGACCATCGCGCCCCAGTCCGAGGTCGGTGGCTGCACCCCGAGGCCGATGAACGAGAGGCCGGCGAGGTCCATCAGGACGAACCCGAAGGCGAGCGTGGCGTTGGCGACGATCAGCCCACCCACGTTGGGCAGGATGTGCCGCAACGCGATCCGCAACCCGTGCACGCCCTGAACCTGCAGTGCCGCGATGTAGGGCAGCGAGCGCTCGCGCAGCGCCGCACTTCGCACGATTCGCGCGATGTAGGGGACATAGGCGATGGACAGCGCCGCGGTGGCGGCCTTCAGACCGGACCCGAAGAGGGCGGTCGCCAGGATCGCCAGCAGCAGACCGGGGAAGGCGAACACGGCATCAACGACGCGCACCACCATCTGGTCGAACCAACCGCCGAACCACACGGCCGCGAGCGCGAGGATCGTCCCGAGGAGCGTCGAGATCATCACGACGAGGAACGGTCCGATCAGCGCGGTCCGGGAGCCGTGGACGAGGCGCGAGAGAAGGTCCCGCCCGCTTGCGTCGGTTCCCAGCAGGTGCGTGCTGCTCGAGCCCTGGTACGCACCGGAGAGGTCGACGGCGTTCGGGTCGTGGGGGGCGAGGATGGACGCGAGGACGGCGAAGCAGACGACGAGTCCGAGGAGGGCGATCGCCACCCAACCGGATACGCCGATGGTTCTCGTACGACGCGTCATCCGGGGGCCGGCCTTTCGGGCTCCGATGCGTCGCACCGCTGCTGTCGTGCTCATGAGTCCTTCTTCCCGATCGACACGCGCGGGTCGAGCAGTGTGTAGGCGATGTCGATGAGGGTGTTCAGCACGATGAAGGCGGCGACGTACATCAGGCAGATCGCCTGTACGACGGGGAAGTCCTTCTGCTGCACCGAATTCACGAGGAACTGACCGAGCCCGCCGAGCTGGAAGACCTGTTCCACGACGACGCTTCCCGCGATCAGGCCCGCGATCGTGAGACCCGCGACGGTGAGCACTGGCATCGCGGCGTTGCGCATCACATGTCTGCGGACGACGGCCCCGCGGGGCAGTCCTCGGCTGATCGCCGTCTGCACGTGATCGGCCGACAGCTCCTGTCGGATCGCGGTCTGGGCGAGTCGGGCGACGAACGCGACGGACGCGAGAGCGAGCGCGATCGACGGAAGAACCAGGTGGTAGACCTCGTCGAGGCCCGCACGGCCGGCCCCGAACACCGGGAACCATTCCAGGTCGACGGCGAACACGATGATCAGCACGACCGCTCCGACGAAGGTCGGCACCGCCATGACGCCCGTCGCGCCGGCCATGGCGGACCGCGACAACCAGCCGGGCTTGAGGCCAGCGAGAGTGCCGATGGCCAACCCGACCACCAGGACGATCGCCGCGGCCATGAGAACGAGAAGCGTGGTCGCGGAGGCGCGGCTTCCGACCAGTGACGACACCGGTTGGTTGTAGATGATCGATGTTCCGAAGTCGCCGTGCACCACGTCACCCAGCCACCTCAGGTATTGCTGCCAGATGGAGTCGTCAAGGTGGTACTCGGCCTTGATGGCGGCGATGGCGTCGGGGCTTATGGTGCGACCGTGCGTGAGATAGGTGAGCGGGCTTCCCGGCGCGGCGTAGAGCGCTCCGAAGACGACCAGGCTCGCGATGAACAAGGTCACCACCAGCCCCACGATGCGAGTGGCGACGAACCGCAGTATCACGCCGACGGGCCGCTGCTTCGCCTTCGCCTGCCCTGGTTGCACGGGTGCCGTCACGGTCGCGTGGCTCATCGGTTCACCCCTGGCTGTGCGTGATGGACCACGCGGCCACCCACGACTGTCCGCAGCACTCGCGTGTCGAGCAGTTCCTCGAGTGGCCGGGTGAAGATGTCCCGGTCGAGAACGATGAAGTCGGCGTACAGCCCCTCGGCGAGACGGCCGTGAAGGTGCTCGGATCGGCTCGCCCAGGCGGCGTCACGGGTGGCGTGCACGATCGCGTCCGCCAGAGGCAGGGCGTAGTGCGCGATGTTGGCAGGCAGCGACGAATCCAGCGCTGAACGCCGTGTCGCCGCGATGAACATGTTGGGCAGCGGCGCATGCGGCGACGTGGGGGAGTCGGTGCCGAGCACGAGCGTGGCTCCGGCATCGGTCATCTCGGGCCACGGGAAGCCGCGGTCGACCCGCTCGTCGCCGAGCACGCGTCGCCAGTTCTCCTGAATGGCCGGATCGGCGTGCACGGGCTGCATGCTCGCCGTGATCCCGAGTGCTGCCAGCCGGTCAATGTCCGCCGGGTCGACGACTTCGAGATGTTCGATGCGGTGGCGACGCTCCTTGGGGCCGTTGAGAGCGACGGCGTGCTCCACGGCGCCGATCGCGACCCGGATCGCCTCGTCACCGATGGCGTGCATGGCGACCTGCAGGCCGGCCGCGTCCGCGGCGGCCACCACCGGCGCGAGTTCGGCAAGACTCCAGATCGGGTCGGCGTTCGTGCCGTTCACATAGGGCTTTCCGAGCGATGCGGTGCACCCGTCGACGGTTCCGTCGACCATGACCTTGATGCCGGTCACGCGCAGGAACGGGGTCGACCGGTGGGCGGCGAGCTCGACGGCGCGCTCGACCTGGGCGAGGTTCCTCCCCTCGTCGCCAGTGGGCTGGACGCGCCAGAACGCGGCAATTCGAGTGGTCAGGACGCTCGCCGCATCGGCACGACGCATCGCCCCGTAGTCGCCCTCGCCCAGCGCCATCTCGGTCGAACCGACGATCCCGGACTCGGCGTATGCCGCGAGGACGACCGCCAGGGCCTCGTCACGGTCGAAGTCAGTGGCGAATCGGTCGAGTACCGGCCACACGAGGTGGTGCATCGCTGTCTCGTCGACCAGGCCGGTAGCCGCGCCCCGCTCATCCCGGTGGACCGTTCCGCCCGGTGGCGATGCCGTGGTGTCGTCGATGCCGGCTTCGGCGAGGGCGGCCGAGTTCAGCCAGATCGAGTGGAAGTCGTAGGCCTGCGCGTAGACGGGCCGGTCGGGGACGACGGCGTCGAGCATGTCCCGATCGGGTACGCCGCCCGGGATGTCACCGTGTTTCCACCCGGTGGCGAGCACTCGAGGTGCGTCGGGGTTCTCCTCCGCCCACGTCCGGATGCGCCGCTGGATCTCCTCTACTGTGTTGGCGCCCCACAGATCGACCTGGACCGCCGCCTCACCGGTGCCGATCACGTGCGCGTGGCCGTCGACGAAGCCGGGGAGGACGGTCGCACCGTCGAGGTCGTGGATCAGAGCATCCGGTCCGGCCACACGCGCTGCGGTGGCCCCGTCGCCGACGTAGGTGAGCCGGTCGCCCACCACCACGAGCGAGTCGGCCCAAGGGCGTTGGTCGGAGGTGAAGATCCGGGCGTTGCGGTAGAGATGAGCGGGCATGGTCGCGTCCTTGTCCATCGGGTTCCTCAGAAACGGTCGAGACCCTCACGGGCCGCAGCGTCGGGGTTGCCTGCCCGGTACTCGAGGGCAAAGCCGGGAAGGTCGAGAGAGACCGTGAACAAGGTGCTCCACTGTTCGTGGCCCGGCTGGGAATCGTCGGCACGGACGCACACCACCGCGGCGGCACCGTCGCCGCCACAGAAGGCGGCCGCGCGCTCCGGCGCGGAGCGGCAGGTCATGCCGCCGCGCACCGCATGCGTGTGGTGGTACCGCTCGACCGACACCGATGCAGGAATGCTGGTGTCACCGCCGGCGAGGCCGGGGTCGAGAAAGTGGTTGGTGTGGATGAGCCAGCCGTCCGCACCGGGTTGCACCACGGCGAATCCGGCCGGTGACATCTCGATGGACGCTGCTGCGGAGTGGCCGTCCCGGTAGGTCGCGACGGTCAGCACGGTGGACGCGCTCACGGTCGCGGAGGCGACGATGTCGCGGGCCTCCGCCACCGTGGTCGCCTCCTCGAGGACGCGACGCGCGACAGCATGGACGGGCAGGCCGCCGGCGGCGTTGTCCGAGCGGTGGTGCAGGATGTTGAAATGCAGGCCGAGGCCGGCATCGTTCACCCCGATCTTCGCGGCTGTGCCGAACTCGGTGAAGAGCTTCACCCGGCGTCGCGTTCCGGTCACGAGCGACAGCAGCAGACCATCCGGCGTGAGCGAGTCGTGCCAATCCCACGTCTGGATCGTCTCGGGCGGTCCGCCGGAGGGGGGTGTGTGCACGGCGGTTGTGCACTCACCCTTCCCGGGCGCGGCGGCCAGTACTTCGGTCCGTGCGCCGACCGCTGCCACCCGCCACGGCTCGATTCCTGACGCCTCGGCGATTCCGTCGGACTCCTCGGCCAGACCCGGGTACCAGTCGCGCAAGGCGTCGTGGCTGTGGGCGACGATGTCGCGGACGGTCGTCTCCGAGATGCCCAGAACCCTGAAATGCGCCAGGTAGCGGGCGCTGACGTCACGCACCTGGTCCGCGTACCGCGTGCCGATCTCGCGTCCACGGTCGCGGGGGTCGGTGGTGGTCGTGCGCAGTGTGTGCAGCTTCATGGTGGTGCTGTGCGACCTTTGCTTGTGAGGCCCGTCACGGTGAGGGGCGGGCGATACGCTAGGTAGGTAAAACGTTTAATACAATGGTGTTTGTCGTGTCACTTTCTGCTCTTTCTGCCGCCCCAGCGTGCGTCGGCGACCACGGTCCGGCGGCCTGAGGCAGGCAGCGGAAGGTACGTACCAAGGAGGGCCGTCGTGGCTCGATCGAAGGGCGTCACCATTCGCGATGTCGCCCAGCGCGCGGGTGTCTCCATCGCGGCGGTCTCGATGGCGCTCAATGGCACCGGGACGCTGAGCGCGGCCACGCGGCTGCGCGTCCGGGCCGTCGCCGAGGAGATGGAGTACCAAGCCGACGCCCTCGCGCGCGGTCTGCGACGTTCGTCGGTCGGGGCGATCGGACTCGTCATGCGATCGCTGGACGCGCTGGGTGAGTACGCGCCGCGGGGCGTCGATGTGTTCACCCGCTACATCGGTGCCGCCTCGGCACAGGCGATGGACCGCGGACTCAGTGTGATGCTCGTGCCCGACCCGACCAAGCGGCCGACACCACCACTGGCACTGTCACTCGACGGCTACATCGTGACGATGCCGCACGTGGACGATCCGGTGATCGATCTCCTCGAACGGCGTGGGATCCCGTACGTGACGCTGGGACGCGATCCCAGCCGCCCGGATTTCACCGACTGGGCCACCGAGGACGACGGCTCCAGCTTCGGGCACATCTACAAGCACTTCGCCGCATCCGGTGCCCGATCGATCGTGCTGCTGCGCGGAACCGACCCCAACGCGTGGAACATCGACAGCGAGGCGACGTACCGCGCATGGTGTGAGAACGCCGGGATCACGCCGCGCGTCTACACGTCGGCCGAGCGCGCCGGCGAGCACGGCGGCGAGAACATCGCGCACGCGATCGTGGACGACGGGATCCCCGACGCGATCCTGTGCCACACCGGTCGTCAGGCGGCCGGCGTGCTCGCGGGCCTCACGGCGCGCGGCGTCGCCGTGCCCGATCGGACGATGCTTGCCGCGGCTTCCGACTCCGAGCACACCCGGCACAGCCGGCCCGCCATCTCGGCAGTCGAGCTCCACGCAGCGGAAACGACGTTGGCGCTGCTCGACCTTCTCCAAGCGCGCATCGCGGGCGAGCCGAGCGCGGGACCGGTCCTGACAACCGCCCGGTTCCGGGTCCGCGCATCCTCGCGACGCACCGACACGAGAGAAGGGAGGCCGTGCCAGGGTCATGCCTCGTGAGCGTAGTGCGCAGCAACGCTGCAGAGGATTGGTTTTCCCGGCGTCCAAGAACCTATCGGAAGACGTAACCTGATGCCGTGAAGAGGCGGAGTTGGTGGTCCGTGATCAGCTTGTGGACTATGTGGTGGGCGGCTATCACCGCTGTTTTTTGGCTCTTGGGCAAGATGCTCGGTCAGTCACCGAGTCTCGTGGGGTGCGCGGCGAGTGCTGTACTGGTGATCGTCGTAGGTGAAATCAGTGACCGACTGCGGCGGCGCTTCTTTGCTCGCCGCGAGGTGAGCTGATCAGGCGATGGCCACGTAACCGCCCACCGTGGCCGTGCTCTGACAGTGTCCAAGAACTGATCGGTTAATGGACGCTCTCTCCCGACGGGCAGTCATCTGCCATGCTAAGCAGCTGAACTCCCCACCTCCGCCCCCCTGGAGAGCAGCGTGGACCTGAACGCCACCGGCGAACCCGTCATCGTGCAGGAGGACACCCAGGTCCACGTGGCGTGAGCCGGGCCACCCACTACCGCCACCACCGCCGGAGCCCCGCCCCGGCCAGGCCGCGGCAAAAACCAGGGCTTGGTCAAGTTCCGGAGTCGTGCGGCTGGGTCGGGCCGTGACCGGTTGGGGTGCATAGCAGAGCAGGCACGGGCTTCGTGATCATTG
>NZ_JBIVPK010000105.1:0-9569 GCF_044754605.1 Streptomyces sp. NPDC093064
CCGGCTGTGCACCCGGACCGACGCCGTCCCACACGCGGGACACGCAGCCCGCTTCGCAGCCGTCCGAGCCCGCACGACCACCAACTCGCCGTCGGTTATGACACTTTCGACCACAACACCTTCGACCCGGTGGAACCACGGGTCCTGGAAAAGGACATCACCCACGGCCGTTCATGATCGCGGTTGTGGTGACCCTCCGTGGCCCCAGCACGGAAAGTGATCCAGAACCTGAACCTGGACCCCTTTGGGGTCGGTGACTTTTGACCCCGTCTGTTGTGTTGTTCACCCGGTCGCCGCGCTCGGTGTGCGGCCGATGTCGCGGTCTTTGAGCCGGTAGGAGTCTCCCTTCAAGGAGAGCACATCGGCGTGGTGGACGAGACGGTCGATCATGGCTGCGGCGACGGTGTCGTCGCCGAAGACCTCGCCCCAGCGGCCGAAGGGTTTGTTGCTGGTCACGATCACGGACGCGCGTTCGTAACGGCCTGAGATGAGCTGGAAGAACAGGTTGGCGGCTTCCGGTTCGAACGGGATGTAGCCCACCTCGTCGATCACCAGGACCGGGACGCGCGCGAGCTGGAGGAGTTCGTCCTGCAGTTTGCCGGTGGTGTGGGCGGCGGCCAGCCGGTCGACCCACTGCGAGGCGGTGGCGAACGCGACGCGGTGTCCGGCCTGGCAGGCACGGATGCCCAGAGCGATGGCCAGATGGGTCTTTCCGGTGCCGGGCGGCCCGAGGAAGACCACGTTCTCCTTGCCGGTGATGAAATCCAAGGTGCCCAGGTGGGCCACCGCCTCCCGTTTCAGCCCGCGCAGGTGGGTGAAGTCGAACTCCTCCAGGGTCTTGCGGGCCGGGAAACGGGCCGCGCGGATGCGGCCCTCGCCGCCGTGTGTCGACGTACAACGTCATTTGACCAGTCACGTACAGGCTCATGTGTCCACCCTGGTGGGCGGGCCGGGGCCGCCCGACTGCTGATGGTGCGGGTCGGTGACCGCCGTCAAGAGCGCCCTTTGGGCGTCGCTGACGCGATGGCCGCTACGCGGCCACTCTGGACCGCGGCCCCCAACCTGTGAGAGGCGGCGGGCTATCGGGCGGCCCCTCCGCTGTGGCGTACGGCCGCCTGTACACGTGACCGTGTACCTGCCTGGACAGATGACCCCGAACCTCGACACCGTGGGCCTCGCGGGCGGCGACCTCACGTTGCAGGCAGGCGGCCAGGTACTCCTGATGGGTCCAGGACTCGGCGGCGGCGCGTTCGGCGAGCCGGTCCGCGGCGTCCAGCAGGGCGGGCGCCTTCAACGCGCGGCTGAGGAAAGCAAGTTCGGCGGCGATGTCCCGGGACGTGGTGGTGCGGGTGGCCATGACGTCAGTCCTCCTGTCCTGCTCCGCCCTCGATCAGCTGGAAGATGCGGTCGTAGGCCGGCAGCTCACGCTGTTCGACCTCCACCGCCGCGGCCTCGACGGCGGCCAGCCGGTATCGGTGGCGCATCCCGGCCGCGGCATCGGCGTGGTCGGGATCGGTAAGCGTCTGGTGGCGGGCCCAGCAGCGCGCATGTTCGGCGACCAGCCGGCCGTCCAGGTGGGCCCGCACCGTCTCGGTATCCGCCTCGATCCGCACGACCCGTCCGATCGCGGCCGGGTGGACCGAATAGTCGCAGGTGTCCAAGCGGATGTAGTGGTCCCGGCCGATCCGTACTGAGGTCTGCCACCAGCGCGGCGGTGCGGTCGGCGGCAGCGGCAGCATCGCGGCCCGGTCGGCCTCCCACCGCTCGACCGGGCGGGCCTCCAGGGTGCGGTGCACCCGGCGGTTGGCGATCTGAAGCCATCCGGCCAACTGCGTGTTGAAGTCGGCCGGGGAGGTGAACACCCTGCCGGGCAGGAACGAGGTCTCCAGGTAGCCGTTGGCCCGCTCGACCAGGCCCTTGGCCTCCGGGTCGCGCGGCCGGCACAGGAACACCTTGCAAGCCAGCAGCCCGGCCAGCGCAGCGAACTCGTGGCCGAGGACCACCCGCCCCTCGCGACGGCGGCCGATGGCGGGTTCGTTGTCCCAGACCAGTGCCTTCGGCACCGCATTCCACCCGGACAGCAGGTCCCAGTGCCCGGCCACCAGGTCGGCGGCCTGCCGGGACGGCAGCATCCGCGCGGCGATCACCCGCGAGTAACCGGACACCATCACCAGCACCGGCGGGCGGCCGCTCTGCCCGAAGCCCAGCGGGATGTCCGCGGGCGGGAACCACAGATCGCACTGGGCCAGCTCGCCGGACTGATACGCCGTCCGCGAGACCGGGTCCGCCGGCAGATACACCGGCCGCAACTCGCGCACCCGCCGCTTCAGCACCGACAACGACCGTTCCCAGCCGATCCGCTCGGCGATCACGGTGGCAGGCATCCGCGGATACTTCAGGATCAGCCTTCCCGCCTGGCCCAGGGCACCTGACCACGTGCCCGAACACCACGCACCCACGCGGGCTGCGTGCCCGCACCAAGGCCCTTGCCCATGAGGCGGTCGATGTGCGATCTTAAATGCATTCCCGTCATGGAAACGTTTCCACGAGGAGGTGCGGGTAGATGGTCACGATCAAGGACGTCGCGGCACGGGCCGGAGTCGCGCTCGGAACAGCGTCCCGGGTGCTCAGCGGCAGCAGTCAGACCTCGGCCGACTCCCGGGCCCGCGTGCTCGCAGCCGCGGCTGAGCTGGGGTACGTCGCCAACGGCCCCGCCCGTTCCTTGCGGCGCGCCCGAACTGATGTGCTGGGGCTGCTCGTCTCGGATATCCGTAACCCGTTCTTCTCCGAACTGGCACACGCCGCCGAGCAGGAAGCCCGCCAGCACGGCTACACCGTGCTGCTGGCCAACGCCAACGAAGATCCCGAACAGGCCGACGCCTACCTCCAGACCTTCGCGGCCCAGCGCATCGACGGCTTGCTGTTCGCGCCCCAAAGCGCGGTCTCGCCGCAACTTGCCGCCACGCTCGCGTCCGGGCTCCCGCTCGTGTTCCTCAACCGCACGATCGAGGGCATCGACGCCCCGCTGTACGGCACAGACAACACGCAGGGTGTAGAGCAGGTGCTCGCCTGGCTCCAGCGCCGAGGGCATCGCGACGTCGCCTTCATCGGCGGCCCCGACACGATCTCCACCGGTGCGGAGCGCCGTGCTGCCTACCTTGCCGGCTGCGAGGCGCACGGCATCAACTCCGACGACAGACTGCTCGACGCTGGTGATTTCCTCGTCGACGGGGCGGCCGAGGCAATGTGCCGCATCATCGACAGTGGCGTCACGTTCACCGCCGTCTTCGGCGTGAACGGTCGCACCACGCTGGGAGCCGTACGCGCGCTGCGCGAGCGTCTCGGCACAGAACAGGCTGCCCGTATCGAGGTGGTTTCCTTCGACGACCTCGACTGGTTCGAGTTCGCTTCGCCGCCCATCAGCGCGGTCCGAAACGACGCCTCGGCGATCGGCCGACTCGGAGTACGCGGGCTCGTCGACCTCATCGCCGGACGCACCGCAACCGGCCAGCGCATCCCCACGTCCTTCGTCGACCGGGCACCAAGGGACATCCAATGAGCCCGTAGGCGGCCGGCGGTGACATCTACCCGAATGCCGCCGCCGGCCTGGTCCCGGCGAAGCCGCCACGGCCCACCCGGCCAGGACGCACAGGTGACCGCGCCAACCGGGCCGCTGCCTGCACCGACGAACACAGGGTGGCAGCCGGCGACCTCACCCCGCATGCTGACATCGCTGCTCGCCGCCACAGCAGCTCTGCTCACAGGGCTACTCGCTGCCGAGCCGTCTCGCGGGAGGCGCCACGTCACACCGGGATGGCACCCGGCGCCCATCGCGCCCTCGGCACGAACACCATCGACCACACCTACACAATCCTGCGGCGTGCGGCCAATGCTGCACAGCACACTCACCGCCGCACCCGCAGATACCCAACCACGCACTGGGCCCCACCCAATCCCCAGCGGAACCGCAGTGCACTTTTCCTGAAAGGAGCAGCCGATGAAGGTCGCCCTCGGCGCAGATCATGCCGGATATGCGCTCAAAGACACCGTCAGCCAGGCCATTGAGGCTCTCGGACACGAGGTGATCGACTGCGGCACCTACAGCTGCGACCCTGTCGACTTCCCTGACATCACGCGCGCCACCTGCGAGTCCGTGCTCACCGGCTCCGCAGATCGCGCCGTGCTCGTCTGCGGCACTGGCCAAGGCGCCGTCATGGCCGCCAACAAGCTGCCCGGCATCCGCTGCGGCCTCGCCCACGAGCCCTACTCCGCCCACCAGGCCGTAGAGCACGACGACGCCAACGCCATCGCCATGGGGGCCTGGCTGGTCCCGCACGCGCTCGTGCCCGAGATCGTCCGTGAGTTCCTCGGTGCCGTCTTCGACGACGACGAAGAAACCCGCCGCCGGGTCGCCAAACTCAATGCGCTCGACGCCCTGACTCCGGCCCCCTGACAAGCCGCCCACACACCCTTTGAGCGGGTGAGCTCTCTCTTTCGCTGACACCGAACGCCCTGCCCACGGACGACTACGGCGGGCGCCTCCTCGTCATGCCCAAAACCACCCTGCCAAAGGATCCGGCCTCCCCCTCGTGCGGCCCCCATCCCAAGGAGAACTCCCATGCCCACCAGCGTCCCCGCCGGACGACGAAGCGTGCTCGGCTCCAAGGACCGTGTAAAGACCGCGGTCGCCGCTGCCCTCGGCACCAGCGTCGAGAACTACGACTTCATTGCGTACGGCACTGCCTCCGCGCTCTACTTCGGGGCCGTCTTCTTCCCCGAGAGCGACCGGTTCGTCGGCACCCTGCTCTCCTTCGCCACCCTGGCAGTCGGCTTCGCCATGCGCCCGCTCGGGGGCGCCATCGGCGGCTACTTCGCCGACAAGTTCGGCCGCAAACCGGTCCTCGTCGCGGCGATGGTCGTCATGGGCACTGCCACCTTCCTCATCGGCGCGCTACCGACCTACGAACAGGTCGGTGTGCTCGCACCGATCCTCCTCGTGGCCATCCGCATGATCCAGGGCCTCGCGTTCGGTGCCGAGTGGGGCGGTGCGATCACCATGGCCTACGAGCACGCGCCATGGCACCGCCGCGGCATGTTCGCCGCGATCCCCCAGTCCGGCAACCCCCTGGGCATTGCCCTGGCCAGCGGCGTGTTCGCGTGGAGTGACACCCTCGGCGGCAACTGGCAGTGGAGGACCCCCTTCCTGCTCAGCGCCGTGCTTGTGATCGTCGCGTTGATCGTGCGCTCCCGGCTCTCCGAATCCCCCGAATTCGAGGAAGCCCAGGCCAGCGGCAAGACCGAGAAGAACCCGTTCCTCGCGACTCTGGCCGAGGACTGGCGCGGCATCCTGCGCGTCATCGCCTTGCGCGTCGTCGAATCCTTCGCCTACTACTCCACCGCAACCTACCTGCTCAACTACATCACCGAACGCCACCCCGACCTCCGGCCCGTCGCCCTCGGCGCGATCACCGCCGCCAGCATCCTCGCCATTGCGGTCACCTTCCTCGCCGGCGCGATCACCGACCGCATCGGCCGCCGCCCCATCTACATAGTGGCTTGTACTGCGGCGATCCTCTTCGCCTTCCCGATGTACCTGCTCACCAACTCTGCCCAACCCGCCCTGGTAGTGACGGTGTTCATCATCGGAATCGGCCTCATCCACGCATCACTCACCGGAACCCAGGGCTCCCTGCTCACCGAGCAGTTCCGCACGGCGACCCGTACCTCGGGCGCATCGCTCGGCTACCAAGTCGCCGCAGCCATCGGCGGTTTCGCCCCACTGCTCGCAGCCGCCCTGGTGGGCACCTTCGGCTGGCCAGGCGCTGCGCTGCTCTACCTCGGCGCGGCCGTGATCGGCCTCGTCGGCATCCTCGCAACCAAAGAGACCTGGGGCCGCGATGAGCGGGAGCGCGTGCGCGGCCTCGTTGCAGAGGAAAGCCGTGCTCAGACTGTTTCGGGGACGCCGGCGAGTGCCGTCCTGACGCGCTCGTCCGAGTCTCGGTGAACTCTGTTCTCGTGGGTCGACGGCACACCGTTGTGCCCGGACAGGTAGCCCTGCCGGTCTGTACGTCGACGTACGAGATGCGACGTGTCAACTGCCTCGGGCTGAAGTCCGAGGCTTGTAAGTCCTGTCCGCCGCTGGCTGTGGCGTCTGACTTACCGGGGCTCTTGCAGAAAGCCCCGGCGTTCACGACTCCGTTGGGAAATCCGCAATTCGGTGATGGCGGATGGTCTGGGCTGTCAGGATCGGCTTGTCGTCGATCAAGGGGGTCGGATGTCGTTGGAGTCGCGGCGTGATGTCGGTGTGCCGGATCTGACCGCGCGGGTGGTGCGGGCCTCGTTCCCGAAGGGCACGCCGGCGATCCGCATCCGTGAGGCGCTCGGTCCGCTGTTTGAGGACGAGTCCTTCGCCGAGGCGTTCCCGCGGCGGGGACGACCGGCGGTCTCGCCCGGGGCGTTGGCGTTGGTGTCGGTGTTGCAGTATGCCGAGGGACTCAGCGATCGGCAGGCCGCTGACCAGGTCCGGGCCCGGATGGACTGGAAATTCCTCCTGGGCTTGGAGCTGGACGACCCGGGGTTCGACTTCACGGTTCTTAGCGACTTCCGCGCCCGGTTGATCGAGCACGGGCTGGAGGAGAAGGTCTTGGACCTGGTCCTTGAGCGGATCTGTGCACGTGGACTGCTGCGCGCGGGTGGCCGTCAGCGCACCGACTCCACCCATGTCCTGGCCGCGGTGCGATCGCTGAATCGGATGGAGTTCGTCGGTGAGAGCCTGCGGGCAGCGCTGGAGTCGCTGGCCGCGGCCGCCCCACAGTGGCTGACCGGGGTAGTCGCACCGGACTGGGTGAAGCGTTACGGCGCCAGGATCGACTCCTACCGGTTCCCGAAGGGCGACAACGCCCGAGCCGAGTGGGCCGAGCAGGTCGGCCGGGACGGCTTCAGCCTCCTGCAGGCGGTTTACGCACCCGACGCGCCCACCTGGCTGCGCGAGGTCCCCGCGGTCCAGGTCCTGCGACGGGCCTGGGTCGAGCAGTACCACCGCGACGGGGAGGGGGTGCGCTGGCGGGAGGCGAAGGACCTCCCGCCGGCCAGAAACCGCCTGTCCTCGCCCTACGACCTCGCCGCCCGATACGGCACCAAACGCGGCTCGGGCTGGGTCGGCTTCAAGACCCACCTGAGTGAGACCTGCGAGCTTGACGCCCCGCACCTGATCACCCATGTCGCGACCACCGACGCCACGGTCACGGACACCGAGATGACCGAGGTGATCCACCTGGGCCTGGCCGCACGGGAGTTACCGCCTGGCGAGCACGTGGTGGATGCCGGCTACGTCACCGCCGCCCACATCGTCACCGCCCGCGACGTGCACCGGATCGAGTTGCTAGGACCGGTCGGCGCGGACACCGTCCACGAACGCCTCGCCGACGGGCACATTCCGCAGAGCGCCTTCCACGTGGACTGGGACGCGAAGCAGGTCACCTGCCCCCAAGGAACGACCAGTGTCAGCTGGTCCGACCAGCGCAGACCCATCGGCACCGCGATCACCCAGGTCCACTTCGCGGCGGCGGACTGCGCACCCTGTCCGCGGCGAGGCGACTGCACCACCGCGAAAAACCACAAGTGGGGCCGCACCCTCACCCTGCGTCCCCGCGAGCAGCAACAGATCCTGTGGCAACGTCGCACCGAGCAGCAAACCGACGAATGGAAGGCCCGCTACAACGTCCGGGCCGGCGTCGAAGGCACCATCTCACAAGCCGTCCGCCGCACTGGGATCCGCCGCACCCGCTACACCGGGCTGGCCAAGACCCACCTCGGCAACGTCCTCGCCGCCACCGCACTCAACCTCATACGCCTCGACGCCTGGCTGGACGAGACCCCGCTCGGCGGGACCAGAACCTCCCACCTCGCACGCCTCGAACTCACCGCCTGAACCACCCACTTCGCGGATTACCCAACGGAGTCGTTCACGCCGGGGATGAATGCATCTCAAGGCTGCTCTGACGTGCCCCTTAGAGCGGACGTTTTTGCTGCTCATGTACTGGCGGACGATCGCCAATGGTGCTCCGCCGTATGATGCGGAGAAATACGAGGGTGACCACAGGTGCCCGTGCGTGACGGCGCGGTTGATCTGGCCGGTGGACTCTCCCCCAGCCTTCGGCCGGGAGGTACCCGCAGCCGTATCCGGCGAGCGGGACGCCCTTGTGACTGTTGACCAGTTTCGAGACGGCGACCTTGGGTGGGTAGTGCACCAGGAGGTGGACGTGATCGCGTTCGCCGTTGGACTTCTTCAGCTCCGCTTCGAAGTCCTCGCACACCTTGCGCATGATCGCTTCGTAGCGCGTCAGCATCTCGTCGTTGAACACCCCGCGCCGGTACGCCGTCACAAAGACCAAGTGCACATGCATCGCCGAAACAACATGCCTGCCACGTCTGTAGCCGTCTGGTGTATTCATGTATTCATGTATTCATGAGACCAATTGACCGATCGTAGGTAGGGTCTTGGTTGTGCAGCTCCGCTACAACTACCGGGCCTATCCGGATGCCTCCCAGTGTCGTGCGCTGGCCCAGGCGTTCGGGTGTGCCCGCGTGGTGTGGAACGACTGTCTGCGTGACCGGAAGGAAGCGCACGCGGCGGGACTGCCGTATGTGAGATCAGCGGAATTGTCCCGACTGCGCATCACTCAGGCCAAGCGCACCGAGGAACGTGCCTGGCTTGCCGATGTGTCGGCGGTCGTGCTGCAGCAGTCTCTGCGGGACCTGGACACCGCCTACAAGAACTTCTTCGACTCCATCAAGGGCAAGCGGCAGGGCCGCAAGGTCGGTCCTCCCCGCTACAAGTCGAAGAAGGACACCCGGCAGTCGATCCGTCTCAACACCAACGCCTTTTCCCTCCAGGACGACGGCACGGTGTACCTGGCCAAGGTCGGCCATCTCAAGGTCAAATGGTCCCGATCGCTGCCGGCCGCACCCACGTCTCTGACCGTCACCAAAGACAGTTGCGGCCGGTACTTCCTCAGCTTCGTCGTGGACACCGAGCCGGACATCCTCCCCGGCCTGGAGACCGACACCGGGATTGACCTGGGCCTGTCCGCCTTTGCGGTCCTGTCCGACGGCAGCAAGATCGACAGCCCCCGCTTCCTGCGCCGGGCCGAGAAGAAGCTCAAGCGCCTTGGACGAGAGCTGTCCCGCAAGGCCAAGGGATCGAAGAACCGGGCCAGGGCCCGCATCAAGGTCGCTCGCCAGCATGCCAGAGTGGCGGACCGGCGCCGGGACTGGCACCACAAGGCATCCACGCAGATCATTCGCGACAATCAAGCGGTGTATGTGGAAGACCTGGCGGTGTCCGGTCTGGGGCGCACCCGGCTCGCCAAGTCCGTGCACGACGCGGGGTGGTCCGCGTTCGTGGGCATGGTGGAGTACAAGGCGGTCAAGCACGGCCGCACCTTTGCCAAGGTGGACCGGGTCTTCCCGTCCTCTCAGAGGACGTTTTGAGCCGGTATGTCCGCTTCGGATGCGGGCTTGAGTTGGCCACGGCTCGGAAGGTCACGCGGTCCCTTCGGCAGCTTCTA
>NZ_JBIVPK010000106.1:0-9017 GCF_044754605.1 Streptomyces sp. NPDC093064
TGGCCGCCGCGCTCACACCCGCCCCGAAGCCATCCTCACCCTGCACGGCATCCCATGATCAAATCGGGCGAACGCGACTCTCCCCGGGGCCTTGGGGCACCGTGCGCGGCAGCAGGACGGCGGACGCCAGCAAGGCAGGTGGTTCGCAGCAGGCCCAGGTCAAGACCAGCCCGGAGGCGCCGCACCGGATCAAGGTGCACTCCGGCGGCGGCAACGTCTCGGTCATGCCCGCCGGTTGACCTCCGCCCACCGCTTCACTGGGAACTCGTGCTCCGCAGTGGTGGGATCGATCCCCGATTCGACAGTGAGATGGAAGAGTTGACTTCCTCCCCCGCCTAAAGGCGGGGGATTCCAGCGGTCGCCCGCTGGGTTTCCTGCTTCACCGACGACCGCCCCGTCCGGGAGGACTCCCGTTGAGGTCTTACACCGTCTCCACAGGCAGACGCCGCCAGCCCGGCGGCCAAGAGGTTGCGTGCCGCGTTCACGTCGCGGTCATGGGTGGCACCGCACTCGCACGTCCACTCACGGACGTTCAGCGGCAGTTTCTCGCGGACCATGCCGCAGGCCCCGCACAGCTTGCTGGACGGGAACCAGCGATCGATCACGACGAGTTCGCGCCCGTACCAGGCGCACTTGTACTCCAGCATCATGCGGAGGTCCGCCCAGGCCGCATCCGAGATGGCGCGCGCGAGCTTGCCGTTCTTCAGCAGGTTGCGGACGGTCAGATCCTCGATCACGACCGTTTGGTTCTCACGGACGAGACGAGTCGACAGTTTGTGCAGGAAGTCCCGGCGCCGGTCGGCGATCCTCGCATGCACGCGGGCCACGCGGCGACGGGTCTTCTCCCGGTTAGCGGAGCCTTTCGCCTTCCGCGACAGCTCCCGTTGCGCCTTCGCCAGGCGCGCGCGGTCACGGCGCTCGTGCCGGGGGTTGGTGACTTTCTCACCGGTGGACAGGGTCACCAGCGAGGTAATCCCGGCGTCCAGGCCGACCGCCGCGTCCGTGGCGGAGGCCGGGACGACGGTGCCCTCGACGAGCATCGAGACGAACCAGCGCCCCGCGCTGTCGCGGGACACGGTCACCGTCGTGGGCTCCGCACCCTCCGGGAGAGGGCGCGACCAACGGATATCCAGGGGCCCCGTCATCCTGGCCAGCGTGAGCTGCCCGTCGCGCCACTTGAAGGCGCTGCGCGTGTACTCGGCCGATGCGCGGGACTTCTTCCGACTCTTGTAGCGCGGGTACTTGGCCCGCTTGGCAAAGAAGTTGGCGAACGCCGTCTGAAGGTGACGCAGCGCCTGCTGGAGCGGAACGGAGGACACCTCGGCCAGGAAGTCGAGTCCCTCGGTTTTCTTCCACTGCGTCAGCGCGGCGGACGACTGCACATAGGAGATACGGCGCTGCTCGCCGTACCAGGCGCGGGTGCGCTCCTGAAGCGCCTTGTTGTAGACGAGGCGGACACAACCGAAAGTGCGGGACAGCTCCGCTGCCTGCTCATCCGTGGGGTAGAAGCGGTACTTGAATGCCCGCTTAACCAGCCGCGCCATACCTCACATTCTATCAGCTCTCATGTGAGCTACAGGCGTCGGCCGGTGGCCGGTAGACACCGAATCGCCCTGGCGGCGATTCAGCTTTCCCTGCCCTGCTCCGCAGGAGTCCGTTTCCTCCCCGGCCTGAAGTCCGGGGTATCCACGGAGGAATCCCGATGACCAACAACATCGTGGTACAGCTGGACCAGATACGGCGGTCCTACGGGGCCGGTTCCGCAGAGGTTGCGGCACTGGCCGGGGTCACGATCGGCTTCACCCACGGCTCGTTCACGGCCGTGATGGGCCCCTCCGGCTCCGGCAAGAGCACCCTGCTGCAGATCGCCGCCGGGCTTGACCGCCCTAGTTCGGGTTCGGTCATGGTGGACGGGGTCGAGCTCGGCTCGCTCAACGAGACCGCGTTGACCAAACTCCGTCGCGAGCGGATCGGATTCGTCTTCCAATCCTTCAACCTGCTGGGTGCCCTGACGGCGGAACAGAATGTAGGCCTCCCACTGCGGCTGGCGGGCCGTAGGCCGTCGGCTGGCCGAGTGCGCGAGGCACTGACCCAGGTGGGCCTCGGCGACCGGCTGCGCCACCTGCCCTCGCAAATGTCCGGCGGTCAGCAGCAGCGGGTGGCAATCGCCCGCGCCCTGATCACCCGGCCGAAGGTGCTCTTCGCCGACGAGCCGACCGGCGCGCTCGACAGCAGCAGCGGGCGTGAGGTGCTGCGCCTGCTCCGAGCCCTGGTGGACAACGAGGGGCAGAGCACGGTCATGGTCACCCACGACCCGGTCGCCGCCTCCTACTCCGACCGAGTAGTCTTCCTCGCCGACGGCCGACTGGTCGACCAGCTGGAGCAGCCGACCGCCGCCCAGGTCGCCGACCGGATGACCCGGCTGGAGCTCGACACGGCCCCTCAGGGAGCCGGCGCATGACCACAACCCGCCTTATGCTCCCGCTAGCCGCCGCGACGCTGCGCCGCCGCTGGCTGGGCTTCGTTGGCTCCTTCACCGCCCTCACCCTTGGCGTCGGCCTGATCGCCGCCGTGGGGCTGCTGCTGAACTCCACCATCGAGGACAACTCGGCCCCCGGCGCCCCCTCGCTGCACAAGCTCCTCAGCTACTCCTCCTTCCTGGCCGCGTTCGTCTCGGTGTTCGTGGTGGCCAGCACCTTCGCCTTCGCCGTCGCTCAGCGGCGGCAGGAGACGGCGCTGCTGCGGGCCGTCGGCGCCACCCCGCGGCAGGTCCAGTTGCTGGTCCTTGGTGAGGCCCTGGTGGTCGCCACCGCCGCCGCGGCAGCAGGCTGCCTGCTCGGCGTGCTTGCGGCGCCGGGCTTCGCCTCCTGGCTGGTCGACCACGACGCGGCCCAGCCGGGCTTCGGCCCGCACCTGGCCGCCGCCCCGCTGCTGATCGCTGCGGCCACCGGCTTGGCAGTCGCTCTGCTCGGCGCGTTCACCGCCGCCCGCCGGGCGAGCCGGGTGCGCCCGGCCGAGGCGCTGGGCGACTCTATGGTGGACCGCAAGGTCATGCCGCTCAGCCGCTGGCTGCTCGGCGTCCTCTACCTGGGCCTGGTCGCCGCCGACTTCGGCGCCTTCTTCGCTGCCCGCAACCAGCAGGGCGGCGACCCGGCGTTGCGTGACCCGCAGAGCCTGCCGCAGTGGTCGCTACTCTTCGACGTTCTGGTCATCATCGCCATCGCGGTCTTCGCCCCGCTCCTGGTTCCGCCGCTGGTCCGGCTGTTCACCCTGCCGGTGCTCCCGCTGCGCGGCGCGACCGGTCTGTTGGCGCGACAGAACGCGCTGGCCGCCGTGCGCCGTACGGTCTCCACTGTCACCCCGGCGTTCCTGGTGATCGGCCTGACCGGTGCGGTCGTCGGTGGCACCCTCGCCTTTTCGCAGGCCCGCGTCGCACAGACCCGGGCCGCGCTCCAGGCCGCCTACGTGGTGCAGCCGCCGCGGGGTCAGGGACTGTCCGAGGACACCGTCCGGCGGCTGCGCATGTTGCCTGGGGCGAACGCGGTGACCATGACACCGACCGTGCTGGATGGCCTGGACTTCGACGGCACGCCGGACGCGGCCCGTCAGGTGACCCCGGCCCCGTCGATCCCGACCACCGCGACCGTGGTGGACGGCGACCTCGCGGCAGCCTGGAACCTGCCGATCGAGGACGGCTCGGCCGCCGACCTGCACGGGCGGTCGGTCGCAGTCTCCGCCGAACTCGCCAAGGGCTACGGCTGGCAGGTCGGCGACCTGCTGGATGCTTCCCTCAGCGACGGCACCACGGTGCCCGTACGGGTGGTCGCGCTCTTCCGCGCCCAGCTCAGCCTGGCCCAGGTGCTGCTGCCCAAGGACGCGCTGGCCGGACACCTCGCGGCCGAACGGGTGAGCGCCGCCTACCTCAGCGTCACCGACCGCGCTTCGGCCGAGAGCGTCCTGGCCGGGACGGGCGCCCGGCTCACCGCCGCACGGAACTGGGGAAGTGCTGACAGCGATCCTGCCGTCCGACAGCAGTGGATCACCATGATTGCGATCCTCGGTCCTGCCCTGCTCTACGCCCTGATCGCGATCGTCAACACCATGATGATGTCAACCGGTGACCGCCTCCGGGATTTCGCCGTCCTGCGGCTCACCGGTGGCACCCGCCGCCAGGTGTTCCGGATGGTCGCCTCCGAAACAGCCCTGGCCACCCTCACCGCCACCGCGCTCGCTCTGCTCGTCACCGCGGCCACCCAGGCCGGCATGGTGGCCCTGCTCGACCAGTTGGTTCTCCGGCAGCAGGCGTCTATCGCCTGGAGCCTGCCCTGGGCCCCGCTGGCCATCAGCGCCCTGGTCTGCCTGGGGCTGGCCCTGGTTTCCAGCCTGCTCCCGGTTTCGTTCGCGCTGCGCATCCGCCCGCTGGACCTCGCCGCCCAGCGCCAGTAGGGGAGCAGCCAGGGACGGCGGTGGCACAACTGCAGGATAGCTGGCCCGCTCAGGCCGGGTGGCGGCGCTTGGCCCTCTTCTCCGCCTTCCGCGGCTCGGTCGGCGGCCTCTCGCGATGCCGCTGCCGTTGCGCCTCGTCGACGCAGGCCTGCCCTGCCCGGGCAGCCCAGCTGCCGCGGGGTGCCCCCGTCGGCCGCGGATTCCGCCGGCCCGAACCATCGGCTCGCTGCCGACGTGATGTCCTGACCGCCACCGGTGCTGGCCCGACGCGTTTTTAGGGGTGTGAAATTGGGGTGTCACACAGCCCGGCTCTCACGTCGTCATAGATGTGTAAGCAGAGGGCGAGTGAGGGGAGCACACATGGCGGGGGACCGGTCGGCGGACTACCTGGAGTTCGCCACGACCCGCACCAGGCATCTCTACCGGACGGCGTGCCTGCTCACCGGTGGTGACACCCACTTGGCCGAGGACCTCGTGCAGGAGACCCTCGGCCGGATGTACGCGGTCTGGCGGAAGCCCTCCCGTGTCGACAACCCAGCCGCCTACGCGCAGACCGTCCTGGTGCGTGCGTTCCTCTCCCACCAGCGGCGACGCAGCAGCGGCGAGCGCCCGACCGGCACCCTGCCGGACATTGCGGGGTCGGAGGGCGACACCGCACTGCGTATCGCGCTGCTGGAGGCGCTGCGTGGGCTCTCGGCCCGCGACCGAGCGGTACTGATCCTTCGCTACTGGGAGGACCGCAGCATCGAGCAGACCGCAGAGGTGATGCGGTTGAGCTCTACCACAGTGCGCAAGCGTAGCGTGCGCGCCCTGTCCAGGCTGCGCACACAACTCGGCGGCAGCCTGTCCGAGTTCGCCGGCCGCTGAACGCGGCCCGGGACATCCGGCGCTTTTCTTCACGTTTCACACCCGATCGACGAGATGGCGGTCAACCATGCCCATGGACGACTTCGAGAACGACCTGACCCAGCTGCTGCACCGCATCGGAGAGGAGTTCCGGATGGACAACCAGGCACTTGTCCCGGCGGGCCTCGCTCGGGGCCGTACGCTGCGGCGCCGCCGGATGGCGGGGATCACCGGCGGGGTGGCGGCTCTGGCCCTGGTGGGCGTCGGCAGCACCCTGCTCCCCGGAATGCTGCACCCACAGGACACCAAGATCTCGTCGGCCGGCGGGCCGGTCACGTCGATCGCACACTCCACCAAGCCGGGTGAGGTGTCGAAGGAGGACATGATCAGGCTGCTGACCGGCCTGCTGCCCAAGGGCAAGGTGTCCGGGGCGACGGGACGCGGCACCGAGCTGGACGGGGAACGCCCCAGCTCGTCGCCGTACGCCCAGGTGGTCTTTGACGACGGGCCCGGCCCGGCCTCGATCTCGGTGAACGTGAGCCGGCTGCCCTCCTCGATGATTCCGGACTGGACGAGCTGCCCCGGCAAGATCTCCAACCCCTATGACCAGTGCACTCGGCGGGTGCTGGTCGACGGCGCCGTACTGGTGGTCAACAAGGGCTATGAGCGCGCGAACAAGCCGGACGGAACCAAGTGGTGGAGCGCGGTGCTGACCGCCAAGGACGGTCGGCAGGTTGCCGTGTCCGAGTACAACGCCCCCACCGAGAAGGACTCCGCGACCACCCGGCCCGAACCGCCGCTCACCGCCCCCCAACTCGCCGCCGTCGCCACCTCGGACGTCTGGAACCGGGTGCTCGCGGCCATCCCGGCACCTGCCCCGGCGCCGACCGGCGGCAGTGGGCAGAGCAAGGACCCCTCCAGCAAGCAGATCCTCACCACCTTTAGGGAGCTGCTGCCGAAGAACCTCAAGACCGCCGACGAGAGCGGGCACAACGACGGCGGCTACGCGGCGCTGACCGTGGACGACGGCCGGGGCAAGAGTGCCGTGGGAATCAACGTCGACCACCCGCGGCTCAGCGCCGAGGAGCTTGCCGGGTGGGAGAAGCAGCCGGACGGCACTCTGCTGAGCGTCAGCCAGCAGCCGTCCGAGAAGGGCGGCAAGGACGCCGTCCAGTGGTCCGTCGCCACCCTGTATCCCGACGGCACCCGGGTCGCGATCATCGAGCTCAACGCCGCGTCGTGGGGCGTGGACGCCACCAGGAAGACCCCGGTGTTCACCATCGACCAGCTGAAGGCCTTCGCCACAAGCACCGCCTGGCGGAAGTGAACCAGGCGACCCCGTGGGCCGCAGCCGGCGGTCTACGGGGTCGCGGTGTCATAGGCGGCTGGCACAGTGGAGCCATGCCGGAGGAAGAGCGAGCAGTGGCGGAGCACCTGGTGGTGGACGGCGAGTTGATGGCGCACCTCGACCGGGTTGAGGAGCATCTGCTGTTGCCGCTGGGGCTCCGCCGACGGCCTGGGCGCAGCCCCCGCCGAGCTTCTGGCCGCCCTGCGGCGGCTGCGCCGGCCGCTGGCCGAGACGGCCGGTCCCCGGGTATGGGCACCGAACGGGCGCTGAGAGCACACGGGCCTGCGGCTGGCCCGCCCCGGCCGGACCGACATCGACCTCGCACCGCGCCTAGCTAGCTCCGTACTTCGCGGGTGGCTGGGGAGGCTGGGGAGCAATAGTCAAGACTTGTGGATGAGTTGACTGCGGTCAGTGTCTCCTTTGCTGCTTCAGGTTGGCCCGGGCCGTGTTGCGGATCCGCTTGGTGCGGCCGCGGTCGGCGAGGATCTCGAGGGCGGCGGGGTTCGCCGCTTCGGCTGTTTTGAGTTGGAGCCAGTCGGATGAGTCGAGCAGGGCGTCCGGACGCCACGGTTGCCGCAGTGTGATGGTTCGGAAGAGGGACCATTCGCGCAGGCGTCGGGTCAGGAACGGATAGTGCGTCGTGGCCTGGGTCATCTTCTCGGCCCAAGATTCATAGGCGTGTCCGGAGTGGAGGTCGGCAGCCCGGCGGTCCAGGTGTCGCAGGACGGCGGACTGGGCCATCGTCTGGTCCGCGTCGGTGAGGACTTCGCCGACCAGGTCGACCTCGTCGGCCTCCGTGACCTGCTCAAGCTCGCTCAGGTAGTCCCAGAAGCGAAGGTGCTCGGCCGGCTCCTCCTGCGGCGTGTCGTCGTGGTTCATGCGGCCTGGTCCTGTCGCTCGACCAGCGCGCCGTTCTCAAACGTGGCACCCGCCCGGATGAGAGGGACCAGGTGGGCGCCTGTGATCGAGCGCCAGCCGGCCTGGGCGGACTCCACCAGCTTGAACACCATCGCCAGTGCCGCGGCTGGGCTGCCGGCCCCTCGGGTCACCTTGGTCCGCAGCTTGACCGTGGAGAACGTCGACTCGATTGGATTCGTGGTCCGCAGATGGATCCAGTGCTCGGCGGGGAAGTCGTAGAACGCCAGCAGCTCATCCCGGTCGTCGGTGATCTTCGCGACGGCCTTGGGCCACTTGGTGCCGTAGGTCTTCGCGAACGCCTCGATCGCCTTCCCGGCGTGGGCGCGGTCCTCGGCGTTGTAGATCTCCTGCATCGCCTTGGTCGCACCCGGCTGCGCGGACTTCGGCAGGGCGTTCGATACATTCCGGGCCTTGTGAACCCAGCACCGCTGGTGCCGGGCGGCGGGGAAGACCTCGGCCAGGGCGTTCCACAAGCCCATCGCGCCGTCGCCGACCACCAGCTCGGGGTCACGCATGCCCCGGCGGCGGCAGTCGCGCAGCAGGTCCGCCCACGATTCGGTGGACTCCCGCAGCCCCTCGGCCAGCGCGACCAGCTCTTTGGTGCCGTCCAGGCGGACCCCGAGCAGGACCAGCACGCACGAGTGCGCCTGGCCGAGCCGGACCTTGGGGTGCACCCCGTCAGCCCACACGTAGACGTAATCGGTCTGTGACAGGTCACGCTGCTGGAAGGCGGCGTGGTCGTCGCTCCACTGCCTGGTCAGCCGGGTCACGGTCGCCGGCGACAGGCCGGCCGCGCCGCCGAGGAACTGCTCCAGCGCGGGCACGAAGTCCCCCGACGACAGACCGTGCAGATAGAGCAGCGGCAGCACCTCGGACACCTTCGGCGACTTGCGGCACCACGGCGGCAAGATCTTCGAGGAGAACCGCTTGCGCTCACCGGTCGCCTCGTCGACGCGCCGGTCGTTCACCCGCGGCGCCCTGACCTCGACGGGACCGGCCGCGGTGACCACGGTGCGGGGCCGATGGTGGCCGTTGCGGACCACCAGACGACGACCCGCCTCGTCGGTCTCGGCCGCCAACTCGGCTATGTACTGGTTGACTTCCGCCTCCAGCGCGGCGGCCAGCATCCGGCGTGCGCCTTCACGCACAATCTCATCGATCAGGGAGCCGGACTGGGTGGAGCCGTCGTCAGTGACTACGCTGAGCACGGGCGTGCCTTCCCGACCCGCGCTGCGAACGCGGGCCTACTCGGTGACCATCACAGGATCATTCGGGAAGGTACGCCCTCCGCATGCCTTCCCGGAACCGATCCACAAGTCCTGAGCATTGCTCGTCCTGAAAACCGCTGCGCACAGCGTTGGAAAAGGCGATCAAGCTGGCGAAGTCCGCCTGCGGGCTGGCCGACTACGAGGTCCGTTCCTTCCACGGCTGGTACCGGCACATCACCCTCGCCCAGCTC
>NZ_JBIVPK010000107.1:0-8623 GCF_044754605.1 Streptomyces sp. NPDC093064
CGCCCGTCGAGTACGAGGCCAACCACTACATGGAATCCACAAAACCACAGGTCACAACCACAATCTGAGATCTCTACCGAACCCGGGGCGGTTCACACTCCGCACAAGACTGCGTTCGACGGCACCCTGGACCAGTTCGTCGCCCTGTACACCGACTTCCGCACCGGCGTGGGTCCCTGGACCCTGCCCGGCAAGCCACCCAACTCGCTGAGCTTCCGCTTCACCTGGAAGTTCAGCCCGAGCGCACCCAACAGCGCGCAAAGCGTGACCACCAACGAGGTGACCTTCACCTGGGAAGCGCGGGAAAGCAAGTGACTCTCCCAAGTGACCTGGCCGCCGGCGCGCCCCGCCAACCCACGGCCAAGGGCGCCCCGCACCCGATCCGCGTGGTCACCACGGTCATCTCACGTACCGTGGTCGGCTCGATGGGTGGGCTGCTGTTGTGGGCGCAATTGCCCGTGATGGCGCTGGGCTGGACAGCGGGCGTGGTGCAGTCCGGCTCCATGCGTCCCGCCCTCATGCCGGGCAACGTCGTTCTCTACCAGCCACCACCGCGCAACCGCACACCGGCGGTGGGCCAAATCGTGCTGGTCCAGGACCCCACCCGACCCAGCCATCTGCTCACCCATCGGGTCTACCAGGTACTTCCCAACAACAACCTGATCACCAAAGGTGACGCCAACTCCACACCGGACTCCACCCCGATCCGGCCCACGGCACTCCAAGGCGTAGCACGATTGCGCGTGCCCTGGATCGGGCTGCCAGTCCAGCTCTGGCGCGCCAAGCAGCCCATGCCCGAGGCGATCGTGCTGCTCGGACTTGCCGTTCTGCTCGCGCTTGCCGCTCTGCCACTGCACAGCCGCAGCCAACACAAGTAGCCCCCAGTGGCTTGCTGAGCAGAGCTCAGCGGGTGACAGCAAGCCAGCCGTGGTCGTCCGCCGCTGTTGGCGCGCGTTGGCGTACCCATACGGCCGCCCGTCGGTGGTGGCGGCGCCGCCGGCCGCCCGCGCTCCGGCCCAGGCAGAACGGGCTGCCCGCGAGCATGGCATGCACGCGCTCAGGCGCGCGGGGCCGACGATCCGCGATCGTCGGCCCCATCCGCCGAATGGGCGGGAAACCAGCTCTGACCTGCGCTTACAGCACCGGCAGGTGCTTCTTCAGTTCGAAGGCCGTGACCTCCGAGCGGTACTCGTGCCACTCGGCCCGCTTGTTGCGGAGGAAGAGGCGCGGGTCGGGAGCGACCTCGCGCGATCAAGGCTGGCCCAGTTCAGACCAGTAGCCGGGCAGTCGTCGTTGGTCTTCGTTGGTCGCTGTCGGCCGCCCTTCGACGGCCCACAGACGGCCCCGCAGGGCGACCCGGCAGATTTACAGTGGGCCACCCTTGCGGCCGGTGACCTGCGCATTCCTCATAGTCCAACCCACCAGGGGGACACATGGGGGAATCAGTCGTTCATCGGCGGGTGTCGGCGCTGCCAGGGCGGCAGTGACAACCTTCTGATCCGTAGGCGCGTGCAGCACCATCACGAACCGCTCGCCTGCTGGGACCTGTTGGCTCGCCCACCGATTGCGGGTGTGTCGCCGTGCTCGGTCGTACGCCTCTGTTGATGTCAGCTGCTGATGTCAGCCCGGGCAGTAGACGGAGACGAGTTGCGCCGCAGGCTCCACAGGGCTCATCGCTCGGGGAACTCGGTCGGTGTCGGTTGAACTCGGACGGCCCGCAGAGACGGCCCAGTGGCCCTCGCAGGCAACTGCCCGCACCCGGCTGCGGCTTCGTGCGAAGATCAGGCCCGCGTGATGGGACACGCGAATGGAGGGGTGGGACATGGACTGGTTCCTTGTTGGTGCGGCTGCGGTGGGCTTTGGCCTATTGGCTTTCAGCGGCTTCCTGGCCTTGGCCACCGGGTGGCTGCTGCCGTGGCTGCGAGGACGCGTAGTTAGGCCGGACCTGTGGGGGTATGGGGCAGTGTCGCTGGCCTTGAGCCTGGCGATGGCCATGTCCTTCAAGGTGGTGACAGGACATTCCACGATCGTGCTGGATGCGCTCTTCGTCGTCACCATCGCGTTGGCCATCCTGGGTGGCCTGCTTCAGAGGCGCTCGACGCGTCTCCCCGCAGACAAGTAACCGCCCAGCCTTTCGGCTGTTCTACTTCGTCTACGGACGACTTCTGATCTTCCTCAACTCTGCTTCAGTGATGAGCACCTGCGCCGGTACCCGAAGCACCGTCTCTGAGCAGGGGAAGAGACGTCGTCGACTGTCGTCATCTGTCATTGTTGAGCACCCCCGCACGGCTGGCACGATCCGCCGCCCAATCCGGCAGCCTCGCACCGACGACGCCGCCGGCCGGCGCCCCGGTGTTCTGGCGAGACAGCGCCTGATTACAGGGGCCGTGCTGGGCTGCTAGTAGGTGCCGTTGTGCGCCGCTGTGGGCGTACAGGTTGGCGTACGCCCACGGCTCTGTTTCGGCTGGTTACCACTGACAAAAGGCCACGGTCGCATCGTCTCCCGACTTGTAGCGCGGCCACCGGCGGCCTGTGGGGTCTGATGCCTCAACCTTGCGCACGGTCTTGATAAGTTGACGGGGACCTCCCGCATGCAATGTGGCGAACGCCTCATCCCAGGTGGCCATGCCGTACTCCGTGACGAGTCTCGACACTCCGTCCGACATGACGGCGGCGCACCGTACGTCTTCAAGCTTCGTCGTACCTGTCAGGCCATGCCGTGCCGACTCTGGATTGGTGCCTGCGACCAGGCACAGGTGGCGTTCATGTGCCCGGCCAAAGACGCCGACAAGCGGCCCTACGGCGGCAGCAAGGCCACCAGCCGCTACTTCACCGCCGCGAGGAAGATCCACAACCAGGGCCGCGCGGTCAACGTGCTGCTCTGGCAGGGCACGCAGGACCCCACCGACCAGAACCTCCCCAAGCTCGTACGGGAGGGCGCCCACACCCGCGCCTCCCTCGCGCTGGGCACGGAGTCGCAGGCGCGGATGGCGCTAGGGGACAAGGCCGTGGACGGCGGCGCCGCCCCGAACCTGCTCCGGCCCGGCCTGGACAAGGGCACGGTCGTCGTCGCCTCCGACGGCATCACCATCCCGGCCGGCCAGGCATCCATCACCGTCCGCACCCACTACATTGACACCGACACCGCCGGCGAGATCGCGGAGCGGGCCAAGGCACTGCGGGACGGGGTGACCACGCTGCACGTCATCGAGCGCGGTGAGGAGCGCGACCCGCTCGCCGACATCCACGCCGTGCTCGGGGACGCGCCGCGCGTGCTCACCGCCGACGTCCTCAAGCGACTCTCCGCGCTCAACTCGGACGCCTACGGCCGGTGGACGCCCGGCGACCTCAAGCGCGTGCTGGAGGACGCCGGAGCCGAGCCGTACAAGTCCGACGGCCGCATGGTCGTCGGCCGCGACCGCGTCGCCCGCGCCCTCGCCAACCGGGGTGAGGACGGTTCCGCTTCCGCCTCCGAGTAGAGGGAGGCGGACCCCCATCGGGTCAGGGAGGCAGGGAGAACTCCCTGAACCCCTCCCTGACCCGCCTCCCTGGCCCTGACCAGCGCAAATGATCGTTCAGGGAGTCAGGGAGGCGCGCAGCTCAGACCCTCGAAACACCCCTCCACAGCCACCCCACAAGGGGGTGGCTCCGCCTCCCTCACCGAGCACCGGAAGGGATTCCGCATGTACCCCGAGAACGCCCCCCATGCGCCCGCCGTGCGGGCCGTGGAAGTCCACCACCCCACCCCGATACCGCCCGCCGTCCCGGTCGCGGCGCACCTTGTCTCGATGCAGCCGGGCGCCCTGCCCGCCGTGGCGAGCGTGGTCCTGCCGGACGGGCGGGTCGTCACCGGCTACGCCATCGAGCCGGCCAAGCCCGAACCGGTCGCCGCGAAGCCGGCCGTCTCCCGCGTGGCGGTGAACGTCGCCCTCGGGGGCGTCGGGTTCCTCGCCGTCTGCGGCGGGCTGCTGCTGCTCACCTCGTTCATCGCCGCACTGACCGCGCTGATCACCCAGCTCATCATCCTGGCCGCCGTCATCTTCGGTGGTTGGATCGCCGTGCAGGTGTTCAGCGCGAGCGGCCGCAAGGGCGGCACCACCGTGAACATCCGCAGGGCCGTGATCAAGCGCAACCACTTCCACGGCTGAGACCGGTGAGACGTTGTCCGCGCTCCACTGAAAGCACTGCGGGGGCGCCCTGTGGTGATGCCCCGTCACTTTGGTCGCGTCACGACGACCGAGAGGAGATCGGAGACTACGACGGGTATGGGAGCCGGAAAACCTTGATCTCACCGGTGATCACCACCTCGGGGTTGTCCCACGGGTGATGTTCCAGCAGGTACTTCTCCAGCTCCGGGTACTGCTCGAAGGTCGTGGTCAGCAGCAGCCGCCACTCCTCGCGCTCCCCGAACTCGCCAAGGTGCCAGAACATCGACACCACGGGGCCGATGATCTGGGCACCGGCGGCCAGACGCCCCTGAACTGCGCCCTTGGCGAGGGCGACGGCTTGTTCACGTTCCGGCGTGGCGATCGACAACTGCAGGTACTCAGGCTCAGGCTCAGGCTCAGTCATGCGGGGAGCCTAGCGATCAAGCAGCCGCCTGTGACCAGGGAACTCAGTCGGCTAGGACACGCCGCTGCCCTGCCGATCACCACCCGCGCGCCGGCTCACCATCATCAGGGCGATGCCGGCCAGCAGAAGCGGGCCGCAGACCAGAGCCTGCCAAATGCCGGGCCAGCTCATCACGTGACTCAAGACCACCTGACAGCCCAGGCCGACGGCAACCAGCAACTGACCGCAGCCGTTGAGGCCAACACGGCGAACCGAATCCCGGTACCCGGAGGGCACCCAGCCACGGGTAACCGCCGCAACGCCCGAGACGGCGAAGACCAACGCCCCCAGAACAGGTATGGCGCTAACAGGTATGGCGAGTTGGAACTCCATGATCCCTCCCTATGCGCCGGCCCCCCGCCGACGCCGCCGTGATCATGACACCCGCCGCGCGCCGCGTCCACACGCTTCCGTGCCCACGACGCTCCTGACCGGCCGGACAGTCCCAGCAACGCCAAGGGCGGCCCCCACATCTCGCCAAAGACCGGGGCCGCCCTTGCCCAACCAATCCACAACAGACCTGTTGGAGGTCTCCCAGCATGACCCAACCGACCGACATTCGGGGAGAGCACCTGCATACCGCTCTCTCCCTGGCAGCCTCCGGCGTGCCTGTGCTGCCTTTACGAGCTGGGAAGGTGCCGTTCGGCAACTGCCACCGCTGCGCCGACAACGCGTGTGGTGGCCGGCCGAACATGAAGACCCCCGGCCCCTGCGCCTGCCCGGCGCCCTGCCACGGCTGGGCCGCCGCCACCACCGACCCGCACGCCATCAACTCGTCAACGTGGGCGCGGGCGTGGCGGGAAGCGGCGGCGGTGGCCTACCACCCCGGCGGCGCCGGCCTCACCGTCGTCGACCTCGACAACGCGGAAGCCATCGCGTGGGCCCGTGCGAACCTGCCCGCAACCCGAATCGTGCCCACCACCAGGGGTGAGCACTGGCTCTACCAGGGCGTCATGCAGTCCGCCAACGCCGTACGGCCCGGCGTGGACATCAAGTCGTCCATGCAGTACGCGCGGTGGCTCGGTCCCGGCGCCGGCGCCACGACAGCCTTGCCGGACGTCGTGCGTGCGCTGATCGTGAAGGAACCCTCCACGGTCCGGCCGGCGCCGCAGGCCGTCACCGTGCCCACACGGTCCGGAGAAGGGGGGTGTCGCCACCGCACGCCCGCCTACCTGGATCGTGGCATCGCGATGGCGGAGCAGCGCATCACCGAGGCCCGTAGCACGGTCCACGCCACCGTCTACCGCACGTTCCTTGCCGTGCTGTCCACTCACGGCCGGTGCGGCTGCCTCACCGAGGACCACATCGCGCGGCTGTTCACCGCCGCCCAGGCCAAGGGCGAAACGCCCCGGCATTGCACCGACGCGTGGGCCAACGCCCGTACACGGTTGGGACTGTAGCCATGTCCGACGACGAGAAGACCCCGGCACGCGAGGTCATCACCGACTACGCGCAGGCGCACTTCCGGTACTTCCGCACCGCGGACGGGACCGTGTACGCGCAGAAGAACGGCCACCCCGTGGCCCGCCCGATCCGCTCCCAAGGCACGACCGGCAGCCACCGCCAGGAACTCATGGTCGGCCTGTTCAAGGACGGGCGCGGCGTGTTCAACGGGACCGCGCTCAAGGAGGCATTGGACCTGATCGAAGCACTCGCGCTGACCGAGGACGTGCAGCCCGTCCACATCCGCGTCGCCCCCGGATTCGACGGCGCGACGTGGCTGGACCTGGGCCGCAACGACGGGCAGTCCGTCCGTATCCACCCCACCGGCTGGGACATCGCCATCCCCGACCCGCGCGAGGTGTGCTGGCGCCGCACCCAGCTCACCGGCGAACTCCCCCTGCCCGTCAAGGACACCAACGGCAAGGGCATCGACCTCCTCCTCAGGTTGTGCAACTTCGCCACCGCCGAGACCGAATGCCTGGCCGTGGCCTGGCTGATCGGCTGTCTCGGACCGTCGGTGCCCGTCCCTGCTCCCTTCCTCACCGGGCCGCAGGGCGCCGGCAAGTCCACCGGGGGGCGCATGCTCGTGCGGATCATCGAGGGCATGAGCGGTGATCTGCGCCGCGCTCCGAAGGACGAGGAGAACCTGATCGCGGCCGTCGCCGCCGGATGGGTCACCGCCCTGGACAACCTCTCCCACATGACCCCGGACCTGTCCGACGCCATGTGCTGCATCGTCACCGGCGCAGAGAACGTCAAGCGCGCTCTCTACACCGACGGGGACGTGGTCCGCGCCCGCTACCGCCGTCCCATGCTGCTGACCGGCATCGATGTGGGAGTCATCCGGCCGGACCTTGCGGAACGGCTCTTGCCGCTGCGTTTGGAGCGGCCCCGTGTCCGGCGCACCGAGGCGGAACTGTGGGCGGAGTACGCGGAGGTCCTGCCCGTGGTCCTCGGCTCGCTCCTGGACCTCACGGTCAAGGTCCGCGCTGCCGAGGCGGAGACCCCCACGGACCTGCGGATGGCGGACTTCGCGCACCTGTGCGCGCAGCTCGACGCGGCGACCGGCCTCGGAGCGCTCACCGCCTACCGGGCCAGCCTGGACGACCTGAACGACGACGTGATCGAGGGCGACCTCCTCGCGCAGACCGTCCTCAAGCATGCCGACAGCCTTGAGCCGGGCGCGGCCCAGCGGATGACCTCCACCGAGTGGCTGCACTGCCTCAATCGCCTCTACAGCGACGACGAACTACGTCCCCTGCCCAAGGGCTGGCCGACCACGGGCAAAGTCCTCTCCGACCGCCTCAAGCGCCTCCAGCCGACGCTTGCCGCGCGCGGTGTCCTCATCGACTCGGGCCGCACCAGCGAGGGCCGCTACCTCGAAATGACCCGCCAGCAAGCCCCGCCACCGCGCGAACAGAAGCGGATGTTCTAAAGCGCGATCCGCACGATCGCCCGGACAAGCAAGAAGAGCACCCCGTGCCAGTCGCGCGGGCGGCAGCGGCGGGGCGGCAGCCACCACGTCGTCGGATTCCGTGCCCGCGGACAGCAGACGCCTCAGCACATGCCGACGGAGCGGACCGGCTCCTTCGGGCACCGGTCCGCTCCGCTCCGTGTCGCTGTTAGCAGCGTCTAGCGGCCGCCGCCTCCGCCGCGGCCGCCGCCTCCGCCGCCGCCTCCGCCGCGGTCGTAGCCGACGCTGCGTCCGCCGCGTCCGCCGCGACCGCCGCGACCGCCGCGTCCGCCGCGACCGCCGCGTCCGCCGCGTCCGCCGCGTCCGCCGCCACCGCCGCGTTCACCGTAGTCCCGGTTCAGCGTGGGGAAGAGTGCGTTGAAGATCGCCATAATTCCTCCTGCTGGAACTTGTCTCTCAGTGGTTACGTCCAGGAGCGGGAATCGGATGGCGATTTAGGTCAATACGCGGCAAACATCCTCGCGTCTGCCGGAGACCGCGCGAGGTCCCGCCGTTCCCAATGACGGCGGGCCCCCGGGACAGGCGTGCTCCTCTTGCTGTTCGGCGGAACGCCGCCCGATGGTCGCGCCGCGCAGCGGCTCCTTCTTCACGCTGTGAGGCGCACCGCACCACAACAGACACCACCCCCTCTTTGTCCTAAGAGGGAAGACGCTGCGTCATCTGCGTCATGCAGGCCGAAAAACGGCACCTGACCTGCGACTAAAGCCATGACGCAGACGACGGTCCCTGCGTCATCCTGCGTCATCTGCGTCACCCCATGACGCTCCGATGACGCACCCCCAAACCACTGCGTCACACAAAACCGCAGGTCAGAAGCCCAAATGACGCTGATGACGCAATGACGCAGAAATCCGCACCTCGGACAGGCGCGGCTACGCCCTCCCCGCTTGGAGTCTCTATGGCAAAGCCGGCAGATCCCGACCCCCGCGCCACTCTCCGAGGCGGCCTCCCGGACCGGTACCTCACCCCCGACGACATCGCCGAGATGTTCGAGGTACCCCTCAGGGCCCCGGCGTTTGCCCGGCTCATCCTGACTTGATCGGTTGATGTCGGTAGTGGGCCCCGAAAGTAGGCGAACACGGCCCCTGTGGATCA
>NZ_JBIVPK010000108.1:0-7908 GCF_044754605.1 Streptomyces sp. NPDC093064
TCGGCCAGATCAGCCCGATCACTTACGAACAGCGATCAACTACGCTGGCCACCGCCGCATAACAACCGGTGTCCACGATCAAGGGTGAAGCCCCCCGACGGCTATCCCGGGCCAGTGCGCGCATGCCGATTGCCTGCTGACCGCACCCGCCGGCACCGGATGTGGCTCGCGTTCCTGCCCGTCGTGGCGGAGTTCCTTGCTGGGGAAGGGTGTCGCCGAAGCCTACGAACCGTCAGGCGGACGCTCCACTGTCGATGACCAGGTCGGTGCCGACCACCGCGCCGGCCGCGGGCGAGGCGAGGTAGAGCACCGCGGCCGCCACTTCTTCGGCTTCCGCGACCCGGCCGAGCGGGTTTTCTGTCTTCACTCGCTCGGCACGGTCGGCCTCGGTCTCGCCGGGCCGCAGCGACATGGGAGCAGCGGAGGCGCCGGGGCTGACGGCGTTGATGCGGATGCCCTGGTGGATGTGGTCGAGAGCGGCGGCGCGGGTCAGCGCGGAGACCGCTGCCTTTGAGGTGATGTAGGCGGCGACGTTCGGGATCCGCAGGTGTGCGCCCAGGTTGGAGGAGATGTTGACGATGGCGCCGCCGCCGTTTCCCTTCATGTGCGCGATTTCGTGCTTCATGGCCAGCCAGACGCCGGTGACATTGGTTCGCAGCACCGCGTCCCAGTCCTCCTCGCTCACCTCGCCGACGGGTACGGTGCCGCGGAGTATTCCGGCGTTGTTGACCGCGATGTCCAGTCCGCCGAAGCGGGTGACGCTCTCGCGTACGAGGTTCTGGAGCTGGCCGGATTCGGTGACATCGGCGGTGACGGCGGTGGCCGTGCCGCCGGTGGCCTCGATGAGACCGACCGTCTCGTCCAGGGAGGCCGCGGTGCGTCCCGCGGCGACCACGGATGCGCCCTCGGCGGCGAAGGCGCGCGCGATTGCGCGGCCGAGGCCGGAGCCTGCGCCGGTGACGAGGACGGTCTTGCCGGTGAAGCGGTTCATTTCGGTGGCTCCCTTGAGTGATGGATTACTTGGTGCGGTGGTTCAGGAGGGCCACGAGGGCCAGGCCGGCCCCCGTCGCGGCGAGCGACCAGGCGTCGCTGCCGAGCGTGAGCAGGATCGCGAACAGGACGGTCGGGCCGAATTCCATCGCGGTGTTCAGCACGCCGCCCGCGAGCCCGGTCTGCTGCTGCGGCACGCCTTCGGTGGCGAGCACGGCGGCTCCCGCGAAGGAGGCCGCCGTGCCGGCCGGCAGCAGCACGAGGCCCGGCAGCAGCCCGTACCCGTATGAGATGTGTGCGTCGATCCCGGTGAGCGCGAGGAGGGCGAGCCCGGCCGCGCCGGTGCCGAGCCCGGCCGCTGTGACGGTTCGGGCCCCGAACCGGCCGATGAGCGGTCCTGCCGCCCGGCCCGAGGCGATCAGCGCAACAGCGAACGGTACGAACGCCGCCGAGGTCTGCAGCTGTGACCAGTCGCGCGCCTGCTGGAGTTGGAGCGAGAGGACCACGAAGGTCATCGCGGTTCCGCAGGCGCTCAGTGCGATGGCCGCGAGAGCGAGGACCCGCCGCCGGTCGAGCAGGAAGCTGGGCGGCAGCAGCGGGTCGCGGGCGCGGCGCTCGGCGTACCAGAACGCGGCCAACAGCGCGGCCCCGCAGAGCAGCGGCACGAGCACGCCGGCCGACGACCAGGGGCGGGCGTCGGTGACGACGAGCCCGTAACTGGCCAGGGTGATCCCTGCGGTGGCGAGCAGAGCACCCGGCACGTCGAGGGTCCTGCCCCGGCTCGGCGTGGTGTCCGGCAGCAGCCGGAACGTGAGGGCGAGGGCCGCGAGGGCCACCACGAGCGGTACGGCGAAGGTCCAACGCCAAGACAGCAGCGCGGAGATGACGCCGGAGAGTAGATTGCCCGCGGTCGCGCCGAGTACCGAGAGCCCGCCCCAGGTGGCCATCGCCCTGCCGTACGCGGGTGGGGAGGGGAAGACGGCGCGCAGCACGGCCATGGCGGCGGGCGCGATCAGAGCCGCCCCCGCGCCCTGCGCGAAGCGCGCTGCGAGCAGTGTCCCAATGCCGGGAGCGAGCGGGGCGGCGGCCGAGGCGGCGGCGAAGAGGACCAGGCCTGCGGTGAGGGCACACCGCCCGCCATAGCGATCCGTGAGGCGTCCGCCAAAGAGCAGCAGCCCGGCGAAGGTCAGTCCGTAGGCAGCGCTGAGCAGGATCAAGTCTGCGCGCTCCAGGTCGAATTCGCGCCCGATGAGGGGCAGCGGTATGGCGAGCGCAGTGAGCGTGAAGATCAGCGTGGTCTGGACGCTACCGAGGAGGACGAAGGCGCATCGCTGCTGCATAGTGGCGACGCGGGCAGCGCCCGTGACGGTCATACCTTCCCCCTGATATTTGACCGATCGGTTCATTATTTGGGCATGCGGAAGGGAGCCTGGTGGTTTCGGTGGGCGTGAGTCAGTCCAGCAGGGCCAGGGCCTGTTCAGCCGCATCCCGCACCCGGGCGGGATCGTTCGACGCCTTGCCGACGATCCGTACGCCCTGTAGCAGGACGAGCAGCATGCGGGCCAGCGCACGCGGATCGCGACCCTCGGGCAGCTCGCCCTGGGTCTGGGCCCGTACGAGCGCGGAGTGCAGCAGGGTTTCGACGTGCTCCCAGCTGATCTCGACCCGGCGGGCCGCCCCAGGGTCGTGCGGGGCCAGCTCAGCCGCGGTATTGGTGACGAAACAGCCGTTCAGCCGGCCTTCCGGGGAGGCGGCTTCTGCGGCGAAGCGACGCACTACCGCCCGCACCGCAGGCAGCGCGGGGCCCGGCTGGGACAACTCGGCCAGGAGAGCCGGGTCGCGCGTCTCGGCGTACCGGTCCAGGGCCTTCAGATACAGCTCGCGCTTGTTGCCGAAGGTCGCGTAGATGCTGGCGCGGCCGATGCCGAGGTGCTCGACGAGGTCCGTCATTGATGTCGCTTCGTAGCCGCGCCGCCAGAACAGCTCAAGGGCCGACTGCAGCGCGGCGTCCGGATCGAATTCCTTGGTCCTGGCCACGTCGAAGACCATAGACGTATCTGGAACGGTTGGTCAAATAACTGCGCACCGTGGCCGGGTCTGTTGTGCGACATCCCGTGAGTTCTCCTGAGCCCGGCTGAGTCCCCAACGCCGTGACCAGGGGGCTCTTTCTCCTTCGGGTGCTCTGCGACTCTGTGACGTAACTTCGGGATTCTTGATGCGTTCTCACCTCGTCCGAACGATCTGCAGTCGGACTGAAGGCGAGGAGGCTTGAGTCGTCGGCGTTGGCGGTCGTACGGGACCTGCGTGAGCACTGGGCGCCCGCGTCGGCGGAGGAGCTGAAGCGGTTCGAGACCGACGTGCTGTCCGGGTTCGTTCTCGCGCGAGCCTCAGCAGGGTTGGCGGACGGCACGATCCGCGGGGACGTCGGTCACCTGGATCAGATCAGGACCTGGTTCGGCCGACCGCTGTGGGACATGGAGCCGGCCGACGCGGACGCGTATTTCGGGAAAGTGCTGCGTGGCTCGTCAAGCGGCACCCGGCTGGGCCGGTCGCAGGCGGTGAGCATGTACTTCATGTTCCTGGAGCTGCGACACAAGGTCGAAATCCACCGGATGGCCGGCCGGGTGATCGAGTGCCCGATCGACGAGATGAACCCGCCGCGCGGGGCCAAGGACGCCCAGCTGCGGATCCCGCCGAGTGAGCCGGAGGTCGGGACGCTGTTCACCGGCTGGGGCGGCGAGCTGGCCACCTGCCGGAAGTTCGCACCGACCGCCCGGAACTACACCGCCGCAAAGCTGATGTCCCAGGTCGGCCTGCGGGTGAGCAAGGCGTGCAAGCTCGACCTGACGGACATCAAGTGGGACCTGGGGCGCTTCGGCAAGCTCCACGTCCGCCATGGCAAGGGCGCCCGCGGCTCGGGCCCGCGCGAGCGGATGGTCCCAGTGATCAACGGCGCCGACCGGACCCTGCGGTGGTTCATCGAGGACGTGTGGGGCCAGTTCGACGACGACCACACCCGGCCCGGCGCCCCGCTGTTTCCCTCCGAGCGCAAGAACACCGACGGCTCCGCCCGACGGGTCGGCGACGACGCCCTGCGAGGCGGGCTCGACAACGCGGTCGAGGCTCATCTGCCGTGCTGGAAAGACAAGTTGACGCCGCACGTCCTGCGGCACTTCTGCGCGTCCCAAATACAGAAACGGGCTGGACTTGCTCGCAATCCAGGACGTCTTGGGGGCATTCCTGGATCGCCACCACCATGCGGTATATCCACGTGCAGCAGACCCGGGTCGAAGACGCCTGGGCCGCCGGGATGGAACGGGCCGCGAAGCGGCTGGAAGGACTGGCCCGATGAGGTGGAACCTGCGGCTGACCGCCGCGAACAAGGGGATCTGGAAGGCCTCCGAACTCCAGCGGAACCTGGCCGAGCACGGCCTGGTGATCTCGGCCGGCAAGATGTCCGGGCTGTGATCCGGCCAGCCGGTCTCGCTCAAGCTCGAGGACCTGAACGTCATCTGCGTGGTCCTCGGCTGCGAGATCGGTGACCTGCTGATCCTCGAACCGCAGAAGGTCCGCCGGCCGGGGCAGGCGGAGGAGACGGAACGGGCCGCGGTCGGCGCGGGAACCGCCGCACCGAAGGTGGTCCCCAAGCGCCGGGGCGGCCGGTCGCTGCCGCCGGAGTGAGCCGGTGGCACGGTTCCCGAAGGGCTACGTCAATCCCACCGACTCTTGTGACAGCTGCCTGGCCTGGGGGAACTTCAGCGGCCGTCTCTGCCCCACCTGCTACATGTTCGGCTGCGGCCACGACGCGGCCGCATGCGTTTGCCGCCGCATCCAGCCGCTGAAGTGGAACTACTGCCGCCTGTGCTGGTGCCAGGCCCGCCTCAGCGCGAAGACCGTCGCCGGCCGGTCGACGGACGAGACGCGCGTGCGGGAGCGGCTCGCCGCCGTCCGACATCACCAGCTGTTCTTCGTCGGGATGCACTACCGCAGACGGCCGACGCCCTCGGCACGGCGATTCGGAGGACGGCGAGGAGCCCAGCGGTAGCCGCCTCCTGCACCGGCCTGGCGCCCGGATCCCGGCGGGCGGCAGCTCCCGCTGTTCAAGCAGATCCTCCGTGACTACAGCCGGCTCGCCCTGGCCGACTCCGACCTGGCCAGCCCTTGGCTGGCCTGGGCGAAGTACCTCGCCCACCGGCTCGCCGAGGCCCGCGGCTGGGGCGCAACATCCGCTTCGACGTCAAGCGCGGCCTGGCTCTCGTCCTCACCGGATGACGTCGAGGGCGACGTCATCCGGCACACGGAGATCTTCGCCCTGCTGCGGGCCTTGGGCCTGCCGGTCGGCCACACCGTCACAGTCCTGGACGAGATGGGGATCTTCGAAGACGACAGTGAACCCTCCTTCGCTGAGCACCTCCAGGGTTGCGCCGGGGTGCAGCCGGGCGAGGTCGGCGAGGGCCTGCGGAAGCTGGGACGCGGCGAGGTCTTCGAGCAACCCGACGCCGTAGCGGCCGGTAAGCGTGCGTCCGGTTTCGGTGAGTGCCTGTGCGGAGAACGAGGACGAGGCGGATGCCGGCGCGGCCGGACGGCCCCCGCGACGGGAGTGGTTGGGCGGGGCCACGTCGACGACCTCAAGCTGTTCCAGCGCGCGTTCTTCGGCCGGGCGGGGCTTCCGCTCCTCGCAAGAAGCCTTTGTTGATCGCTACCGGCAGACGGTCGCCTACTTCGGCGCGGTGACCAAACGCACGGCCAGACCGGTGAAAACGCTGCCGCTGAAGATGTTCAAGCCTCGGGCGACGCGGTTGCTGCGGCGCAGCACGGCGGCCAGTCGCCCCGACAGCAGCCCGACGGTCATGTCGACGGCTAGGCCGATGAGCACCAACGTCAGACCCAGGATGAGGAACTGCAGCGGCACGTGCCCCAGAGCAGGGCGGACAAACTGCGGCAGGAACGCGACGTTGAACAAGATGACCTTGGGGTTCAGCAGGTTCGTCAGCGCGCCCTGGCCGAAGGCCCGCCACCGGCTGGGGCCGCCGCCGCATCCCGCCTCCCCTTCGTCGGCACCGATCGGGGAGCGGTCGCGGAATGCCTTGACCGCGAGGTACAGCAGGTAGACCGCACCGATCCAGCGCAACGCGTAATACAGCGTCGGCAAGGCCAGAAACAGCGCGGACAGACCCAGCATCGCGGCGAAGACGTGGACGAGGGCACCGCATCCGACACCCAGCGCCGCGAGCAACCCCGTCCTCGGGCCGCCACGGCCTCCCATGGCCACGAGGAACATCATGTCGGGCCCTGGTGAGACGCACAGCAGCAGGGCGGCGACGAGGAAGGCGGCATACAGACTCGAGTCGACCATGGCCCCGATACTTACCCGCCGACCCAGTAGTGACATCTCAGTTTCGAACTTCGAGACAGCAGCTCACTGTTCTCGATTCCTGATCTTCGTGTCAAGCCGTTCTGGCTGTGTCGCTGGCCGTCAGTCGACTGCCGTCTCGACGGTCACCGCGACTGAGCTGAATTGAACCCGCCGACGTGAGGGATGCTGCCGGACCGGGGGCTCCAGCCTTCGGCTCAACCACCTGGCGCCAGAGCCCACTACGACCGGCGGCGGAAGGCTGGCGATCGGCACAGGGACAGCGCCGGGCAGGGCAGGTGAGGCCTCCAGCAGCTGGCCGAACGGATCGGTCAGGACCTGCACGTTCGCGTCAGGGCTTACCTGGGCAAGGGCGACACGGAGGTCAAGAGGACCGCGTTTGGATCGGCATGCGAGCCATGATCATGCCTGGCGTGACGCTCGGTGAGGGTGCCGTCATCGCTGCTCAAAGTGTGGTCACACGTGATGTGCCGCCCTATACCGTTGTCGCTGGCGCTCCGGCCAGGGAAGTCCGTAAACGCTTCACCCCAGAGGCCATCGGCAGGCTCCTGGCGCTGGAGATCTACCAGTGGAGCGACGAGAAGTTCAACGCTCTCCGGTCGGTGATCTGCGGATCCAGCATCGACGCCCTTGAGGAGGCGTCCCAGGCATGGGACGCCTCGACTCCAACAACTGGCCGCCATGCGACAGGAGTCTTGACCCAGGGCTGACGCGGAATCCACCCTGCCCTGCCCTGCGCAGGGGGTGCCGATAACACCGTACAGCGGGGCGCTTTGCACCAGGAACACCGTGGGTCGGCCGGCGAGGTGGGGGCATTGCTGGGCCGCGACCCGGGCGTGCTCGACGCACACCGGCGGCTGCGCGGTGCGAGTGCGACCCGCGAGGCGCGCTTCAGGGCGTGCCGGAGTACCAGGTAAGGCTTGGCGGCGACGGCGCCCTGCGGCTGGAGGTAGTAGCCGGGGCCGATGCGGAGCGGGTCGACGGCGGAGGCCGGGATGAACGCGATCAGTTCGATGGCGCGCGCGGCGGGCAGCGGCAGGGCCCGCAGCTCTTCGTCCGTGACCGGGATGACCCGGCCGCTGGGCAGTTCGTATCCGCGCCCTATTTCTCCGAAGGTGACCTCACGGTCCTCCGCTTCGCACCAGTAGCGGTTGCGCACCAGAGCGTTGTCGGCGGTGTGGATCCTGCGGAAGTGGACGCTGTGGTCTTCGGTCGCGCTCAGGACCGTGATTGGGACGCTGACCAGCCCGTGGCGCTGCATTTGCAGACGGGCGGGGTCGGCGGTTCGGCCTCATCGGCGGCTGAACCGCCCGTACTCTTCGTGGTGTCTACGGCGTCACATAGCGGGCGCCAAACACTGGAGGCAATACCCCGTGCTGATTGCTCAGCGTCCGTCACTGACCGAAGAGGTCGTCGACGAGTTCCGTTCCCGGTTCGTGATCGAGCCGCTGGAGCCGGGCTTCGGCTACACCCTCGGCAACTCGCTCCGCCGCACCCTCCTGTCGTCGATCCCCGGTGCTGCTGTCACCAGCATCCGCATCGAC
>NZ_JBIVPK010000109.1:0-7838 GCF_044754605.1 Streptomyces sp. NPDC093064
CTCGGCCAGATCAGCCCGATCACTTACGAACAGCGATCAACTACGCTGGCCACCGCCGCATAACAACCGGTGTCCACGATCAAGGGTGAAGCCCCGTGCAGGGAATCTTCAGGTCCAGCAGAAGCTCACGCATAGTGGGGACGGTGCCGCGGGCGAGGTGGACCGCGCTGCGATGCAGGGCCTCCCGGCCGGCCAGGCGCATCGTGGACCACCAGTGGGAACCAGCCCGGTCGCGGATGTCTTCCCAGCCGCCCGCCAGGAACTCCTGCTCGGAATACGCGGCGATGCCGCTGCTGCCTGCGGAGATGGGGCTGGGCGGGATCGGGTCGAGGTTGGCGTCGACCAGGACCAGGCGGGAGACCAACTGAGGGTGCCGGGTGGCCAGGACAATGGCCACCGAGCCGCCCATGCTGTGCGCAATCACCTCAGCGCCCATGACACCCGCGCTGGTCAGGGCCGCGGCGAGGGCATCGGCGTGCGATTCCAGGGTGTAGTCGAAGCCCGTCGGCCGGTCGCTGATGCCGTGCCCGAGCAAGTCGATCAGCAGTGAGCGACGGCCGGCCAGCAGAGGATGGACCGCGACCTCCGTGAAGTAAGCCGGCGAAGTGGCACCCAGACCATGGACGTAGACGCGTGATGGTTCCTGCCCCGGCAGCTCGACCCAGCGGATCCGGTCGCCCTCGGGCGTCACGGCGGCGTTGCGCACAGTCTGCTCTCCTGCACTCCAGATCGACGGAGAGACGAGAGTAGCCACCGGAACTCGGCGCACCACCACCGCCCCCAGCGCAGGATCTTGCGCGAGCACCGGAAGTCTCGGGCATCGGTCATGACTCCTCACCCGATTTCGTTCACAACGCCGTAACAGACGGCAACCGCCGAGGACCAGGCACGACCAGACCCGCGCTGTACGTCGACGATCAGGCCTCGTTGACCTGTCGCAGCGAAACTTGACCCTTCTCATCGGAGGTTGACCGGCGTGATGAACTGACCAACTACGACCGCTGCCTCTACTGTCGGCGCATGACGTGGTTACCACTGCTCGGAACGCTCATGGGGGCCGTCATCGTGCAGGCCGCGATGCGGGCGGATCTAGGCGCTCAACCTTCGGCGAGACGGGACACTCGTCCGGCAACGTCGTCACCGTGTGCCCCCGCCTTCTAGAAACGAACATGTGAACGATCCGCCGCCTGACCTGCCCTGCCTCCGCACCCTGGAGACGTGGCTCGCCCTCACCCTCGACCGGGTACGGCAGCAGATCGCCACAACCGAACGCCGCGAGCACGAGCGCCAACGCGGCGAGCAGGCCCGGCCGGCCACACCCGATTAGAACGAGCGGCCTGCATTGCATGGCTCCTCCCCTCGGCCATCTGGCCCCCCAGCAGCACGAGCGCTGGCTGCGAGAGGGCGTAGTCGCTTGCGTCAGTCACGGTCAGCCGACTCCAGGAGCTCAAGCTCCTCGGTCCACTCCTGAATGCGGGCGATGAGCTGGTCGGGGTCCTGCGCCGGAACGGCGCGCTTGGCGTCACGCAGGCGTATGACCTTCTCCCACCAGGCGTCCAGCTCTTCCTTTGTGGTGGCCGTCTCGGACAGGTGGTTGTAGCGGCCGATCAGACGCGTCGCCGTCTCGGCTAAGAGGTCGAAGACCATGGCGGTCGGAGCATCGTGGTAGGCGGAGGGTTTGCGCTGCGGTGTGGACATCAATCTCCTCGTACTGTGGAACGGCAGTCTTTCGACGCTTGTGCACTTTGGGGCGGCGCTTCTCAGCTCGGCACCGCGCGGAGCCCTTCGGCGGCGATCGCGTTGTCGCTCCAGCCGGTGAAATGCGCGGCCCGGTGGGTTCCGAAGTCCTCCTCCCCTGGGGCGTTGGGGCTCATCGTGGCACGGTGAACGCACCGACACTCAAGGCGCGGTCCGGGTGGCCGTCACACGGTCGGAATGGATGCGGTGGGCTTTGCGGTCGGCGGGCGACTGCATCAGCACGGCGGCGGAGTGGGCCTGATGCACGGCCGGCGGTGCGGTGACCCTCACCGAGTAGCCCTGGCCTCGGCGGATCGTCCGCCCGTTCTCCAGGGCCTGGCGGACCGCGTTGTCAGGGACGTCGGCCAGGTGCTCGGCGACCAGGCCAGGCATGTCGACCACCACCGTCGGATCGGCGTCTGCTCGTTCGTCCTCGCCAGCGGCTTCACCCGGAATCTGACCCTCCGCGACGCCGGCCTGGCATCAGCGAGGCAGCTAGCAGAGCGCTGCTCAGCGACAATAAACGTCGGTGTCCTCGACGGCGACGGTGCCATCATCCTGGGAAGGATCGAGAGCACCCGACCCGTGCGGACGATCTCCCGCGTCGGCGCCCGAGTACCCGCGAACCTCTTCCAGGTCATCTCCAAGCGTGACGAGAAAGGCTCGATCGTCCTGACCTCGAACAAGACCTTCGGCAAAGCGCACTTGTTCCGGCGAACCTGTGCAAGGTGCCACCGAAACCTCACAGGTTCGGCTGCGGCCCCGTGCCGTCGGTGCTGTGGTGGAAAGCTCCGTCGGTGAGCACGGGCACGATCGCGCTGGCGTCGAGCTTGGTTGCGATGGCCACGTCGTCGGCGAAGCCTCCCTGGACCAGTTCAACGCCTGAGGAACAGGCAGCCACGGCACTGACGACATCGGCGGTCTGCGTGAAGCAAGCCTGCGCGGCAACTGCCTCGGGAGACAGCGGGCCAACGCCTCGCGACCCCAGCTCGGCGATGATCGCCCCGGCACCCAGCAAGTCCTCCAGCGCAGGTCGCAGGCTTCCGTCCGGCCACCGCTCACCAGCAGCGATCACCACGACGGGACGCTCGGCAGTCCCGTAGCCGTGCCGGGCCAGCCATCGTCCGACAGCGGTGGCGTTACGCAGACAGCCCGCCACCACCATCGAATCGCCTGCCGCCGCTGCGATGGCGGATCCGTTAGGCGAGGGCAGCACGAGTCGAGGGGTGAACGGGGCCTGCCGAAGTGCTGCGGGAGACAGCGACCACGGTGAGGCTGAGGTGGCGGCTCGCCGCCCCACGGCCAGCGCCGCCACCTTGTTCTGGGCAAACGCGGATGCCGTCTCGTCACGCCAGGGATAGGGAAAGACCTGGGTTCCCGCCTCGACGGCGACGGTCACCGATGTCGTGAACGACAGCACGTCGACCACCACTAGGCAGGCGGCGTCCGACGCCAGCTGCTGGGCACCAGTGGGGCCCCACTCGAATCGGACGCCGTGTTCTTGCTGCAGGAACCAGTTGCGCATGGTGGTCGAGTCTGGCACCGGTTGGATCAATGAGGAGGGCTGTTCGGTGTTCGCGGGCCGGGCAGGTGCCCGGGGTCGACATGGTCGGTGAGATCGATCAGGCCAAGGCCTCCATCCGTCCAAGAGGCAGTCGACGAAGGCGAGTTCGGCCGCGCCTGACACTCTCCCGCAGCCGGTCGGCGGACGGACGGCGACGCGCACCTCTGCGGCCGCCATCGGGCTGTTCCTGCCGAACATGTGCAAGGACCCGTCCCTGTGCACGGAGGTTGGCCGGGTGCTGCTGCAGATGCTGAGCGTCCACTCGATCGGCGACGGGGCGAAGTGGCTCCGGCTCGCGCGGAGCGTGCCCGGGCACCGTGCGGACGTTCTCGCGCAGACCGCGCGCCGCTGCGCCGACCACTGGCTGCGCTTTGCCAACGAACTCGAGAACCGACGGATGTGACCCGTGAGCCTGCGCCGGATTGTCGACGTCATGTCGTCGCATATGAACGAGGCGGCGTACACCGACATGGTGTCGGAGTACGCCGCCTTCGGGTGGGACGAATTGGCGGGAGGCTGCCCGCGCTGTCACGGCGGTTACTTCGGGTCACTGTTGAACTTCGAGGCCGACCAGAAGTAGCCGAGCACCGCGAGGCCGACGCACCAGGCGATGGCGAGCCACCCGTTGTGGCCGATCTCGGTGCCCAGGAGGAGTCCGCGCAGGGTCTCGATGGCGGGCGTGAACGGCTGGAACTCGGCGATCGGCTGGAACCAGCCCGGCATGCTGTGCAGAGGGACGAAGGTGCTGGAGATGAGCGGGAGGAAGATCAGTGGCATCGCGTTGTTGCTGGCGGCCTCGGCGTTCGGGCTGACCAGGCCCATCCCGACCGCGATCCAGGTGAGCGCCAGGGCGAACAGCGTGACCAGTCCGAACGCCGCGATCCATTCCAGGGCGGTGGCGTCGGTGGATCTAAAGCCGATGGCGACGCCGACGGCGCCGACGAGGACCACGCTCATGATCGACTGCAGGACGCTGCCGATGACGTGTCCGATGAGCACGGAGCCGCGGTGGATGGCCATGGTGCGAAAGCGGGCGATGATGCCCTCGGTCATGTCGTTGGAGACGGACACTGCGGTGCCGATCGTGGTGGAGCCGACGGTCATCAGCAGCAGGCCCGGCACGAGATAGGCGATGTAGTCGGAGCGGTCGGCACCGCCGCCGAGACCCGCACTCATCGCGTCGCCGAAGATGTAGACGAAGAGCAGCAGCAGCATGACGGGCGTCAGCAGCAGGTTCAGGGTGAGGGAGGGGTAACGCCGGGCGTGGAGGAGGTTGCGGCGCAGCATCGTGGACGAGTCGCGCACGGCGAGGGAGAAGGAGCTCATCGCAGGGCCTCCTTGGGCTGCTTCGGCTGGCTGGGCACGTTGCTGCTATCGGTCAGGGCGAAGAACACGTCGTCGAGGTCGGGGGTGTGCACGGTCAGTTCGTCCGCCTCGATGCCGGCCGAGTCAAGCCGGTTGAGGATGGAGCGCAGCTCGCGCTGGGTGCCGTCGCTGGGGATCTGCAGCGCCAGCGCCTCGTCGTCCCGGGTCACCTCCCGCAGTGCGAGGGCGGCGCCCTGGTACGCGGCCGGGTCGGTGAAGCGGAGCCGGACGTGTCCGCCGGGGATCAGCCGCTTCAGCTCCTCGGCGGTGCCTTCGGCGGCGATCTTGCCGTTGTTGAGCACGGCGATGCGGTCGGCGAGCTCGTCGGCCTCCTCCAGGTACTGGGTGGTGAGGAAGACGGTGACACCGCCCGTGACGAGCTCCCGGATGATCTGCCACATGTTGTGACGGGAGCGCGGGTCGAGGCCGGTGGTCGGCTCGTCGAGGAAGATGATCCGCGGGTTGCCGACCAGGGTCATGGCGATGTCGAGGCGGCGCTTCATGCCGCCGGAGTAGGTGGAGGCGGGCTTCTTCGCGGCCTCGACCAGGTCGAAGCGCTCAAGGAGTTCGGCGGTGACCCGCCGCCCCTGGCGCTTGGACAGGTGGTGCAGGTCCGCCATGAGGAGCATGTCCTCCTCACCGGTGATCAGGTTGTCGACGGCGGAGAACTGCCCGGTGACGCCGATCGCGGCACGCACCCCGTCCGGGGAGGTGGCGACATTGTGACCCGCGACCTGGGCCTGCCCGCCGTCGGCGGCGATGAGCGTGGACAGGATCTTCACGACGGTGGTCTTGCCGGCGCCGTTAGGCCCGAGCAGCGCGAACACGGAGCCGGCCGGGATACGCAGATCGATGCCGTCGAGCACGGTCTTGTCGCCGTAGGACTTGCGCAGGCCGACGGTGGAGACGGCGGCCGGCGACGGGTGACCACCGTCCTGTCTGGACGTGGGCATGACAGATGAAGGCATGGGGCCCTCCCGTTCGAAGTGTGAAGTGGCTGGTGGGATGAGTGAGTTGAGGCCAGTACTTGTGGGGTCAGACCATGGCGCGGCGAACGTCGACGTTGCCGTACCGGGTGCGGGCGCGGACCTTGACGGTGTCCTCGGTCTTCTCCGGGGTCTCGGACGCGGTGAGCGTGTTGCGCACCTGACCGGAGTCGGAGCTGACGTCGAGCCAGGCGGCGGTGCCCTCGCGGATGCCGACCTCGATGGCACCGTAGGAGGTTTCCAACTGGACGGTGCCGCAGGCCACTTCGCCCACGCGCAGGGTTCCGTGGGCGGTGGTGGCGGTGACCGAGTCCTCGGCGCGCCGGATCTCGATGTCGCCGTTGGCGCCGCTCACCCGCAGCTCGCCGGTCGCAGCGCCGACGGTCGTGGTGCCGTGCGAGTTCTTCAGGACGGCGGGGCCGTCGACGAGGCCGACGCGCAGGCTGCCGGAGCTGGTGGTGATCTCGGCCATGCCCTCGACCCGGTCCACGGTGATCGAGCCGTGCGACGCGGTCAGCATCAGCGGGCCGGTGGTGTCGAGTCGGACGTCGCCGGACGAGGTTTTCACGCGGACCTCGCCGAGCCGGCCCTCGCCGAGCACCTGGGCCCAGGCGCCAGTCATGTCGATGCGCGAGCCCGTGGGCAGTTCGACCGTCACGTCGACAGTGCCGGTGCGGCCGAACAGATTGGGCTTGGGCGTCCTGACGGTCAGTAGGCCGCTCGTGTACGTGACCCCGGTCTGGTCGGCCGCCCGTACGTCCTGGTCCTTCTTCGGGTCGCGGGGCTGCACCTCGACGACGGTGTCGAGGCGGTCGCCTGCGGTGAACTGGATGGAACCGGCCTCCACGTGCGCGGCGACCGAGATCGGTTCGAGGGTGTCGAAAGAAGGCATGGCTGTCCCGTCCTCTTGGGTCTTCAGGACGTCCCCGCTGGTGGGACGTGGTGTGGGTGAAGTGGGGCGGGGGCGGGCGCGGCTAGCGCACCCAGCCCGTGAAGCTCTGTCCGATGGTCTGGGTCTTTTCCGCCGTACGCTGCCGGGTGCCGCCGTCGACCGCGGCCGACACGGCCCGCACCAGCCACGCGTTGACCGACAGGCCCTCGCGGCTCGCGGCCTCCTCGACGCGCGTCTTGAGGTGGGCCGGCAGCCGCAGATTGATGCGGGCGGTGCCGCCCTCGTCGCCGTCGGCGGGAGCCGGGGTCTTGAGCGGTTCAACGGGCGCGGCTTGCTCCGCAGGGGCGCCGCCGCCGGCGGGTGGCGGCGTCACCACGAAGTCGGGGTCGAGCCCGCGCAGCCGTACGTCGACCGAGCCGGGAGCGAGCTCGCGGGTGATCTCGCCCATCGCGGCGGAGAGCACGTTGAGCAGGGTCAGCCGGGCCGCCGACTCCAGGGGAGCGGTGAGCCGCTCGGCCAGCTCGCGGGCTTCGTCGCCGCCGGCTTCGGCGGCCACCGCGAGTTCGCGGCGGAGGGTGTCGACGTACGGGGTGAGGTCCATGACGCCATCATGGCGCCACGGTGGCGCATACGCAAGCCCGAATGGCACCTCGTGTGGATTGGGCGCATGAATGGCTTCCCTGAACTGCAAAAACATGAACGGGGCGACCCGAGTGATTGTGGCGCCATGTGTGCTCATGCGCTTTTAGAGGCATGGAATGGCATCACGTGGCACCAAGTGCTGCCACGTGATGCCATGCGATGTGGCAGGAAGGTGGCCTGCCCCGCCTCGCGGTCTGCCGCTGGGCCGAGCCCACCCCTGCGGTGGGGGTTGTCAGTGCCCGTTCGCACGGCGAGGAGCGTGATCCCTGGCTTTCACCCGACGAAAGGCGGGACCGGTTCTCGGCGCGTGGCCCGGGGAGCCGGGCCCGCGAGGTCGCCGACCTCAAGGCCGCATGAGGCAAGGCGAATACCCCCACAGGTCGGACCGCGGAGGCGTAGCCGGCGGGCTCGGCAGCAGAAGGCGGCATCACGCGGCCTGGCCGAAGCCGTCGACGGCCGGCCACCGCCGCCTCGTCGCGCTCCACCGCCCGGCGGGCCGGTACCTGGCAGCTCCAGCCATGCCTCTTGAGCAGCGCGGCAACCCCTTGCACTTTGTAGCTGATCGGAAAATCGATGTGCGGGAGGGCAGGCGGCAGCATCCGGGCCGCTTGCGGGCCGGATGTCGGGGCGAGCTTGGTCAGGCGGATACGGG
>NZ_JBIVPK010000110.1:0-7714 GCF_044754605.1 Streptomyces sp. NPDC093064
CACAGCGTGAAAGGGAGGTCGTCGTCATGTCCGGCAGATTCCCATGTGGGTGAACCACTCGATCCCCGAACGATCACCGAAGGTTTAATTTCAAGATGAGACACCGAGGGCTTAGATGCGTACTTTGATCAGCACCGCTTTCATCTCGCTCGACGGCGTCGTGGAGGCCCCGGGCGGCGAGCCCGGTTACCGGAACGCCGGGTGGACCTTCAAGGACATCGAGTTCCTGCCCGAGGCATTCGACATCAAGGGCCGGGAGCAGAAGGAAGCCACCGCGATGCTGATGGGCCGGACCAGTTACGAGGCGTTCAGCCCGGTGTGGCCAGACATGGAGGACTTCGCCGACTACAAGGTGATGCCGAAGTACGTCGTCTCCACCACCCTGACCGAGGACAACCTGGTGTCGAACTGGGGCGAGACGACGATCCTGCGCTCGCTCGACGACGTCGCCGCGGTGAAGGAGACCCAGGGCGGCCCGATCATCGTCCATGGCAGCGCCTCCCTGAACCAGGCTCTTTCGGACGCCGGCCTGATCGACCGTTACCACCTGCTCGTCTTCCCGCTCCTGCTCGGCGCGGGCAAGCGTCTCTTCAGCCCACGGACAAGGACACCCAGAAGCTGAAGCTAGTCGAGCACGAGGTCTACGCCAACGGTCTGCAGAAGAACGTGTTCGACGTCGTCCGCTGACAAGGCCCCGGCTCTCGCCGGTCAGCTGCAGGGCACTCGGACCCCTTCCGGTTTATGCACACCCTTGTTGGACGCGCATCCCTGAGGAGCTTCCGGCTCTGTGCCTTGCGTCCGGGAACCGATCGGTTGTTGAACAGGCGAGCCTTCCCGCCCCGGGCTTCGTGTGGGGCGAGCCCTGTCCGACGACCTGCCGCCCTGGCTCACTGCGGCGGCCGGCGGCTCAGAGCTCGGTGAACTGGCGCTGAGGGAGACCGTACTGCTGCGCTATGGGGTTCCACAGGGCGGCAGCCTTCTTCTTGGCAAGGGTTGCCTGCTCGCTGGCCGCGTTGCCCTGGTCGGGGGTGTTCGTCGCGTGGCCGTTATGGCAGCCGTTGGTGCCGGCCGTCTGGTCGGCCCAGGCGGCGTAGTGGTTGTCGGCGGCGGCGGACGCCTTCCAGGCCGTGGTGAGCTGGGCCACCAGGTCACCGTGGTTGGGTAGTTTGTCGAAGGTGAGCTGGGAGAGCTTGGTGACCAGGTCGTCGCGCTGGCTCGCGGCGGTGCGCAGGGCGGTCGCCGAACCAGCGAGGTTGCTGCACTGCTTGATGGAGGCGACCGCGTCGATCACCGCCGTGCGGCTGCTGTTGCTCGACTGCAGCAGCGCGTCGAGCGACTTCGCCTGGGCCTGTGCGGTGTCCGTCCCGGACTGGCCGCTGCCCGAGGTGGCGGAGGCGTCTGCGGCCGGCTGCTGGTCGTTGCCGCCGACGCTGAGCGCGGTGGTCACGGCAATGCCGATCAGAGCGAGGCCGGCCACGCCGATGCCGATGGGCGGGCTCAGTGACCGACGTCGGCCTCCGGCGGGGGCCGGATCGGCGTACCCGGCGTCGACGCCGGCGCTGCCCGGGCGGCCGCCGTCGTCGCTGTAGCCGGACTGTTGCGGGGGCTGCTGGGTAGACGCGGGACGCGGCTGGTGCAGCGTCGGCAGGGCGGTGGTCGGTGCGCTGTCCGTGTAGCCGCCGTACCCGTATCCGACGGCGCCGAGCGCGGTCGTCGCGGCGACCGGCCGGCCGTCGAGGTACGCCTCGATGTCCGCGCGCATCTCGTCGGCGGACTGGTAGCGGTAGCCAGGGTCCTTGGCCAGCGCCTTCAGGATGATCGCGTCCACCTCGGGGGGGATCTCAGGGCGGAAGACGCTCGGCGGTTGAGGAGCCTCGCGTACGTGCTGGTAGGCGACGGCGATCGGGGAGTCGCCGATGAAGGGAGGCCGAACGGTGAACAGTTCGTAGAGCAGGCAGCCGGTGGAGTACAGGTCGGAGCGGGCGTCAACGGTCTCGCCCTTCGCCTGTTCCGGCGAGAGGTACTGGGCGGTGCCGATCACCGCGGCTGTCTGCGTCATCGTCATGCCGGAGTCCCCCATCGTGCGCGCGATGCCGAAGTCCATCACCTTCACCTGGCCGGTGCGGGTGAGCATCACGTTGGCGGGCTTGATGTCCCGGTGGACGATGCCGTTGCGGTGCGAGTACTCCAGCGCTTGGAGGATGCCGACGGTCATCTCCATGGCGCGCTCGGGCAGCAGAGTGCGACCGCTGTGCAGCAGCTCGCGCAGGGTCGAGCCGTCCACGTATTCCATGACGATGTACGGGATCACGACGCCGTCGACGAAGTCCTCGCCGGTGTCGTGGACCCCGCAGATCGCGGGATGATTGAGCGAGGCGGCTGACTGGGCCTCTCTGCGGAACCGGGCCTGGAACGACGGATCGCGGGCGAGGTCCGCCCGCAGCGTCTTCACCGCGACGGAGCGGTCCAGGCGGATGTCATGGGCGAGATGGACCTCGGCCATGCCACCACGGCCGAGTATCGTGCCCAGCTCGTATCGCCCGCCTTGGCGACGCGGCTCTTCCATGGTGAGTCCCCCTGCCTCTCCCCTTTTCGGAACCTCCCGGAGCTCGAACCTTCGGTACGGGGTTCGGGGAGGCGATGAAGCCCTCGCCGGCCGCTCGACGTGCGGTGACCGCAATGGCGATTGTGTGATCTTAGCCCCGGATCCACCGTTCGGCTCGCCCCGATGATCAAGCTGAGTCTCTGGCGCAGCGCGTGGGCGAGGCGGGGCAGCTCAGACGCCGTTGTCGTTCCGGCCTGGCGCCGCGCTGTGCTTTGGCGCACGAGCACGGGGACGCCGCAGGGCGGGCTTGCGGAGGCCGCCGCCTCCGGCGACAGGACGGGCCACCGGACGGCGCGCGGGGGATTACCGTGGATACGCGCCCGGTTCGGGTACACCGCGCCGATCGGCACGACCGACGACGGCCGGTTCCGACGCCTCACCGTGCCGGCGTCCGCCGGGGCGGTGTGCCAGTTGGTGACGATTGGGTCTTCGACAGTGATGGTGCCGACCGGCAGGGAAACCTCGGACCTGGTGCTCCAGGAGATGTCGTTGGCGCTGCAGCTCTGCCCGACCGGCTCCCTCTTGCCGTTGCGGTTGCCGTTGCCGTTGCCGTTGCCGTTGCCGTTGCCGGTGTCGGCGCCGGAGCTAGCCGCGTCCTCGGTTCCCTTGCCCGTCGCGTCGGAGCCCTTGTCGATGCCCTGGTCACTGCCTGCGGCCGACGAGCCGGACGGGGTGGCGGACGAAGAACCCTGCGCGGCGCAGGTGTCCGTGGCCGCGTCGGCCGGTCCACGAGCGTGGCACATACAGTTCCCGGTCGATCGCCGCGTGCCCGCGTCGGCTGGAATAGGCGAGGTAGACGGCGACCTGGCTGTTCTCGATGCGCCCGGCAGTGCCGGTGTATTGGCGCTGCACGCCGACCGTGGCGGTGCCCTTCTTCAGGTCGCCGGTCTCATCGACCACCAACACCGCATCCTCATCATGCAGTTGCTCGATGGCGAAGCTGCGCAGGTCGTCCCGGACCGCATCGGCATCCCATTTCGCTCTCGACAGCAGATGCTGCAGGCCGTACGGGGTGGCATCGCCGGCGTGCTCGGCCAGCGTCCAGCAATTCTTGCGTGGCAGGTCCGACAAGAGCCCGAGCACGAACTCCCGCGCCCGCCGCCGTGGTTCCACTCGGGTGAACCGTCCCGCGATGCGGCCCATCAAAGCCTCGAACATGTCCTGCCAGCGGGCTGGATCTATGCAGTGACCTGCGGCCACCGCCTGAACTTCTGTCTTCACACACCGATGACCACCGGTGATCGCATCCGTATCGCATGCCGCCGATCATTGAGCAGAAGATGCCGGGGCATCAGTGCCGTGATCGGGCTGACTCAGCCAAGCGACTACAAGGCAACAACGAGCGCACAACGGATGGGTGGCGACACTGCGGCCAGACGCCTCTCGCCCCTTACCATCCGAGGGCAGGGGGCCCACGCGCACCCCGGGCAGGGGGCCAAGCATGTGGTCGACCACTTCACATCCGGTATTCCGGCGCTTCGTCGGCGCCGCCGCAGTCGGCGTGGCCCTGGCCGCAACCTCAGGATGCACCGTTCCCGCCGACGCCGTCGCCGGCATCTCCGTGACCGCCGACGGCCATCTGCTCGGCGTCATGATGGTCTGCGGACATCACATCGATGGCGCGACCCTCTACGCGGACAGCGACGACCTCAACAAGCAGGTGACGGTCGGTTCATGGACCGCCGACCGCCCCCTCACGCCAGGTCTCGCTACCTGGCCCCTCGACGCTCCTGCTGCTGGCTGGACCGCAACCAGATCCCTCGCTCCGCTCACCGCCAAGACCACCTACACGCTCTACGGGTGGACCAAAGACAACTCGCGGTCAGCGAACAGCATCTCCTTCACCCTGGCCGACCGGGACCGGCTCACCGCAGGAAAGGTCCTCTACGAGAGCATCTCGGACAACGGCGACGAATCCACAATCACCGTCTCCATAGCGGAGTTCAAAGCCAAGGCCTGCCAGAACATGTAACGCTACGGCACCTCCGACCAGGTCGAGGCGCTCCCGTTGTCGGGAGGCACGTGCTCAACCTTCACCGCCACAAGACACAAGATCACGATCTACAGCTGGAGGTTTGCCACGAACACCGAGAGTGAGGTTGATGTAGGCAAAGACCCTGCTTGATGTGGTGCTGTGCGGAAGATGAAGGTCTTGTGGCCCTTCGGCGTCGCCCTGCGGTGGGAGGCGTCAAACCGCCCCGAGCTGCGTTGGTTGATTGTGTCCTGAACGCGAAATGGAGTTGGTTGTAGGACAGCTTCTGGAAGCGATGCTGTGCGAGAGATGAAGGTCTTGTGGCCCTTCGGAATCGCCCTGCGGAGGGAGATTCCAAACCACCTCATGCCGCGTTAGCCGAAGACTGTCGTGGTGAGCGATGAGGAAAAGGCGTCCAAGAGGCGTCAGGTGGGGATCGGGAAGACGAGCGCAAGCGAATCGTTGCTGAAGTGTCGTTAAGCAGTCAGATGGCATCAAAACCGGGGTCTTTAGCTAACTCCGGGAAGAGCCTGGCGGGAATCCGCTTACTGGCCAGGCGATGTCCGGCATGTAGACGACGTGAGCCCGATCTGCCGCTCTCGCATGGAACAGGAGAAGGCGAGCCCCGATACTGCCACCCTACCGGGGTGGGCGAGAGGGAGTGTCCCAAGTGGCGGACACCACAAGGGATTGAGTACCGATGCGGGGCGCGCTGGCGGACCGGCTCGTAGTAGTGCTGAAGCTCCTGTAATGGGGGGTGGAGCGAAGGGGTCGGGCCATTCGTGACGTTGTTTATCTAGACAACCGGGTGCTCCCCGGGAGGAACTACATGGACACGTTGAAGTCGTCAGGCAAGCCGTTTGATATTTCGAAGCGAGAAGTCTGGGAGGCATACGAAGGAGTAAAGGCGAACAGAGGCGCACCTGGCGTGGACAGTCGGTCGATCGAGGACTTCGAGAAGGATCTAAAGGGCAACCTCTATAAAATCTGGAATCGGATGTCATCAGGGACCTACTTCCCGCCGCCGGTGCGCGCGGTGGAGATTCCCAAGTCGTCACCCCAAGACGGCGTGAGGATCTTGGGTGTGCCCACGGTGGCCGACAGAATCGCCCAGACCGTGGTGGCGAGGCATCTCATGAAGCGGGTCGAGCCCGTATTCCATGAAGATTCCTATGGCTACCGCCCTGGACGGTCGGCACTGGATGCAGTGGAACGCTGCCGGAAACGTTGCTGGAAGAGGGACTGGGTGATCGATCTCGACGTCCAGAAGTTCTTTGACAGCGTCCGGTGGGACCTCATCATCAAGGCCGTGGAAGCGCACACCGACGCCCGTTGGGTGATCCTGTATGTGAAGCGGTGGCTTCAGGCTCCGCTTCAACTGCCCGACGGCACCTTGCAGATGCGAGATCGCGGAACCCCACAGGGCTCGGCAGTCTCACCTGTCCTCGCGAACCTGTTCATGCACTACGCGTTTGACACGTGGCTGGCCCGGAAGTGGCCAGGCATCACGTTCGAACGCTATGCCGACGATGCGGTCGTGCACTGCGTGTCGGAGCGCCAGGCCCGAGATGTATTGGCCTCGCTGGCGGACAGGATGGAGGAGGTCGGGCTGCGGCTGCATCCCGACAAGACCAAGATCGTGTACTGCCGGGATGGGACACGCCGACGGCCCTTTGGGCAGACGGAGTTCACCTTTCTGGGGTACACGTTTCGCCCGAGGGAAAGCCGGGACAAGCACGGAAGGCGGTTCACGTCATTCGAGCCGGCGATCAGCAAGGAAGCTCTGAAGAGGATCAGTGCGGAGGTCCGCAGTTGGCGGCTCCACACCCGGTCCGACCTCTCCTTCGTGGAGCTCGCACGACGGATAAATCCGAGCGTGCGGGGCTGGATGCAGTATTTCGGCCGGTTCTACCGGTCGGCACTGACGCCCCTCCTGATGCGCATCAATGCCTACTTGGTGCGGTGGATCCGCCAGAAGTACAAGAAGCTCGCGGCACTGCGAAAGGCGCTCCAGAAGATGTGGGAGATCGCAGACCGATATCCCCGCATGTTCGCGCATTGGAGCTGGACCACAGTGGCGTCATCGGCCTGGTGATCAGAGTGGCAAGAGCGGAGTGACGAGAGATTGTCACGCTCCGTTCTGTGAGAGCCGAGGGGTGAGATTCCCCTCGGCTACTCGGCAGACCGTCGTGGTGAGCGTCCGAGGAAAAGGCGCCGGTCAGGCATCAGGTGGGGACCGGGAAGGCGAACGCGAGTGAACCGCTGATGACGTGTCGTAAGTAGTAGGTGACATCGAAACCGGGGTGACTTCAGGATCCCGGGACAAGCCTGGCGGGTGACCGCTTATTGGCCAGGTGGTGTCCGGCATGAAGGCGGCGCGAGCCCGGTCTGCGGCTTTCGCATGGAACGTGGGAAGGCGTGTCGCGATACTGCCCTGGCTCAGCGGCCGGGGCGACAGGGAGAACCCGGTGCGGAAGCCCTCCGGCCGGGTGCTGAGTACCGTTGCGCGGCGCGCCGGCGGACCGGCTCGTAGTAGTGGGGAAGCCCCGGTAATCGGGGTGGAGCGAAGGGGTCGGGTCGTTCGTGACTGGTTTGTTCGGTCAACCGGAAGTTCTCCGGGAGGAGCGGAATGGACGAGTTGAAAGCGTCGGCCAAGCCGTTCGGCATCTCCAAGCAGGAGGTGTGGGATGCCTGGGTGAAGGTGAGAGGGAACAAGGGATCGTCCGGGGTGGACGGGGTGTCGATCGAGGCGTTCGAGAAGGACCTGAAGAACAACTTGTACAAGGTCTGGAACAGGATGTCCTCGGGCACATACTTCCCGCCGGACGTCAAAGCGGTGCCGATCCCCAAGAGCGGGGGTGGCACCAGGGTGTTGGCGGTGCCCACCGTCGCTGACAGGGTCGCGCAGACGGTGGTGGCCGGACATCTGTCGGAGCGGGTGGAGCAGATCTTCCACCCGGACTCCTTCGGGTATCGGCCGGGCAAGTCGGCACTGGACGCCGTCGCGTCCTGCCGGGAGCGGTGCTGGCGGTTCGACTGGGTGGGGCTTCACCCTTGATCGTGGACACCGGTTGTTATGCGGTGGTGGCCAGCGTAGTTGATCGCTGTTCGTAAGTGATCGGGCTGATCTGGCCGAG
>NZ_JBIVPK010000111.1:0-7525 GCF_044754605.1 Streptomyces sp. NPDC093064
ATGATCGGGGCAGCCGTCCTCGTGCCCGCACCCGCCCCCATCACGTAGCTGACCAGCCGCAATGAACGCAGGCAGGGCTATCTACAGCTGCCGTATCAGAGCGACGGACGGCTGTTCGACTGTGTGGCCCGTGCTAGGGATGTTCGGCATTGTCCTCGCCCTGCTCTGGCCCGCGATGGCGGTCTGGCACTTCCTGGCGGGGCCGGCCGGGCAGGCTTGCGAACTGGATGCCGCTCCCTCCTGGTGGCCGGTCCTGTTGCCGATCGGATGACCGAACCGTCGATCCGTTCACCGGAAACCGGTATGCGTTCGGCGGTGGCAAAGATCAGCGTCGCTGGCGGGGAGGGGGCGGCTGAGACGGTGCAAGACGTCGCGGTGGAGGCGTAGTGCGGCGCCGTCACCGGCAGCGGCAAGGAGGGCCGACCTCAGGGGGTTGCCGGGGTCGGTATCGCTCTCCACCAGCACCAGCAGTTCCACCTTGTCCTGGTGGTCTAGGCGACTCAGCTGGTGCAGGCCGGTCTTCTGTTGGATTTCCGACCAGGTGGTGGTGCGTTGCTCGCGGACCGCCTTCTTCAACGCACCACGGACGGCCGGAGCAAGTTTCTGCGCCTTCTCCACGCGGGCCTGGTGGACGGAGCGTTCTCTGGCCTCTGCCCTCTCGCGCTCCTCGGCTTCGCGCCTCTCTGCCCTCTCGCGCTCTTGAGCTTCGCGCCTCTCTGCCCTCTCACGTTCTTCGGCTTCGCGCCTAACGGCCCTCTCCCGCTCTCGGGCCGCTCGCTCCTGCTCCTGAACACGCCGAGCGCGGGCCTCGGCGGCAGCGACGATCTCCCATTCCTCTGCCGCGGCGTCAGGGTCCTGCACCAGTTCAGCGGCCTGCTTGTACAGCTCGGGGGTCGGCCGCTCCTGCAACCTTTCAACGACAGCCCGCCGAAGTCGTGCGCGCTCCTCCAGCCAGCGCTCACTGCGGCCCAGAGCGATGCGCAGCCTTGCAACTTCGTGCGGTGTCTGGTCGGCCTCCAGGAGCCGCCGAATGGCCTCCGCTGCGGGCAGGACTCGCCTTGGATGGTCACGCAGCGTCCCACAGCCGGGTGCCGCCGTCCGGCTCCGCCACCGCGAGAAGCCGACCGCGGGGTGCGAACACGGCGGAGGTGCCGGGAAGAGCGCCCAGGGGCTTGGGGCGGCAGCCGTCGGCCATATCCCACAACCTCACTTTTGTCGGACCGCGGATGGTGACCATGTTCCGCCCGTCGGAGCTGATGCCGCCCACTGGGCCCTAAAAGCACTCCGTGAGCACGGGCTGCAGGCTCCACACCCGGATGACCTGGTCGTCGGTGATGAGGCTGCGGCTGTCGCGGCCGAAGACCAGGGCGATGCCGTCATAGGACGTCTGGCCCAGCGGTTCTCCCAGTTGCATCGGTTCGTCGTTGTTCGCGGTGTTCCATAGTTGGATTCCGTTGTCCCCGGCTACAGCGACCGTGTCACCGTCGGGGCTGAAGGCCACCGCGGCGACTTCGGATCCGTCTGCATTCTCCAGCGGCGGGGAGAGGCGTTCCGGGCGTTGGGGGTCGGCGATGTCCCAGAGCCATGCCGGCGTATCGCCGTCGTCCGCGGCCAGGGTCCGCCCGTCTGGGCCGAACGCCATGTCTCGTGTTCCGCCGGAACCAAGGTGCAGGGTGCCCAGCGCCTGGAGTTGCGTTGGATCGGCCGTGTTCCACAGCCGTGCAGTGCCGTTCTTCGTGTCCGGCTCGTGAGGCGGGGGCAATCGCTGGTGGGCGTGCTGCCGATGCCGGTCCTCGCCGCGGAGAAGCTCCGTCGTTTGGGCTACTCCATCCAGACCACTTGTCGCGTTTGCTCCGGGCTCAAGACGGCTAGGCGTCGGCACAGTGGGCGTTGTTGATCAATGGGTGCGAATGCAGAGCGGCAGGCAGCCCGAGCGGTCTCGACGCAAGTGATGAGTCGCGTAGGAGGAGCCGATGGGTCGGGTACACCGCAGGGACACGAATGCCTGCTTGGTCGTCGCTGCTGTCATCGCGGCAGGCGGGGTGAGTGTGGGCGCTGTGCGCGCACATGAGGTCTGGGGCCATGCGCAGGCCGCACGGTCCGCACAGACGCTGGCTGATGCGGTGCCCCGGGTAGGTGCAGCAAGTCCGCGCAGTTGGAGAGTTCAGGAGAAGCGACGCCCCGTACCTGCGGCAGCTCCCTACACCACACGCACTGTGCGTCAGCCCTCGCGGCGGATTACTCCTGCCGCATCCAAGACGCGGCAGGCTTCACCCAAGCCGGCTGTGCGAACGGGTTACACGCGGACTGCGCAGACGGTGATTCACATCGGAAAGTGGTCTCGGGTGGTGAAGGGGGGAGGCCAGGGGCTTGTCGATGGGTGCCAGTACGCCGTGTTGTGGGCTGGGCCTATGCCGGGTGCCGATACTCGCGGTACGGCGGTCCTGGTTGGCCATAACTACTGCGGATTTGAGCGGTTTGCCACGTTGCCGGTGGGTACGACCCTCACAGTGACCGGCCCGACCTCCGTGGCGGAATACCGGGTTTACGGACACCGGGCCATCAACCGGCAGGGCGGTTCGGGTGCGGGCCTATATGACGGCGATTTGACCTTGCAGTCCTGCTTGGGCCGCGACACTGGTTTTTCCTACCTCAGGCGCATCACTTGATGTCTGGCAGGGATGTGTCCTGCTGGTTGAAATGGGGGCGGGGCCCGCGGTTCATCCGCGGGCCCCGCCCTGGCGTCCTGTCATCACCGGTGGTCGCAGCAGTGCTTGTCGCGCTTGATGACGGTGGGGTCGGTGGCGGTGTGGGTCTGGTTGACCTCCGTGACCTCGATTCCCTCGGCGTGCAGGTGGCGGGCCAAGGCCGCCCCGTAGGAGCCGGTGCACTCGACGCCGGCACGTCGCACCACTCCGAACGAGCTGGCCCAGGAGACGAGTTGGTGGTATTCCTGCGCGGTCGCCGGAGCGCGGCGGGGATGCGTGGGCGGGTTACTTCCAGGCGCAGTGGATGTGGGTGTCGTGGTCGGGGTCTCCGGGGCCGCGGACCTCAGAGGCGCCGAGCTGGGAGCAGAGGTTCATCACAGCCTTGTGAGGGGCGCCCTTGCCGACGTGCTTGCCGTTGATCACGTTCGCGTCGAAGGCAAGGCCGCGGTAATGGCGGGAGTTCTTGCTGTGTACGCCGCCGACGAACTCGGAGATGTTCAGCCGGTATCCGTACCTGTCGTGCAGGGTGATCAGGGCTCGGAGCATCCGGGGGTCGAGCTGGACGCGCTTGGCTCCGACGTGGCTTCCGGGGCTGGTGGCCGCGCCTCGGCCGGCGGCCATGTCGACGATGTTGGCGTAGGCGGTGGAGCCGTAGTGGCGGGTATCCGAGTGTGCCCGGGCGAACGTGATCCCCCGGTTCTTGAGAACCTGACCGGCCAGGGCGGCGGCGTTGCCCGCCGGCTTGGGAGTGCTGGGGGCGGGCTTGGTCGCCGGGGAGGTGGTGAGCAGGGCGTTCCAGGTCTTCGGACCGATGACGCCGTCGGCCTTCAGGTGGGCCCGCGTCTGGAAGTTCCTGACCGCGGTCCGCGTGTTCTTGCCGAAGACGCCGTCGGCGGTCACGCCGAACTGGACCTGGGCGGCCTTGACGGCCGGGCCGCGAGAGCCGAGGTGGACGGTGGTGATCAGCTTGCTCCAGGTCTTCGGCCCGACGACACCGTCGGCCTTCAGGCCGGCGCGGGTCTGGAACTGCCGGACGGCGGCCGCGGTCTTCTTCCCGAAGGCGTTGTCGGGGGTCACGGCGTAGCCGCGGGCGGCGAGCAGGTGCTGGGCGGTGAGGACGTCGGTGCCCCTGGAGCCGGTCTTCAGCGTCGGCCACACGCTGGTGAACGCTGTGTCCTTGAGAGGGGTGGCGTGGGAGCCGCTGCGGGGGCCCGGCATCGTCGAGGCGTTGGCCTCGTCGCCGGTGGCGTTCACCGCGCCGTGCCGCCGGCGAGGAGCACGGCCGCGAGGCCCTGGAGCAGAAGGTTCCTGACGTTCTTACGCATCTTCATCCTTCGATCGCGTGACCCACGTTCCCGCTGGTGCGGGAGGCGTGGGAGCGGTGTCGCCGCCTCAGGGGGCGGCGCTGACGAGGTGAAGATTCGGGGTACCGCCGTTCCATCGGTAGCCTGATCCACTGTTCCAGTCGTTCCGCGTGTTCCAGTCGTTCCGTATGACCTGTGACCTGGGGAAACAGGGGGTTGGAACGCGCGGCTTTCCGTGATCGTGTCGAGGGGGACGCGTGCTGTCCGAGGACAAGGGTCGCCGAAGAGGCAATCCGCCGGCGGAGGTCGAGGCCCTGCGGGCCGAACTGATGCGGATCAAGGAGGAGAAGCAGCTCTCCCTGAACGCCCTCGCCCGCGACAGCGAGATCTCCCGGTCGACCTGGAACCGGGTCCTGAAGGGAGAGTCGTTCCCGCCCCGCAAGGAGATCGAGCGGCTCAGCAGACGCCCCGGGCTCGAAGCACAGCACCTGGTGGGATTGTGGGAGGCCGCCGACGCGGCACTCAAGCGGGCCGCAGCAGCGGACGTCGCCTCACCGGCGGCAGCGGACGGCGATGACACGGCCACCCCGCCGACTGCGACAGCCGCTGATCCGGCCGGTCCGGACAACTCCATCGCTTCTGCTGCTGCGGCGGCACCCAACCCCTCCAAGGGCGACACCCTCGACGACGCCGCGACCGGGCCTGCCCCGGCCGAGCCGATGCCATCCGCCTCGCCGTCCGCACGCCCCGACGCCACCACAGCTGCCAAGACCACCCCGCTGTTCCGCGCGGCCCAGCAGCCCGTGCGGAGGACCCTCCCGCAGAGCCGGCGGCCGGTGTTTCCTCGCCGCATGCCTCAGACGCCACAGGGACCGGCGGACAGCCCGCGGCAGACGGTGAGCGGATCGCCACTCAGCCCGCCGGTGCGCCGGCCGGGGAGGAGATCGGCGTCGTCCGCCCGGTCCTCGCACCGGCACCCGCCACCAAGAACGGGAGGACCACCAAGCTGCTGATCACCCTCGTGGCACTCACGGTGGTACTCCTCACCGGACGCTGGGCCGCCATGCCCGATTCCGACAAGAACGGCACCGCGGCCCCCGGGACCACCGGCGAAACCCTGCCCGACGACACCGATAAAGCCGGCGAGGGCGGTGACACGGGCGACGAGGAGTCGCCCCAGGACACGGCCCAGCCCTCCGGTACCCCGCCGGAGGCGGGAAGCGACGAGAAGCCGCAGGACCTCCCCGCCACCGGCCCCGGCAACAGCGGATCCCCCGCGCCCAGGGCGTCATCCGACACCGATACCACCGCTCCCCCGGCTGGCCAGGCGCCGCAGGACGAAGACCCCCGTTACCGTCTTCGTGGCCCCGCAACGGGGCTCCCGGCCTCCGGCCCGGCATGTCTGTTCCCCCCTGTAGTTCGCATGATCCGGGGGGTGGTGTCACCGGACCGGAGGCATCGGTAGACCGCTGATAGGGGCAGGACCACCAGCTCGCTGGGAGGCTCTTCGTAACGTGGATGCCGGCGACTGGTGCCACGCCAACGAGGCCGGGACAGCACGACCTCGTGAGGAATCAGCGTGATCGACACCGGCGACGTGGACGTCTTTCTGGGCCTGGACGTCGGCAAGGGCGAGCACCACGGAACCGCGGTGACCCGGGCGGGAAAGCGGGTCTTCGACAAGCGGCTGCCCAACAGCGAGCCCAAGATGCGGGCCATGCTGGACAAACTCATCGCGAAGCACGGCACGGTCCTGGTCGTCGTCGACCAGCCCGCCTCCATCGGCGCCCTGCCGCTGGCGGTCGCCCGGGACACCGGATGCCGCGTCGCCTACCTGCCTGGTCTGACGATGCGCCGCATCGCCGACCTCTACCCGGGCGAGGCCAAGACCGACGCCCGCGACGCCGCGATCATCGCGGACGCGGCCCGCACCATGCCGCACACCTTGCGCGGCATCGAGCTCACCGACGAGACCGGAGCGGCCTGGAGGAGAGGCACGGTCTAGCGGCCTCTTCAGTGCCTTTGCTCAGCACATCGCCTCGCGGCCGTCTGCCGCTGTTTGGTCCAGCTAAGAACTCACGCGAATAGACGCGATGGAGCACCTATGGCCGCGCTTCTGGATGTCTCACGCCGATTACTTGTCAGCAAGTGCTGACACCCTCCTGTATGTCAGCCTATGCTGACAGTATGGAGTCGGTAACTGAACTGGCTGCTGCCGTCGACAGCAGCGACCCAGCGGCAGGGTTGGCCGGGGTGGCTGCTCTGCGCCGTTTGCTGGACGAACTGGAAGCGTTGCACGTGAGCAACGCCCGTGCCCAGGGCTGGTCGTGGGAAGCCATCGCCTCTGCACTTGGCGTGAAGCGGCAGTCCGCACACAGAAAGCACGCTGGTCACGTCGCGAGTCGGATTTCTGGGGGTCAGAGGTGACCATGCTCACGGGGTTCACTCAGCCCGCGCGCCGGGTTGTCGTGCGGGCGGGGGTTCTGGCCATCGACGCTGGCCGGGATGTCCTCGGCACCGGACATCTCCTGGCGGCCCTCGCTGAGGTCGGTCCCACCTGCTTGCCATTGCAGGCGCTCGACCTGACTCCTTTCGCCGTACTTGCCGAGGTTGAAGAGCGTGGGGAGACCGATCGACGTCAACCTGATGGCGAGTTGCTAGCCGACCTTGGCATCGACCTCGACGAGGTCCGGCGTCGTGCCTTTGACGCGACCTCTCTCCGCTCGGATGATCCGGTGCTGTGGGGGCTCCGCCGCTCACGCACCCTCCCCCTGCGCCTGACGCTCACAGGCCCGCTCGGCATCCTCCGGCTAAATGGGCAGAGCCGGAAGGTAATCGAGGTGGCCGCAACGACGGCTCACCGTCGCGGCGACCGAACCCACATCGGTTGCGAAGACCTGCTCTGGGGACTGCTCGCGGACAGCTCCAATGAGTCCGTGCGCATACTTCACCGCCTCGGCGTCGATCTCCGCCGACTCTGGACGGATCTGGAGCGCTGGCACGCAGCAGCCTAAGACCCAGCGCAAGCACACCGTCCAGGGCGTCGCCGAGGAACTCGGCGTCGCTCGTACCACCATCTACCGCTACCTGGAGCGGGAGCGCCAATGACGCATAGGGCACGTCCGCGCGTACACCTTCTGGCTGGCGGCCCCATCTGGGAGGAACGCCGAGCCAAGCCGCAGCAGATCAAGTTCACCAAGAGGCAGAAGTTGGCTCGCAAGCCGCTCAACAAGGCGATGAATCAGTTGAGCAAGGCCGTTGCTCGGCAGGACTGGCGAGCCGCCCGGATAGCCCGCTCCGCAGCCTGGGACGAGGTGAACAAGCTCGCAGATGAGCTGACTCGGGAAGAGCGAAAGAAGCTGTGGGAGTACAAGCAGCGCATCCTCGCGGGCGAAGCGCGGGAGCGGCTTCAGGGAAACTAGTGGCTTGTCACGCCGCCTTGGCCGGGTAATCGACCTGCTGCCCGTCGGCCAGCAGACTGTCCCCAAGGTCTGATCTTGGAGGTGGTCGTGG
>NZ_JBIVPK010000112.1:0-7317 GCF_044754605.1 Streptomyces sp. NPDC093064
GATCAGGCTGCCCTCAGCTTCAACCCCACTGCTGCGACAGCGAGTTGGTGCAGGCCTTCCACCTCCACTCGAACCAACAGCGCCTCACGGCGCACCCAAGATCTGTGCCAGAACCCACTGCTCGATAGAGCCACCGCGGCGCCCCAGCTCGCAGCGCGTGCGCCGGACCGCGGCCCGTTCCGGTGAAGGTGTAGGGATCAGATGAAGGTGATCGGCACCCTGACACCAGGCCGGGCGCGTCAATCCGCGATGCTGGGCGGATTGTCGTCGGCACGGCCGCCGCCTCCAAGGGTTCGCCGCGGGGAGGGGGACGTCGCAGGGCGGGGTCCGAGCACGCCCCGGTCCCGCAACTCGTCAACGTCGGGGAGACGGACTCCGGGAAAAGCGTCGAGCAGGTCGGCCTGGGCGGCACGGATGCTGTGCGCGGGGGCCTGGGGGCCGGTACCAAGGGTGCGGCGGGCTGTCACGCGGTCATCGTAGGCCGCGCTTCAGTTGCTTCCGTCCCAGCATGCAGCCCGGGCATGGGGAACATATTCGTCTCCCCCTTCGGCCGTGTGGTCTCAGCATCACCGCGGCGCAGCTGACCACCCGTCGTCGTGGCCACGCCCAGGACCAGCGCGGCGATCGCACCAGCGATGACCAGTCACACCCCGCGGCGCTGCTGCGCGGTCACCGGTGCTCCCGCAGCAGCGCCAGGCGGCGTTTGTACTCCTCGTCGTCGATCTCCCCGCGGGCGAACCGCTCAGCGAGCAGGTCTTCCGCTCGCCTGCTGCCCCACCCCGGTTCATCGGATGCGGAAGGCGGGCCGGGCTGGTGGCCGCGGTGGGGAGCCGTGAGGTAGCTCAGGTGATTACGACGTAATCAAGGCCGCGCTTGGGCAGGCCGACAGCGCCGGGCGAGTCTGAGCAGGGTGGCCCTTTGTGGGGTCTTCAACTGCTGGCTCTCGAAGTCGGGTATGTGAGCGTAACCATGTATGAGTGAGCGTCGTTGTCGGGGTGTGAATCTCACGGAATGGGCGAGGACGCAGGGTGTGCATCCGCAGACTGCGTATCGCTGGTTTCGTGAGGGGACGCTGCCGGTACCGGCTGAGCGGGTCGGCCCGCGCACGATCCTCGTGAACGTGGGGGCCAACTCTGCGCCCGGGGCACTGGGCGGGCTGGGGCTGTATGCCCGCGTCTCCTCGCACGATCAGAAGGACGATCTGCAGCGGCAGGTCGCCCGGCTGGCCCGGTGGGCTGCCGGCGCAGGTCACCGGGTAGTGCGGGTGGAGTCCGAAATCGCCTCCGGCATGAACGGCGCCCATTCGAAGGCCAAGCGGCTGCTTGCCGATCCTGCCGTGCACGCGGTGGTGGTGGAGCACAAGGACCGCCTCGGGTGGATGAACGTCGAGTTGGTCGAGGCCGCCCTGTCCGCGACCGGGCGCCGCCTGGTCGTGCTGGACGACGGCGAGGTCGAGGACGACCTGGCGCGGGACATGATGGAGGTGCTGACCTCGTTCTGTGCCCGCCTGTACGGGCGCCGGTCGGCGAAGAACCGTGCCCGCAAGGCGCTGGAAGCCGCCGAGCATGGCTGATCAGCGCGGGCCGCTGCGGCAGATTGCCCGGCCCTTCGTCGCCGACGGCCCGAGGGGTGTCAGCATCCGTGACCGCCTCAAGGGACTGACCGCCGGGGACGAAAAGGTGTTGCGCCTGGTCGGCGCGCACCTGGGCACACTGGCCTCGCGTGATCTGGCCCGCAGGTGCCATGACGGCCTGGAGCACTCCGCCGACACGTGGGCTGAGCGTAAACGTGACCTGACGGCGTTGTCGTCCTCCCGCTGGGCCGGTTCGATCACGTCCAGCACGCACGACCAGTGGGGCCTGTCCCGGCGCGCGCAGCACGCGCACCTGCAATCCCTGGATGCCGGTATCCGCATGGTCCGGCACCGGCTGTCCCTGCCCGTCGGCCAGAAGGGCAGCCGGGGCAAGCCCGGCGGCTACCGGTCCTCGCACGAGTGGTTCCACAAGTCCCGGCGCCTGGCGATCCTCGAAGAGCGGTACGAACAGGTCACGGCCGAACGCGACGCCGGGCGCGTGTCGGTCACACGCGGGGGCCGCCGGCTGCTGGGCATCCGTCACAACCTCACCGTCGCGAACCTGACCGAGGCGCGGTGGCGGGCACAGTGGGAGGCCGCGCGGTGGTTCCTGACCGCCGACGGCGAGTCCGGCAAAAGGTTCGGGAACGAGACGATTCGCGTCAGCCCCGACGGCGAGATCAGCATCAACCTGCCCACCCCCCTCGCCGAGCACGCAAACGCGAAGCACGGCCGGTACGTGCTGGCCGCGAAGGTCGCCTTCCTGTACCGGGGCGACGAATGGCGAGACCGGATCGAAGCGAACCGGGCCGTGGCCTACCGCATCCACCTGGACACGGTCCGGGGCCGCTGGTACCTCGACGCCTCCTGGACCCGCAAAGACCTCCCCGTCGTGCCACTATCCACGCTGCGCGCGGACGGCATGATCGCCGTGGACACCAACGCCGACCACCTCGCCGCAGGGCGCCTCGACGAACACGGCAACCCCGTCGGCACATCCCGCCGCTTCGACTACCGGCTCACCGGCAGCGCCTCACACCGCGACGCCCAGCTCCGCCACGCCCTCACCCGCCTCCTGCACTGGGCCAAACACACCGGCGTGCAGGCCATCGCGATCGAAAACCTCGACTTCACCGACTCCACCACCCGCGAGAAACACGGCCGCCGCAAGCGATTTAGGCAGCTCATCTCCGGCATTCCCACCGGTCGCCTGCGCGCACGCCTGCTATCCATGTGCGCGGAAGCCGGCATCGGCGTGATCGCCGTCGATCCCGCCTACACCAGCGTCTGGGGCGCCCAGCACTGGCAAGCCCCGCTCACCAGCAAAACCCACAAGGCCAGCCGACACGCCGCCGCCTCGGTCGCCATCGGCAGGCGCGCCCTCGGATACCGGATCAGGCGACGGACGGCACCGCCCCGTGCACACCAGAGCGATGTGCACGGGCATCGGACCGCCCAGGCCCGACCCGGCAGCCGAGGGAGCGAGGGAAACCGCCCCCGCGTCCCCGGACCACGGACAGGATCCGTGCACGCCGGACGCGGAGCGAACGCGGTGGACCAGAACACCCAAGACCGTTCGGGGTGTTCGGCTGAGCACGGGTTCTGGCAACAGGACTCACTCCCGCTCAGTCTCTAGGAACGGTGCTGCGCACCGTATGCCGCTGCCTCATCTTCTGACCAGTTCGGCTGCGGCTGCGTAGGCGAGCCGGGCGTCGTCGGTTGTCGCCGCTGCCCGTCCCGTCGTACGTTCGACCTTCTTTAGCTCACGAACTACGGCTTCCATGTAGGTCTGGAGGCTGACCAGCTGAGTGCGGGTCTGGCAACTGGGAAGGACTGCTGCGATCTGGTCCAGCCAGAAGGTGACATCCTCGTCGTTGTCCAGGCCGGTGCGGTATTCGAGCAACCGCTGTGCCACTGGAGCGAGGAGTACGTGACGGCGTGCCGCTTCTTCTTCCGCGCGACGCTCGGCGGCGGCCCGGGCAGCCGCCAGACGTTCGGCTTCGCGGACGGCTTCGGGCGTGCGTCGTACGGGCCGGTCAGTACGGGAGGCTGCTGTGAGGGCGGCAGCCTGCATCCGCTTCGCCTTGTTGTACGCCGCGCTGGGGGCCTTGACGGCGAGCGCCGGCACCAGGTCGGCCCATTCTGCCCCGGCTGCCCGGGCGTGCTCGATCGCCTTCGTCTGGTGGAGGTCAGCCTGCTCGCGGAGGTACTCCCACAATCTCACACGTGCGATCGCGGCCTTGCGTTGTGCCTTCTCGCTCTTCAGGGCGCTGGCGTTGGCTTCGAGGTACAGCAGGGCCTGGAACAACTCCTCGTCCGCCGGCATCCGGCCGACGTTCTCGTCCTCCGCTTCTTCGTGCAATTGGCGCAACTCACCGATGACAGCTGCAGTATCGACGTTGCCGATGCGGACGGGTGGCTTGAGCAGCGGCTTCGTGGGAGCAACCGACTTGCGGGCGGGACGGGCCATGAGGTCAAGTTTGCCCGATTCACATTCTGTGAATCACAGGTTCTGCAGTGGACTTCACAATCGGGGAGTCGAGTGACCTGTCTCTGCGAAGGCGGCGACGGTGTGCTCACGGCGGCGGCCCGGCCCCGGAGGGCTGGCGGGCTACGGTCCCTGGTCCGCGGCCCTGCCGCGCCGTGGCTGCCGCGCAGGCCGGCAGCGATGGTGGTCGCGCCGGGGCCTACCTGTACCACTCGATCGTGGAAAGGGGGTGCTGCCCAAGCTCGTCGACAAGCAACGTCACAACTGCTCGATAAGGCCGGCGCCCCGGTCGGAGGCCTGCTCATGCTGCGTTGTAAGCAGCAGCAGGGGCCTGGTCTCCCAAGTTCGGGAGGCCAGGCCCCTGCTGCAAGCGGGACGGCGGTGTCCGATTTAGTCGACCCCAGCGGCGGCCTGCTCGGCAAGGGCTTGTGCCAGTTCGCCGAGCCGGGCCGGGTCCCGCTCGAGCGCCTTCGTGCTCAGGAACCGGAGCAGGTCAAAGAAGGTGTCATCGCTCTTTACGTTCCGGTCCAGGAGCATGGCTAGGGTGCCGGGCTCGTTGTACGGCACCTTGCGGACTGACCGTTCCTCGCCTGCGGCATCCTCACCCGTGGCCGGAGAGGCCGTGTCAGACCGCGGCTCCGGTACCGCCTGCTGGAGTGCTCGATCGCCAGCGGTCTCTTCTGCCTGGGCGCTGGAGGGCGATTCGTTCGTCTCGCCGTCTCCTATTACGCCGTAATAGACGTCGGGCTCCCCGGCATCCTGAGCGACAGATCCGGCACCCTTCCCAGGCTTCTTCCGGTTGCTTTCCTGCTTCTCGGCTTCCTTGCGGGCCCGCTCTTCCTTGAGTTCTTTGAGTGCCGTCTCCTGCTGCTCAGCTGGCTTGTTGCCCACGGCGCGCAGTAGGTCGATGGGCTCTTCGCCGATGCGGGCCTGAAGTTCGGGCGCGAGGTTGAGCAGGGCCAGGCGTTGCGACACCCAGCCTTGGGAGCGGTGAAGCCGCTTGGCCAGGGCCCTCTGGCTGCCGTGGATGGCCAGTAGCCGTCGCAGGGCTCGCGCTTCGTCGAGTTCTTCCAGGTCTTGGCGGTGGATGTTGGCGACTAGGGCCGATTCGAGTAGTTCTTCGGATGTGGATCCCTGATCGTCGCTGACCATGACCGCGATGGTGTCCAGGTCGGCTTCGCGCGCAGCGGCGAGTCGGCTGCTGCCATCGATGACGACGTGCGTGGTATCCGGTTCGAGGTCGGTTTCGCGTTCAGGGTTGGCTTTGACGTAGGCGTCGCGGTTCATGACCGTGATCGCTTGCTTCTGGCCGTGAGTCTTCAGGCTGCCAGCCAAGTCGGTGAGGTCTCCGAGGCTGGAGCGGGGGTTGTCGGGGTTGAGGCTGATACTGCTTGGTGAAAGCTTCGTTGGGGGGGCGATGCCTTCGGTTGGGACTCCGGTGGCAGCGGCGACGGCCTGGCGGCGCGAGCTGACGGGCCGCACTGCTCCGCCGAAACGGCCGGCGCCCAGCTGGTCGGCCTTGCTCACAGCACCTCCCGGGCGAGTGCACGCATGCCGACCGCCTGCTGTGATTTAGGCGCGTAGGACAGCAGGGGCTGCTTCACTCGGACCGCTTCCTTCTGTTCCTTGAGGTCTCCGATGAGGCCGACGACCCTCGGATCCTTTATGTCGACCCATCCCTGCAGGGAGGAGGTGGCGATGTAACCGCGGCGCGAGTCGTAGAGGTTGACGACGATGCCGAGGTAGTCGATGTCGAGTTGGAGGTCGCTGCGCAGGTCGTCGATCTGCGTGGTGAGCAGTTCGTAGGCGTCTGCGGAGCTGTCTTCGGCCTGGACAACGATCAGTGCGCCGGACTGGCCGGGCTTTTCACTCTCACGGCGCCGGCCGTAGTACGCAGCAGCGTCCATGCTGAGGCCGAGGCTGGGAGGGCAGTCGACGATGATTACGTCGTAATCATCTTCGAGCGGCGCGAGGGCCCTCTCCAGCGCGGCTTCCCGGGCGCGCACTGCGGACAAGCGTACGTCGAGCAGGAAGGCGTCGTTGCAGGCGGGCAGGAGGTGGAGTCTGCCGCCGAAGGCGTCGTCGTCGATGGAGACGACGAGGTCGCGGAGTTCTCCCTTGGGGTCGCCCGCCATGTGGTTGGTGAGGCTGTCGCCGTTCAGCGGCAGGGGAGTGGCGCCAAGCTGGTTGGTGAGGTGGCACTGGGGGTCGAAGTCCACGAGCAGCACGTGCAGGCCTGGCCCGGGAAGGTTCTCGATGTCGAGGGGGTTGTCTTCTGGGTCGGCATCGTCGGCGTGTGTCTCACTCGCCTTGAGAGCCTTGGTGAGTGCCTTGGCGACCCGTACGGGGTGCAGGGTGTTGGCGTTCTCGGCGAGTGCCTCTCCGAGGCCGGCGGTGATGGCGGTCTTGCCTACGCCGCCTTTCTGGTTGCAGACAATGATGCGGCGAGTGATCTCAGGGCGGGCGACGTGCGGCGCGGGGTTGGCGTCGAGCCACAGCTGGATGGACTGGGCAAGGCCCTGGATGAGCGAGACCCGTCGGTCGGCGGCAGTCTGCCTGAACTCCTCCCACTGCCCGGGAGGCAGGAAGGTGGAGAAGGAGTCGGCACCGGAAGTGTCGATGGGTGCCGTGGCGGAGGCCAGGTTGCACCAGTCCCTGATGCCCTGTTCAACGGCGCTCTGGATCTCGATGCCGTGCTGTGCGGCCCTGACTTTGAGGTTCTGCCGGAGCCATCCCGGCAGTTTGGAGACGACCTTCTCGCGGTCGCTGGAAGTGACTGGCGAACTCATGAGGGACACCATACTAACGTCCTTGATCCATTGGGGCATCGACACGTTAGTTACGGGTACTTCTTGCTCTGTCAGCCGCCACGCCACGCCTCCCGGGGTGATTACGCCGTAATCACCCCCCTCCCCCGGGCACACAGAGATGGCACACGGAACCTCGCGCACGCATGCTGAACGCCGCCGCAGATGATTACGGCGTAATCACCGCCTCAAGTCCGGAGCGAGACATTGGAAGCACGCTCGGGTACGCCGCGCCTCCGAACGGCGCACGCAGTCTCCGTCTAACCTCGCTTCTTCAACGCGCGACGCCCCAGTCGTACGCCATGCCGAGGCGTTCGCGAGGTCGTGGGGGGGGCCGGGGGGGGGGGGGGCGGGGGGGGCCCCCCCCGGGGCCCCCGGGCCCCCCCCGGGCGGCGCTAAGTTGGTGGGGGGGTTGGGGGGGCCGGCGGCGGGGGGGGCCGGCGCCGGCG
>NZ_JBIVPK010000113.1:0-7167 GCF_044754605.1 Streptomyces sp. NPDC093064
AAGCGTGAAGAACTCCCATCATCGCAGGTCACAAGGCACTTCCTCGTCTCCGGAGAAGCTATCCACAGACATCAAGCCGGTGGATCCGGGCTCAGACTGCACCGGGGGCATCCACGCCTTGGGCACGCTACCCACACTTCTTGACGATCTGGGGCTCGAAGCTGCCGGCGGTGTCCCGGGGCACCTTCACCTCCACCGGCCCGACGTCGGGCAGCACGGTCTTCGCCCTGGTGCCGTTGCGGCTGTTGCCGTTGTTCTTCCCGGCCGGATCATGCTTCTCATAGCCGAGGTGATCGGTGATCTCGCCCTCCAGGGCGGACTCCAGCACCCGCTTCGTCAGCATCTGCAACAGCCGGCCCTCGCCAGTCAGCTGCAGTCCCTCACTGCGGGCTCGGTCCACCAGCATCGCGACGAGTTGCTCGTCCGACGCGGCCGACCGCATCGGACCACCAGCCGACTCCTCCACGGACTCGTGCCCGATCGTCGTCTCGCTCACTTGGCGTCTCTCCCTTGAGCAGCAGATCCGCCGTTGATTAGACACTCCCCAAGCAGGACTCGACCACGCAGCATGATCACACCAGGCCCGCCAGCAGCGCGAAACTCGAGGGCCCCTGGGAGGATGGGCGTAATCAGGCAGCGATGATCACCCGGCGAGGTTTGGCGACCATCTTCCGGCGTTGCGGTGCCGGGTTTCGGCGAGGATGAGCCTGGCGTGCTGCTCGTTGTAGATCAGCATCCGATTCGTGCAGTCGGCCCGACGACCTGCCGCGTACCTCGTACGCCGATGACGGCGTCCGTTTCCGCTTGCTGACCGCACAGGTCCGCTCACGCCACGGATAGGAGCGCGGAGCCGCTCCTTATCCGGAAGTGATGCGAACCCTGGCCTCCCGACCGGCGTCGTCACCGGGGCGGGGCCTGATGTTCTGGACACCGGCCGCGCCGTGCTCGGACGGACTGCGCGGCCGATGGGTCCTCAACTCACCGGTGCAGGCTCCACCGGCTTCAGGTCGAGCCGGTTCTGTGCCTGAGCAACGTGTCGGCCGGCGAGCCGGCCGGAGATCATCGCCCACCCGATGTGCAGGCCGTGGTTGAGTAACTGCAGGCCGCCTTGCCCAGTGGACCCTGCGGCCCACAGGCCCGGGATCGGCTCGCCGTCGGCATCGGTCACCCGCAGTTCGGTGTCAACGGCGAGACCAGCGTCGGCCAGCGTGACGTAGGCCTGCATCGGGCCAAGCGCGTAGAAGGGGCCATCGGTGATGCCCTCGGCGCTGACGGCACCGTCGTCCGTCATGCCGCCGGATGGTCATCGCCGGCGTTGCTGCGATGCGTCTCGCAGCGTGGAGAACAGGGGCGGACCGGCCGAGCGGGCGCACACACCGAAGAACCAAGCGGGCGCACACACTGAAGGAAAGGAGAGGTGAGACGCATGGACAGGGATGTCTCCGAGCGCCGGGTGGTGGTAGGCGTTGATGGGTCGCAGTCCTCGTATGAGGCCCTGCGCTGGGCCGTGCGCTACGCCGGACTGGTCGACGGCATCGTGGAGGCGGTCGCGGTGTGGGAGCTGCCGGGCCTGTACAGCTGGTCGGCACCCGCCGTGGACATGGAAGTCGACGAGGACGAGACCCGGGAGAAGATGCGCAAGGAGCTCACCGAGGTGCTCGGTGCGGATGCTGCGGGCTCGGTCAGGAGCCATCTGGTGCACGGCAACCCGGCCGACGTCCTGCTGCGGGCCGCCGAAGGAGCCGAGGTCCTGGTTGTGGGCAGCCGGGGCAGGGGCGGGTTCGCGCGGGCTCTGCTTGGCTCCGTCAGTCAGCACGTGTCGCAGCATGCGGGCTGCCCGGTCGTGATCGTGCGCTGCCAGAAGCAGTGAGTCCGTACGTCTCCCTGGCGGTCCGCACGCTGACGATGGGTTGTGCGGCTCGGGCTGCCGGTTGATGAGTCGTACGTCGTGCCTCGGTGTGACGAGCTGCGTCGCGTGCCGGTCCCGGGGCGACGCTGTCGCCGTGAGGCACGTCGGTCGACCGCCTCGCGGAGATCCGCGAAGTCAGGGCTCATGCGGAGACGCAGTTTCCGAGGGAGGCCCGGGCGGCTCCTGCAGGACGCTCCAGGCGACCGGACCCAGCAGGTCGCCGAGTCGCCGGAAGACCTCGAGAAACAGGTCGTCGATGGTCAGCACGCCGACCACCCGACCTGCCTCCAGCACCGGAAGTCGGCGGACCCCCGTGCGACGGAAGGACCGGTAGGCCAACTGGAGGTCGTCGGCGGCTTCGATCGTGGCGACGCGTGGTGACATGACCGCCTCCACGTGGGCCTCCGTGCCCAGGCCGCCGCCCATGCCCCGTACGGCCAGGTCGCGGTCGGTGACTATGCCGCGCAGTGCTCCGTCCTCGACTACGAGGACAGAGCCGACGGCGCACTCGGCCATCCGTCGGGACACCTCGACCAGGGAGACGTGTGGCGGTACGCACACCGCCGGAGCAGTCATCACCTCGGAAACCTTCATGCGACTGCACGCTCCGATCGGTCCGTCAGAGGACGTCGAGCAGATCGGCCACCGGCCGCCGTGGGCTCGCGTGGCCCTCGGGGCCGTAGCCGAGCCGGATTATTATCTGGACGTGGGCCATGGCCGAGACAGGATCGCGGACGGACCACCGGATCTTCGGCCACTCCAGGGGCTGGGAGGTGACCGAGGCGACCAGCCCGTCCGTGGTGGCCCGGAGCAGGACTCGCTCCAGTGCCTGACCGGCACGGAGCCAGTCCACAGGCTCATCGTGGGCCGTACCCAGCAGGGCGATGTTCGGGTTCTTCTCGAAGGTCGCCCAGCTTCGCCCGGGCATCGGACGGCCGACGGCGAAGTCACGCACCGGGGCCGAGGTACCGCGTTGGCGAGGACCGAACGCCTCACCGGGAATGCCGTCGGCCGTCCCCGCCGTTCCTGACAGCTCCGTGTGCGTCCAGCGCTCCGTTTCCCCGCGTACTTCCGGGTTGAACGCTTCCCAGCCCTCGGCATCCCGCACCAACTCCAGGATCGCCTGCACGTGCCAGGCACCGGGGAACAACAGCTGGGCCCCCTCGGCGCGGGCCGCTTCGTACAGCCTCTCCCGCACGGCGGCCGGGAGTGCTTCGTCACGGAAGGGAAGGCAGCTGGAGCGACGGCGACGGATCGCAGGGCCCAGCCGGGCGAGCGCCCCGTCGGGTGGTCCGGTGCCGCACAGATCCACCTCGGCGAGGAAGTCCTGGTGCGTCGGGTCGGGCAGCAACCGGACGACCGGCGCCTGCCCTGCCGCGGCGGTGGCCACACGCAGGTTGAGGAGCGCGGCGCCGCACCCCATGTGCAGGCCGCGATTCACGGGGTCTGTTCGCGGGAGTGCGCGCTCCGGATCGGCGTACAGACGCAGGACGCCGGTGTGCCGCAGATAGCGGAAGGCCCAGGGCTGCGCGTTGTGCAGCGAGGGCGCCGCGGCGGCGTCCGCGACGAGTGCCTCGACGGTGTTCACGTCGGGAGGTTCTGCGGTCACGGTGGTTTCCCTTCGTGACGACCCGGCCGTTTACCCGTGTGTCGGGACGGCGATGACAGGGCAGCCGGCGTGGTGCAGCACGCCTTGGCTGACCGAGCCCAGCAGCATGCCGGTGAATCCTCCCCGGCCTCGGGTCCCCACCACCAGGCCCAGTGCATGCGCCGAGGCATCGGTGAGCACCTGGACGGGATGCCCGACGACCACTTCGTGGCGCAGGTCCACCTCGGGGAAGCGGGCGTGGCGGCCCGCCACGATCTCGGAGAGCAGCCGACGGCACTCCTGCTGCGGCTCGTACTTGTCGAAGATCCTGAGCGGCCCCGGCTCCCAGGCGAAAACGGCTCGCAACTCGGCGCCGCGCAAGGCTGCCTCCTCGAACGCCATATCGACCGCGGCAGCGGAGTGTTCGCTGCCGTCGACGCCGACGACGTAGTACGCGGGGTCCTGGGTGATGTGTTCCGGCTCGGGGACGACCACCAAGGGACAGTGCGTATGGGCCATCACCGGGAGGGCGAGCGACGCGGAGCCGAACACCTCCTGCCTCCGGCTCAGGTGCCGTGATCCCAGCACGACGGCGGTTGCGTCGCGGCTCTGCTCGCGCAGCACCCACACCGGGTCGCCCTCCGCGAGCAGGGCGTCCACCTCGAGCTGCGGGTGCCGGGCCACGACGAAGTCCGTGACCTCCTCGAGCACCTGCTTCCCGGCCTTGTGCAGCGCCTCGTTCCATTCCTCCCACGACGGCGGGACGTCCGGCTTCCGGTAGCCCCTGGTCGGCACGCCCTCAACGTGGACCGGGCGCAACGGCAGCAGCCGGCGGGCGGCTTCGTCGGCGGCCCAGACCACTGCCATCCGGTGGGCCGGATCAGGATTGACGCCCACCACGATCGGCCGACGGTCACCGGGCCGTGACATGGTCGCCTCCGGTCACCAAATGCCTGATGTACGCATCAGGGCCAGGGAAGTACAGGGTCACCCGTCCGCTGTCGGCCCAGCGCACGTCGCAGGGCGGGCTGCCGTCCGGATGGCGGAGACCGACAATCTCGCCGTCTCGGACGATGACCCTGGCTGCGGTTCCGCGTACGACGATCTCGTCGCCGACGCGCATCCAGGTGCCGCCGGCTTCGGAGCCGGTGCTCCGTACGGCCCGGTCGTTGTCCTTCGCTGGTGCGGGAGCGGACATCGCCCTCGCCTCCTCCCTGCGGTGGCGCGGAGAGGTGCCGCCGATTCCATGGAAGGCCCTGGGATGTGGGACCTGCCAGGGGCCAATGGTCCCCGCGACGCGCCTGCCGGCCCTCCGCTGTACGCGCCTGTCACTGCGCGCGGACCGAGAGCACAGAGGGGTGGGGCACCGCTGTGTCGGGGGCGCGGCGCGATGCCCCGCGCCCAGGCGGGTTTCGATGTCGGTTCGCACCGAGGCGGTCAGCTCTTCAAGGGCCTGGGACCGGACCGGTGGGGCCGGCTCGGGGCCCTTGATCCATGTAGGCCATGGCTGCGGTGCTTGCCGGAATAGTTCCGCCGGTCGGCCCTCCCAGCGCGGCGCTGGGTGCGGATGAGGGTGCCGTCGATCAGGACCACCTCCCCGCCCCGCTTGGCGACCTTCCTCAGCGCACGGTCCAGGCGCGGCGCCTGGGCGGCGAGCAGTCCGATCAGCTCGTCCCGCCAGCGGCGGACGGTCGACTCGGACACGTCGTTGCCGCCGGCCATATCGGCCAGGCGCTGGTCGTGCCGCAGCACAGCCAGAACGGTCACCACGATCTTCCCCGGCGGCAGGATCCGCCACCGGGACCGAATCGCCTTCAGATGGCGCCTGAGCAGATCGGCGAGGTGGTTGACGGTGCGCGTGGACAGCGGCAGACGGCACTTGTAGACGAACGGGAAGGTGTCTTCGGCGCGCTCTTTGGTATTCGTCACACAATTCTAACGGCCGCCGGGGGCAATCCGGTTACGCCCGTGCCGAGCCGCGCCGAGTGGCGGTCTTCCTGGTCATAGGCGGGTGGTGGAGTCTGACCAGCTTGCTGCGGAGCGGTTCCAGCTTGGCCCGCATGCTGACGTCCACCCCCACCACCTCGCTGACCTCGCGGGCCGTGATCGGTCCGGCGGCCTGCCGCACGGCGGCGAGGATGTGCTGGTAGTCCGGCGGGAGCGTGTCCTCCTCCACGCTCGGTGCGCGGTGCGGGATCAGCATCACAGCCTGCCTGCCCACCTGCCCGGGCGTTGGCGTCGCCGAGGCGCGTTCGACGGCGAGCTGTTCGTTCACCCGCTCAAGGACTCGTTCGGCGATGGCGAGTTCGTCCCGCTCGGCCCGTACCTCCGCCAACTGTTCTTCGAGTTCGTCCAGTTCCGCGCGCCGCACAGTGATCCGTTCCAGCAGCTCGGGATCCAGCATGCACAGGATCGTAGAAGACCGCCGAGCACTGTGAGCAAGAACCGGCGGTCAGGTCCGCTCATCGTGGCCTGTCCGTCGCCTTCTGCTTGACGGCGGCCGGGTCTAGGCTGGATCGCGTGACTCCCGGTGAGTTGGTGCGTCCCGGACCTGACGGTGACACGACCGACCTCGTCTTCCGCGAGACCGGCGGTTCGCGCGGCCATGCGGTGCTGATCGCGCTCGCTTCTCTGGTGCGGATGCTGATTCTGTTCGGCTGCGTGGGAATCGTGATCATGGTGTTCATGGCCGCCTTCGGCGTCGACTTTCCCGAGGTCCTGTTCGTGGCCGGCCTGGTTGCGGTGGCCGGCTCTCTCGTCGCCGCCCCCTTTGTTGTGGCCGGCGCACTGCGTCGTGTCCGTCGAGTTCGGTTCGCCCTGGCTCAGGCCTCGTCCCGGTTTCGCTTGATCCGGGCGGGTCGCCCGGAGCCCTGGATGCCGATCGCCGACCTGGCGCGCATAGATCTGGTCGAGAGCATCGTCGAGCCGTACGAGGGCGACCCTCTGCCGGCCACCCGAACGCTGATGGTCGTATTAGTCAGGGGAGATGACTTGGCCCAGCTGGCTTGCGGTCACCCGAGGCATACGGACGGGCGGCAGCTCAAGGAGACCCTGGATGCGCTCCTTTCGGATGTCGGGGTCCCCGTTCAGCTGGAGACATCGCGCACCCAGCGGCCCAAGCCTCCGCCGAAACCTCGTCGGTCACGTTCGGCTCATGCCAGCGTGATCGCCAACAACGGGAGGTCGGGCGGTCCGGGATCCGGCAACGCGGCCGACTTCTGAGGACCGCTCCCGAACCGGCCGCGGCTACCGACGGTCCCCGGCGTGAGGCCGAGGTCGGTCAGCGCGGCACCGCGTCGAACGGAAGATCTACGACATTCTCCTAAAGCCGCCGAAAGCACCTGTCTCACCCGCGGCGGCAAGGTTGTTGAGGCGAACGCACTGACAGACAATCTACTCCTCAGACATCCTCCCACGACCAGCGTGAGCACCCCGAGAACCGTTCACACCAGCCCTTTGACCTGCGACTTCAAGTTGGTGAAGGCTCACTGCTGGCGTGCTTGACGAGGAACGCCCATGTATCCCGATGCGCTTGGAGGTTAGCGGCGGAGATGCCGGCGGCTGCCCGTAGCACCGAACTCTCCTTGGTGTTCTCTGTCGCATCCGTGCTGGCGAGTTCGGCGTAGAGGTCGGGCCGACGGGCCCGGAGGCGCAGCGCGTACGCGGCCCC
>NZ_JBIVPK010000114.1:0-6853 GCF_044754605.1 Streptomyces sp. NPDC093064
GAGAACTCCATGATCTACAAGCGCCGTGCCCGCTCTGCGTCCGGAGCCCACCACATGATCAAATCGGGCGAACGCGACTCTCCCCGGGGCCTTGCCCCTAGGTCCCGGCACCATCACGTGGGGTGGAGTTCCGATCTGAGCGGAGGTCACCCAGGACGCCCTGTGTAAGAAGAAACGCACCCGCCGAGAGTTCGGTACGAACAGGTCGTGCCAGACGCGTGCCAGATCGTACAGGGAACCGCGGGGAACACCGGGGAATCAACGGACCCGCCCGCCAGGCGTCAACACCCTTCCGCCGCAGGTCAGCCCCGCAGCGAGCCCTAGATCACCTTAGCTTCCCAAGCTGAGAGCGCGAGTTCGATTCTCGTCACCCGCTCCAGGAGAATCCCCAGGTCTACGACCTGGGGATTCTCCTGGAGCGGTAGGCGGTGCGCGCACCACAACCGCACCATTGGCTCTCCGGTGGCTCCTACTTGTGGTGCGCGTGGTCGCGGTTGCGGTGCTTCGCACGTTCGGCGCGTACGAAGTCGTCGAGCCCGGCGGCGACCTCTCGTTCACGCCGGCCAGGCATCAGCCACCACGAAAGAGACGTCCTGAGCGCCTACGCAGGCGTTCTGCCCGACTCCCTCACCACCCACTGACTCGTGGTGCGGCCCCGGTGCCCCAGGTACAGGCAGGCTTGACTTCCTCCCCGGGCTGAAGCTCGGGGATTCCCCTATGAGGGGGTTCGGCCGGTCGCCCGGCTTACGGGTTCCTGCTTCACGGACCGGCTGGTGCCGAGGTCTCCACAGGCTGAGACCGCATGTCCTGCGGCCTTGATGTTCTTCGCGGCGTTCACGTCGGCATGGTCACGGTGTCCGCAGCCTGCGGCTTTGCACCGGAAGACCGCTTGGCTCTCGCGGTTTCCTTCCGTGACGAAGCCGCAGGCGGAGCACCGCTGCGACGTGTACGCGGGGTTGACTTTCACCACGCGCGTGCCCGTGTACCGGGCGGCGTTGGTCAGGGCGAGTTCGAGGCGGTGCCACCCCTTGTCCAGGATGGCCCGGTTGAGCCCGGCCTTCTGGCGGACGTTGTGGCCGGGCGCGGCCACGGTGCCACACGCGCCGGCGGACATGTTCTTGATCCGCAGGTCTTCGAGGACCACCAGGGCGTTCCTCGCGACGATCCGGGCGGCCCTCTGCGCGCAGAAGTCCCCACGCCGGTCCGACACCCGGGACATGATGCGGCCCATGGCCGTGATCGTCTTGTGCCGGTTCGCGCTGCCGCGCTTGGACCGGGCGAGGCGCTGTTGCAGACGCCGGTACCGGACCATCTCGCCGGCCGTGATGAACGGCCGACCGTAAAAGTCGCCGTCCGAGGTGACGACGGCGGTCTTCACCCCCCGGTCGATACCCACAGCGGTACCGGGCATGGCGTGCCGCCCGGGAGTGACGGCCCGGTCGTCCACGAGGAACGACACAAACCACCGGCCTCCCCTGCGGGACACGGTCCCGGAACGGACCTCACCACCCAGGGGGCGCGACCAGCGGAAGCGGACCCAGCCCAGCTTCGGCAGCTTCACCCGGCCCCACTTGCGCCCCACCCGCTCCACCCTGATCTGCCGGGCGTCGGGGAACCGGAACGACGGCAACCAACGTGCCCTCGACCGCCACCGCACCCTGAACGTGCCATGAACCCGGCAGGCCCGGTCCAAATCCTTCAGCGTCTGCTGCAACGCATGCGACGGCGCCGCCTTCAACCACGGATGCTCACGCTTGGCATCGGCCAACTCGGCACACTGCGGCACGTAGTTCACCCACGCCCCGCGCCGCCGGTAATCCCGACGCTGCTCCAGCGCCGTGTTCCACACCGACCGGCAGATGCCGCCGAACTCCTCACACATCTCCTCTTGCTCGGGCGAGAGATCGAGCAGGTAACGGCGACCGGACAGCACGAGAACACCCCCCTCCGACCGGTGCGAGCAACATAGTGCACACCACTGACAACGCAGAGAACTCCGCCGCGCTGCGCGGCTCCGCGCCAAGGAAGAGCTAACCCCGTCCTGAAGAACGGGGCTTGCGCTCAAGAGATCCGGTCAGTCGATGCGGGCGCAGAGGTCGTCCGTTGCCCCGTGCACCAGGTTTACGGCCTTGTACCCGACGGAGCTGATGTCCATCGTGTACACCCCGTCGACGATGTACAGGCCGCGCGGCAAGTTGCCCTTTCCCTCACCGATGCCGGCCAGCACCGGGCCGCGCACGGCCCAGAACTGAGAGCCGTCGGTTCGGTGCTCGACGATGGCCGAGCCGCTCGCGTCGGCGTCGTAGAAGGCACCGGTCTCGGTGTTCGTGATCCGTACGACCAGATCACCCTTGTACGCGACGCGCCTCACGGTACCGTCGGGATAGGTGCCCAGTACAAGCTTCTTCACCTTGTCGATGACGGGTTCGCCGTGGACGGGGAAGTCGCACCGCAGCCCGGCGCCGACGTCCCACGACGTGGAAGGTGCCGGCTCCCACCCGGTGCCGGTGGCGGCGGGTGCGGCCGACGCGGGCTGTACTCCCATGAGCACGGCGGCAAGCACCAGCGGCGCGAGAACGGTTCGTCGCATGACTCTCCCTAAGCAGAGGGTTGAAAGGAAGGCTTCGCCGAAGAGGCGTACGCCAGTGTTTCGCCGGTCTCTGACCAAACCCTCACCACCACCGGCACGGACTGCGGACACTCGGCCCCACTAGGCTGTCGAGCGCCATGGAGTTCCAGTTGCTCGGTCCGTTCGCCGCCCGCCACGAGGGACGACAGGTGCTGGCAGGAAGCCGTCGCCAGGAGCGGCGTCTGCTGTCGGTCCTGCTGCTGCACGCGGGTCGCGCCGTGACGACCGAGCGCCTCATCGACCTGCTGTGGAACGGCGATGCGCCTGCCTCTGCCCGCGGCACCATCCACACCTACATAGGTCGGTTACGTGCCGCTCTCAAGCCGTACGGAGTGCCGGTCGAAACCCGGCATGACGGCTACGCCGTCGAGCAGGGCCCTCATACGATCGACGCGCAGGAGTTCACCTTCCTCGTCCGGCAGGCGGCCGATACCGGTGACCCCGCGGAGCAAGTCCGCATCTACGACTGGGCCCTCGGACTGTGGCAGGGCCCGCTGCTCGCCGACGTGGCCGACGACCAGCTGCGCACCCGCCTCGGCGGTCCCCTCGACGAGCTTCGCCTCTCCGCCGTGGAGCGGCGAGCGGAGGTCCAGCTCACCATGGGTCTTCACGACCGCGTCGTGGCGGATCTGGCACCGCTTGTCGAGGAGCATCCAGGGCGGGAACGGCTGGTCGCCGCCCAGATGACCGCTCTCTACCGCGGCGGCCGCCAGGCAGATGCCCTCGAGCTGTACCGCAGCACGCGTAAGGCGCTGGTAACCGAGTTCGGCATCGAACCGGGTGCGGAACTGCAGACGCTGCACGATCGCATGTTGCATGGCGACCACCGGCTGGACCGGCCTCCCGGACCCGTATACGCCGTGCGGGTCGGCGACCAATGGCTGCCATGGAGCACGAGCGGGCATCCCGCACTGGAGTTCTGCAACACCTACGCGGGCTGGGGCGGGGACCGGCTACCGGGATCGGAGTGGCTGCGAAGCTACGCCACGCTCGCTGTATGGGCCGGCCATATGGACCTGATCGAGGACCAGTTGGTCACCTGGCTGCGCGAACAGGCGCTGCGGCACCCCGATGAGGCTGCCGCAGCGCTCGCCGAGGCTCGGCAGTTCCGTACGAAGCTGTATGCCTGCCTGGCCGATCCGGGGGACGCTCGTGCCTTCAAGGCGGTGGCCGGCACCGTGGAGGACGCTGCCAGGCACTCGGTCTTCACCCGTGGCGAGGACGGTCTCGGACGCTGGCAGCCCTCCCCCTCCGCCCGTTTGCGGCTGCCCGTCTGCGCGGTGGCCCGTAGCGCGGGCGAACTGCTCGCGGATCCACGGCGCTTCATGGTTCGCAGCTGCCCCAGTGAGGACTGCGGCTGGCTGTTCCTCGACGCGAGCGGGCGCCGCAGATGGTGCAGCTTGGCGACCTGCGGCGCCAAACGGATGTCCAGCGGCCGCTGACGCAGGCACCGACCCCCTCACGCCACACCTCCGCTCGCGGGGAGAGGGCGACGATGGGCTGCTCCAAGCAGAGCACGTTCGCGGCTAACCTCCGCTCGTGCGGAGAGGACTGTCGGAGATCTGGGCCCGGACCAGGTCATCCTCCGGAAATTGATCGCGAATCGGCCATTCCCAAGCCCGTCGTGGCGGGTCCCCTGAGGCCGCTCGACGCCCGGCAGCCTGTAGTGCCTCTACTGACCAGGGGGCTGCCCGTGGGCACGTTCAGCAAGGTGGTTAGGTGCCCGTCTGCCTGAACCGTGGTGCTGCGGACGGTGACGCGTGGAGCCGTTTCAGCGGCGGTCCACGGGTCCAGCGTCCCCCATCCACCGACGCACATGATCTTGCGGAGTGGGCGACGAACGAAGTTCCCCTTGCCGTGGATCTTCTCGACGAGGCCTTCACCCTGAAGGACCGCGAGGGCACTCCGCAGTGTCACCGTGCTGCCCTTGTACCGGTCGGCGAGGCCGGCCTCGGACGGCAGGCGTTCCCCGGGCTTGATGCGACCGATCGTGATCTGGTGCAGGAGATCGTCGTCGATGTCGTGATGGCGAGAAGACACGGACCGATCACCGCCCTCTCAGCATCCGCACGGCGACGAGCCGCGTTCGCCTGTGTATGGTGAGCAACTCGCCGTACTCGAAGAGGAGTTACTTGGCGCCTTGAGGGAGTTGGAAGATGTCCCTCACCCGGCAGGCTTGGCGCCGAGTTGGATGATGTCGCCGCGCTGCACCGTGGTCACGGTGACCTCGATGTTGGAGACCAGCGCGCCGCCGAGCGCTCGTTCGCTCACGGCCTCACCTCCGCGGTCGTGGACCGGTCAGACGTCGAGTGGCACGGGCAGTCGCACGCCTCGTAGATCACCGGGAGGTCGACCGGCGCCGATGCCGGGGAGGACTCCGCGCAGGCCCGCGCCCAGATCGGCCAGGAGTGCGGCGTGGGCGAGAACGTGGTCCGCCGGGCACAGGAGCTGCTGATCTCCCAGGGTGTGCTGGAGGGCCGTGCCGGTTCGGGCACGTATGTCGCCGAGCCCCGGCAGCGGGTACGGATGGTCCGCTCGTCGGCGCGGGAGCGGCCCGACGGGTCGCCGTTCCGGGTGGACATGAAGGCCGTGGGCAGGCAAGGAGATTGGGAGAGCCGGACCGACGCCAAGGTGCCGGCACCGGCGGAGATCGCGGCGCGACTGGGCATCGCCGAGGGCGAGATGTGCGTCCGGACGACGTACGAGTTCCTGGCGGACGGCAGGCCGGTGCAGCTGTCGACGAGCTGGGAACCGTACGACCACACCGCCGACACTCTCGTCGTCCTCCCTGAGGGCGGGCCGCACGCCGGGTCGGGTGTCGTGAACCGGATGGCCGCGATCGGCATCACCGTCAGCCACGCTGTGGAGCAGCCGGAGCCCAGGCAGGCAACCACCAAGGAGGCGTCGCTGTTGGGCATCCAGAAGGCCGCACTTGTCACGCACATCCGGCGGACGTACTACAGCGACCAGGGGCGCCCCGTGGAGACCGCGGACATCGTGGTGCCCGCGGCTCACTGCGAGATCGTCTACGAGGTCCCGATCAACCGTCAGTAGAGGTGTCGGACGACGTCAGAATGTCAGCCGCCGTCGCCAGGTCCAAAGCGCGCCCCTGAGCGGTTTAGAAGAGCGCACCCCGGTGTCAGTGGGCGCTGGCAGGATGCGCCGCATGTTTTCCGCCGCCGCAGCCGATTACGGCTGGATACGTTCCTCGTCCTCGCTGTTCGCCTATGGATTGCAGGTCGGGTACACCCTGACGCTGGTGCGGGGAGTCTCGCCTTCGGAGTTGTTCCGGATCGTGGGGGCCCAGCGGCGAGGTGTGTGTCAGGGGCTCAACGAGCTCATCGAAGCACAGCAGGAGTTCTTGGACGGATACGAGGAGTGGCCCGAAGCCTTCCTCGCAGGAGCGTTCACCGCGCAGGGCGAGGGAGGGGACTGGACTCTCGCTCTGGAGTTCGGGGGCGATCTGGGCACGCGCCCGCGGCTTATGGAGGCACTCTCCGCCGGGACGCGTGCTGTCTCGCATTCGAGCAACGGGGGGAAGCCCATGGACTTCTTCCACTGGTACGAAGAGGGCGAGTTGCGGACCACTTTCGAGTGGCCCGCAGATAGGACCGGCAGCACTCCCGATGCCCTGAACCCTCTGATGCTAGAGGTCGGCCTCAACCCGTCGGGGGACGAAGATCCCGATATCGACAGGAAGGCAGCGGTCCTGGCGCTGACAGAGCGCCTCACAGGTGTACGGGTGACCGAGGAGCTACTGGCGGAGGTCGAGTACCAGGTGGGGGAAGTCCCGGAGGAACCCGTCGAGGAGTGGCAGAGCATCACCATCGACGTCACGGACGCGCACGGCGAGCGGACACACATACAGCTGCGACGAGATCAGCTCTGACACACGAGGTGTCGCCAACCACTGACACCCCTTGTTGACCGCGGTTGACCCCTGCATCTGGCACGGCGCCCGCCGTCGATCCGCCCGCCCCAGCGAGGAGTACCGGATCCCGACTGAAGAAGAGTGGGACGCCTTCCTCGCCCACCTCAGAAACGGAAGGTGTCCATCGGCACCTGCGCACGCGCCTTTGGGATCCCATGCATTCATGAGCACGCTTGCGCCAGATGCTCGCTCCTCCGACACGGCAGCTGTAGTTCTGGTCATGGCTGGTCCTGAAGAGCGTGTCGGCGCTGGTGGCAGGCTCGTGCGATGGCTTGATGGCGGCGGCGCCAGGC
>NZ_JBIVPK010000115.1:0-6479 GCF_044754605.1 Streptomyces sp. NPDC093064
ACCATCACGGACGCACCGGACCTACCTCACCCACCCCGACACCATGCCTGACCAGCAAAAACCCAGCCCCCACACTCGGTTTCGAGAAGCCCTCTTACCGCCACAGCCCCTAGCATGCGGGACCCCTCGAACTCACCAACCGCGACTACCGACCACCCCCAAGGCAGCCACAACAACGCGAACAAGTCCGCAGATCCAGGTCCTCGATCCGCGGCGAGAGCCCGTCCCTCAGAGGCAACAAGCACCTCAAAGGGGCCTTCTTCCTGTCTGTTCGCGGCCCTGGCCGACCCCGCGTCCAGGGCCTACTACGAACGGAAGAAGGCCGAGGGCAAACGCCACAAACAGGCCCTGATGTGTCTGGCCCGCCGCCGGGTGGACGTGCTGTTCGCCATGCTCCGCGACGGCACCTTCTTCGAGCCCCAACCCGTCCCCCAAACCGCCTGAACTCCAGCGAATCAACCATTCCACTCCTTGACGAGAGAAGACAGGGGCCCACAACTCGCTCAACTCGCACGACCGGCAGTTGAAGCGCCGCAGCGCTGCCGGAACCGAGTAGTGATCGCACGAGACTGCTCCCGTAGTCTCATTGACGTCACAGGTTTTCCTGCATGCGCAGCGGAGAGACGGACCGTCGGCGGAACCACATGGGAACGTCCAGCAAGGCAAACCGAAAGCCAGGGTTGCCGGAATCAAGGGCGGACCGTCAGATTCCGGCAACGCGCACGTTCGGCATCTGGGGGAAGGCACATTGACCGGCATGGACGAGCAGGGAAAGGGACGCGCGCCGATCCTCTGGGCAATCGGTGCGCTCCTCACGGTCGTAGGGCTGGGGCTCTTCGTCAACCTCCGCGACAACAGCGCTCGCCTCGGAGCACTGGAGGACGCCGGCAAGGCATTCCTCAAGGCCCTCGCTTCGGGCGAAGGCAAGGATGTTTGCTCCCGTATGACCCGGATTGCACAGTCCGAACTCGCCGCAGGCCAGGGCAAGGACAGTTGCCCGCAGGCCGTTGAAGCCCTCATCGCCCCCCTGAGCGACGCCGAGCGCAACCGGCTGGCGGTCTCCTACAGGTCCAGATTCTGGGGAAGAGGGGACAGTTTCGGGCACGTCGGTGTCCGCGACAACCCTCTCGACATCACCGAGCTGCTTCTCTCCGAGATCGACGGAAAGTGGCGGGTGGCCGAGATGAAGTAGCTGTTCTCCCACCGACGTCGAACCGCCCGCAAAGGGGCCGCCGGCTTGCTGGCGGCCCCTTTGCCGTACGTGCCACGAAACCCGAGCCCACCAGCCCCGACCGGTTGACGAAACAGATAGGGGCACCCCCCGGCCCTCACCCACGGGCAGCGCAAGGTCCACTCCAGCGCGACGATCCGCCGTTGATCAGAAACTCCCGTGAGGTGGTCCGGGCGCCGGTTCACAGCTGCTCCTGCAGGGCGCGGTGCGGTCTCAGCCCAGGACCAGGACCGGAGGGTCGTCGTCGGTTCCGTCGGCTGTCACGCATGCGAAGAGGCCGTCCTGGGCCCACAGTTGGACGGGGTCGAGCTGCCGGGCGTTGTGGATCGACAGGTTTGACGTCCTGTGGCCGGTTCGGGGGTCGATGCGGGTGAGTTCCTGGTCGGTCAGGGTCCAGAGGCCGGTGCCGTCCAGAGCGATGCCCCGCACCTTCTCGTCCAGCTCGGCGGTCCACTTCCGAGTGCCGTCGGTGAGGGAGTACGCGACCAGGCGGCCGTCGTAGCCGACCGACGGGCCCCACCGCCCGTTGCCGTAGCTGTGCTCGTCGCCCGGCTTCACGGCGGGGGCGATCAGCAGGTCGCCCACGACCAGAGCGCCCCGTACCGGGCGGGCCGTGAAGTCGGCCAGCGGGGTGCTGAGGGTGAGGACCAGGTCGTACTCGGGGCTGGAGAGCGGGACGCGGGAACGGATCAGCCCCTGCCAGTCGAGGGCCAGTACGGCGTGGGTGCCGCGCAGGGTGTTGTCGTCCACCGCCACGGTGACCGGGGCGGTCGACAGGACCGCTACCGTCGGGTTGTCGCCGGCGATCGGCACTGCGGTGCGGGTCAGTTCCCGGCCGTCGCCCGGGGTGAGTGAGCGGATGACCAGGGATCGGCCCGAGCACAGCTCCACTGCGACCACGGCGTCCGGGCCTCCCGCGAGCCGCTGCGGTGCGCAGCCGGCCTCCGCCTTCACGGACCAGACGGCACTGCCGTCGGCCAGCCGCATCCCACGCCAGCCGTCGACCTCCCGTACGACCGCGGTGCCGCCCGCGATCGCCACGATGCCCTCCTCGGACTCGTCCCCCCAGCGGCCGACGGCTGGTCGTAGCGATCCCTGCCAGGTGCTCCTGCCGCTGGACAGGTCTAGCGCGGTGACCGCGGCGCACGGTGCCTTGGTGGTGGCGTGCCCGACGAGTCCGATGCTGCCCCGGACGCCCTCGCTCATCGCGCACACGACCTCCTGGCCCGGCGGGCTCCACCGCCAGACGACGGTGCCGTCGGTGATCCGGTAGCCGGTCACCTCGTCCGGGCGGGCGCGGACCACGATGTCCTCCGTCGTCCAGCTGCCCACCGCGCGGACGCCGGACGGGTGGTCGTGAGCGGCGGACCACACCGGCCGGACGCCCTGACCGCCATAGAAGTGCAGGACGCCCACGGCCAGCAGCGCACCGGCCAGCGCGGCTGCCGGCGCCGCGCGAGGGGCGTTCACGACGGCGACCGTGACAGGGAGCAAGCCGAGTGCCGTTCCCCCGGCACCGACGAGCAGCATCACGATGACACCGTCCCCGCCGAAGTCGAACACGAGGGATGCGATGCCGATGACCAGGGAGGTCAGCATGGCGCCGCCGTACAGGCCACCGACGACGGACAGCCACAGCGCGACCCTCCGGCGGTCAACGGCCGCACGCCTCAGCACGGGTTCCCCGCCCCTTCCTGTGTGCCTCCCCCACCACACACGCGAAGGCGCGTGATGCCCCAACACCACAGTACGCAGGCGGTTCACCACCGGTCACTGCAGGAAACCGGCAGCGTTTCGGATGCGACGACTGCCGGGCATCAGTCCCTACTCAGGCAATACGCTCTCGCTATCCGACATGACAAACCCGGACGTGACACCCGGTCACCCGACCAGGATCCGAATCAATTGCTCACCTCGGATGCCTACGGAACCCTCACGAAGGCCCTCGGAGCCCTGCGAGCACACGATACTGAGACCATCGAAGCCCTCGCCGACCCCCCGCCTCCGCAACACTCACCTGCAAGGCGAACCGGCGGGCAGCGAGGGGGAGTTGACCGGCACCGATGTGGACCAAAGGCAGGGCGAGGAGGACACCGCGCGGACGCGGGTCAGCGAGCAGCCGTCGAGCCCGAGCAGGTGACCGCTCTGCCCCACCACTACCGCCGCCTGCCAGCCGACACACTCGCCAACGACGAAACCCGAGATGATCTACCCGCCGTGCGCACGCCAGGCCCCCGCCGGGGCGCGGGTTGAGCCTGGTGTCGTCTCCCATCCCGACCAGGGGCCCTGGTCTCAACTCTCTCGTGTGCAGAACGCCGGCTCGCGTCCTGGCAGCCTTCAGGGCCTCCCGTGCCTCGTCCCTGCTCATCGTGTAGGCATCCCGAGGCAGGGGTCGTTGCGGCCGGGAGACTGCGATGAACCATGCCGAGGTGCGGTGGCGTGCGCGGTGATGGTCTTGGTGGTGAAGTCGATGTGGTGCTGGAGTTCTTCCTCTGCCAAGCCGACGCCCTACGCCGATCAGCCCCTGCCGTGCCAGCCCCAGCGGGAGGACTTGCGGTGGCCGCTCTCCTTCGAGGGCGCGGGGATGCGCTGTGTCAGGGCCGGGGCCGCAGACACGGGGGCGGTGCGCGGCTGAAGCCCCTTGAGTCTGGCCCGCCACGGCCCGTCCGCCATCTCCAGGCAGACGATCAACGGCCCCTCCGGCAGCGGGTGGGTCTCCCTGCGGGCGCCGATCTCGTTGATCAGACCCTCCCGCTGCGGGAGCGCCGTGGGCTCGGTGTGGCCGACCAGGTCGCAGGTGTGGGCGATGAGGTTGTCGTCGCCCTCGTAACGGATATGGAAGTCGGCCGGGCCACTGGTGTGCAGCAGCACGTCGGGGCCGCGGTTCTCCAGCCACTCCTCCGTCAGGCGGTGGGCCGCGGCAAGCGGCATCACCGTCGCCTGCCACTGGCCTTCGGCGTTCAGCCGCAGCCGCAGCGGGCCGCTGTCCGGGACCTTGCAGAGCAGGCGGCCCTGGAAGTCGGCCTCGGTGCTGTTGACGAGGGAGTCGCCTTCCTTGTTGCGGCGTGACAGCGGCTTGAGGCAGGTCCAACCGTCGCCCCTGACGTTCAACTCGATGATCACGGGGCCGGGAGGCAGGCCGTCCATCTGCAGTACGTCGTTGTCGCGGCCGGTGAGCGTGTACGGAGCGAAGACCGGGCCGAACGTCCAGTCCGCCGGGGCCTGTTGAGCCGCCGGGACGGGAACCGCAATGGTCGGTGCGGATGCGGGTGCGGGTGCCGGCGCAGGCCCTGCGGCCGGCGACGCGCTCGACCCCACCGGCGGAGCGAACGCCACCGCTTCCGGAACGGCCGCCAAAACCGCCCCCACCCCATGGTCCGCCGCCAGACCGTCCAGGCCGCCCACATACCCCTGGCCCACCGCCCGGAACTTCCAGCCACCCGCCCGCCGGTACAACTCCGCGAGCACCAGCGCCGTTTCGTCCCCCAACTCCGTCACCTCGTACCTGACGACCGACGTCCCGTCCTGCGCGTACGCCTCCACCGACGGCACGCCCATCTCCCGCACTGTCCCGCCGCGCGTCGAGCCGACGACGAGCACCCGCTGGACGTCCGCCTCGACCCCGCCGAGCCCGACCTCCAGCCACGTCGTGCCGTCCGCGCCCCCGGCTAGGCGCACCGCGCCTGACGGATGCGTCGGCACGCTGTCGGACACGACGTCCCGGTCCCCCCGGACCCGGCCGTCAGCCGTCAGCAGCAGCGCCGACGCCCGCAGCCCGCCACGTACCGCGATGCGCAACGGCACCGTCGGTACGAACGTGTTGGCCCCCTTGATCAGACCCCCCACGGAAATGCCCCCTCCGTCATCACCGTCGTCCTTGCCGACGGCCGCTCTGTCGACACATTCATCTCGTAGTCATCACACAATCGGCACGATGATCTACGGGCGGAGCATCCCATACGACGACTTATCAAGGTGCACGTCCAGCGGGATGAGGAGGGCCGGATCGTCGGGGCCGGCGAGGACCAGAAGCATGACGACACCCCAGGCCGCGGCGGAATCGGCGCTGCTGCACCCTCCTCCCCGAGGGACGCGGCGACGGTCGCGGCGTTCCTGTGTACACGGGTGTACCGGCCGGAGTCGCTGGTGTGGCTGGAGAGCTACCAGGCCTTGCTGCGACGGCGGGCGGAGAACGAGATCACCGGCCTGTACGCCGTGCCCTACGACGTGGAGACCCAGGTCGGCACGACGAAAGCCTTTCCACTTGGGCGGTGGGTGCATTAGCAGCGGAAGGCACTGCGAGCCGGAGAGCTGAAGGAGCGGCGCAAGGAACTGCTGGACGCGCCGGAAGCCGGGATGGTGTGGGAGCCCGGCGAAGAAGCCTGGGAGACCAAACTCGCCACGCTCCGCTCCTACCGGCAGGCCACCGGACACCTCGCACCCCGACAAGACGCAGTCTGGGGCGAGAGCGAGGCCGAGGGCCTGGTGCCCATCGGGCAGCACATGGCCAACCTCCGACGGAGAGGAGCGAAGAACGGCCTGGGCAAGGACCCAGAGCGGGCCGCCGTACGCGCGGCACAACTGACGGCGATCGACCCGGACTGGAACTGCCCCTGGCCCCTGAACTGGCAACGCCACCACCGGGTCCTGGCGGACCTCGCCGCCGACGAACCCGGCGGCATCCTCCCTGCCATCGAGCCCGGCGTGACCTTCGACGGCGACGACATCGGCAAATGGCTCCAGCAGCAGAAACAGCCAGCCACCTGGGCGCAGCTCTCAGCCGAACAGCAGGAACGACTGACCCGGCTGGGCATCAAGCCACTTGAGGCGCCCTCTTCCGCCCCGGCAGCCGGCCGTGCGACGAAAGGGGCCGAGCAAGGCACAGCAGGCGTTCCAACGCGGCCTGACAGCCCTCACGCAGTGGGTGGAGCGCGAGGGCCAGCGGCCTGTACCAGGCAGCCACGCTGAGAAGATCGCAGTCGACGGCGAGACAGAGCCAGTGATCGTCAAGCTGGGCGTATGGGTATCCAACACCAAAACGAGACGGGACAAGCTCGCCCCCGAACAGCGCAACGCACTACGGGAACTGGGAGTCGAATGGGCGTGACCGTCTGCGGGCCGGTGATGCGCGGCCGAGCCCTCACAGGTGCAGACAGGGCCCCGGCGTTTGCCTCGGATGTCTGGTTGATCATGTGATGCCGTAGAGGGCGAGGACGCGGTGGCGTTCGGTGTGGGCTCGGCGTCCGGC
>NZ_JBIVPK010000116.1:0-6130 GCF_044754605.1 Streptomyces sp. NPDC093064
CGAGGACTTCCGCCCGGCACGCCGAGAGCACGCACCAGACGCCGCGGAGCCGCCCTTCGGGCGACGACGGGAATGTGACGACAGGACCTAGGGCGGACGTCCCGTGCGTCCACGGTGGCGGGTTCCAGCGGTCTTCTGGTCGACTGTCAGGCTGGGCCGACGCGCAGGGGACGCATCATTTCGTTGTCCTCGTGTTCCAGGAGGTGGCAATGCCACATGTACCGGCCTGTCTGACCGAAGCGCACCTTGACCCGAGTTGTCTCCTGCGGATAGGCGAGCACCGTGTCCTTGAAACCGCGCTCCCACGCCTCCGGGGAACGACGGCCACCGGCCGGGAGCGTTTGCCGGTCGACGACCTGGAACTGCACCTCGTGGATGTGAATGGGGTGGGCGTCCTTCGTCAGGTTGACGATCTCCCAGATCTCCGTCGATCCCACGGCGGGGTTCTCCGTGATGGGATCGGCCCATCCCAGTAGTTTCGGTTTGCCGTTCGGCCCGATGACACCGAGCAGAACTTCGCGGGGGCTCACGCCCGGCACGCGGGCTGAGCCCACCTCGCCGAGACTGACCTGTCGGGTGCGGTCTGCTGCGCCGAGGGGCTCGAAGGGTGGCAGCGTGAGCTGTGCGGGAGGCGTCGATGTGTCCGCCGCGACGAGCGGTTTGATCACGAATTTCATGACCTGCCCGGTGGTCTTCGGGTTCGCCGCGGGGAAGCCGGTCCCGACCGCGCCTCCCGCGAACACGCCGTCCGGTCCCTCGTTGATCAGGTACAGCTCCGTGCCGACCGGGATCGAGGAGAAATCGACGACGACATCGGCGCGTTCGGCCGGGGCGAGCAGCAGTTGGTCGCGCCGAACGGGTGCGGGCAGGAAGCCTCCGTCGCTTCCGACCTGCCACAGGGAAAGCCTTGCCGGTACCGGCCTGCGGGCCAGTCGGTCAGTGGCGATCTTCAGGATGAGGGTACGTGAGTTGCAGCCGTTGAGGAACCGGAACCAGTAGCGGCGCGGCTCCACGGGCAGCACCGGCCAGGTCCTGCCGTTGGTGACCATCGCGTTGCCGAAGTACTCCGGGTTCCAGATCGGCGGAATGTCGCTGCCGGGCACATAAGGACCCTTGAACCCGTCGAACAGCGCCCGGCTCGCCGGATAGAACAGAGCCCCGTCGGTGCGGAACGAGCGGTCCTGGACGACGACCGGGATCTCGTAGTAGCGCGCGCCGGGCCGGTCACCGAGCCTCGGTGCGGGCCCAGGAAGGACGCCTTCCCCCAGGTCCGACGGCCCGCCGCGCAAAAGGTAGAAGCCCACCATTCCGGCGTACACGTTCAGCCGGGTGATGCCCAGGGTGTGGTCGTGGAACCACAGGGTGGCGGCCCGGCCGCGGTTGGCGTAGTGGAAGACGGCCTCGCCCGGGCCCCAGGGCACACCGGTCTTCGCCTCGGACTTCTTCGCGAACTCCTCGTAGAAGGATCCGACTCGGGCGTAACCGCGGGGAATGCCCTGCGCGTCGGGCAGGTACCAAGCCTCGGCGTATCCGTCGCTCTCCTCCGTGTTCGCCCCGCCGTGCAGGTGGGTGACGACGGGAACCGGTCCGCCGTACGGCCCGGGTGTCGAGGTGAACATGGTGTGGGAGTCCCGCTGTTTGGCCCCGCCCGGCGGGTTCGCCCAGTGCAGTGTGGGATCTACCGGCAGCAGATGCGGCAGATATCCGCCGCTCATGTCGACGAGTTGATTGACCCACCTGACCTGGACCGCTCGTCCGTGCCGGGCTTCGATGGTGAACGCGGGATAGTGGAACGTTTCGGGATGCCCGGTCGAGCCGTATCCGAACACCGTTGTGGCCGGCATGCCCGGAGGAAGCACCTGCTGCCGGAACTGACGGACGCCGATCGTGTAGATGTCCCGGCCGGCCCGGCTGTCCAGCGGCATGACGGGCGGTATCACAAGTTCGGCCACGTACTTCCGTATCACCGCCGGATCAAGGACTTCTGCTTCCGCCGGCGAAGCGCGCGGCGTCACCGTACCGGGAACGGAAAAGAGAGACGCTCCGCCTGCCAGAGTGGCCTGAAGCACGAGCCTCCTGCTGATCACTGGGCTTCTCACCTCGACTCAGGACATCGGAGCACGGCACCAGAGGGCCCCTCGCAGTACCTCTGACCTGCGGTTTCCCTCCGACCTGCGCAAACTTCCACGCTTCAACCCGCGTCAGCCCGTTCCGGCCCGCCTCGGGCCGCCTCGGGACGGCGTCCGTGTTCCCGTGGGAACACCACCGGAAACACAGGTACGCGCAGTGCCCTGACCAGCCCGTACCCGCCCCGGGCTCCACGAGCCCGCGCCGGCTGCCATGTTGACCGAAACCTGTCGCGCACCCGTTGCCGGGCGGACGCAGCAGCGGCCCCGATCATCCGCGATGAGGTGGACAGCCGGGGCTGCTCCACGCCCGCCGGGGCATCACGATCAAGCGCTCAGGCCTGCGAGGGCGAGAAAGCGATTCGGCTGGTCGCTACGTCGCGGCCTCCTGCTCCAGTTGGGGCCATAGCCCCTCGTCGTCAACGGGGGTGCGGCCGTCGGCCATGACTCGCCACTGGGCAGGACCGGGCATAACCGCACGCAAGCGGCCCGCGAGCGGGGCCGCCCCGAGGTCAGCGCTCGGGCTTGGGGGGCCGCTGCATCAGCGCGGCCGCAGCCTCGTCGATATCGACGGCAGGCGGCCAGCGCGAGGACAAGCTGAGCGACGCGGACGGCGACGCCCTCGAAGGTCCGGCCGCCATGCTGTTCCAGGTCGAGCTGGCCCTTGAGGGTGTCGTTCACCGACTCGATCAACTGCGACTTCAGCAGGGATTCGCCCTTGCGGCGTTTCCGATCGGGCACGCAAGGGGCACGGGTGGCTGCCTGTGCGCGGCTACAGCGACGGGGTCAGCTTCTTGCGCCGGGTGAATCGACGGCCGGCTACCCAGAGGTTGACCAAGAACAGCACTGATCCAGCGATGGGCCAGCCCATGGATCCACCATCGCGGTAGGCCTCGATGCCGATCACCAGCATCAGTGAACCGACCGCCACGCCCACCACATCGAGGAGGACGTCTGCCTGCCTCGCGATCTTCGAAAGGTTGACCACGGCTAGATCGTGGCAGGTGACCGCGCTCATTGCCAAGGGCCGTTTCTCTGCCACGACCTGTGAGTCAAGCTACCTCGAGCGCGATCAGTAGCCGGAGTTCTGAACTCGCCCGCCTGCGCTCTGCGGCTCCGTCACCGGTCAAGCTTCTGACCAGCGGCGGAGCCGTCGACCTTTGTCATCCCCGGTCATCGTCGCGCACCGCCGGACGGCCCGGAGACGGCCCGAGCGGTGGCAGTCCACGATCCCCGCTTTCCAAGTCTGCTGGTGGCTGAAGGAGCTACCTACCGGGGTGTTCACGTGCGTTCATGCTCGACTGGCCATCGGGGCAGCGACGTCACGGGGATCTCGCCTGAACGACTGCGAACGGGACTGAATGAGACGGCGGGCACGAGGCGGGCCTAGCCGTCGGTCACGCTGACCTGAATCCCGGGGTGTGGTCGGTGATGTCGGGCCGTCTGCCGAACTCATGGTGAGGCGCAATGATCGCCGCGCATCAAGCCGTGCAGGCGATCCAAGGTGTCGAGCGCAGACCCGTCCCCCTCATCACCCGGCCCGCGGCTGATCACCAAGAGAACCAACCGGGAGTGGCTGAGTAGACCTGTGGCGTGTAGTCGCAGTTGTGCTCGCTGAGGCGCTCGGCCACCATGTTCGCTGCCCGCTGTTCGCCGCCGGCGTCCACGCTGTCGGCTGCCACCACGAGGGCTAGGGCGGCCACCATGCAAGCAATGAGGAACGCGGGGCGCGAAGGCTTGCTCCTCACGGTCGCTGTCGCCGCGCCGACGACGGCCGTCAGGAAGACTCCTGCGACCAGCGCTAGAGCCACGAGCGTGAGGTGGTTCAGGGTTGGTGACTCGTGGCACAACACGTATTGGCGGCCCGACCGGAAGCCCTGCACCCGCTCGAAGAGCGCGGCCAACCCAAGCGCCGAGCCGAACGCAAAGACGTGCCACGGTCGCACATCGAAGTGCTGATCAGCCTTCATTCCGCTCACGGCTCCCCCACTAGCTACCCTGCCCCAATGTGTGCCGCACCCTACATAGCGGTCGATGCAGCGACTTCGGCCGGGAGCCGCTTACCTCTGAAACGCCAGAGGCCCCGGATCTCTCCAGGACCTCCGGTCTGTGCGCACTCGGCAGGATTCGGACCTGCAATCTTCTGATCCGTAGCTCTATGTGGGTGGGTCCGTGACGGTCATACCGGTCGGGCGACGGCCGTACGAGGACGCTGCCGGACGGGGCTGGTTGCTGTGGTTGCTGGTAGTAGTAGGAGGCGCCGGAATACACCCCGAGGAGTTCCATCGGGCCAATGAGCCTTTCCCGGTAACCGGTCGTCGCTCGCTGTGATCGCAGTTCCGCCGTGGGCCGCGTCGACGCCATCCCGGCAAGTTCCGTGCGGACAAGGCGTATTTCTCCGCCGACCACCTGGCCTGGCTCCGCGAGCGGGGGCTCGTCCCGCGCATCGCGCGCCCGGGCATCGAGTCGGGCGAACGCCTCGGCCGGCACCGCTTGAAGATTGAGCGGTCGATCTCCTGGCTGTTCGGCTACCGTCGGCTCACCGTCCGGTACGAGCAGAAGGGCTCGCACTTCCTCGCCTTTCTCGGCCTCGCGGCCGCCCTGACCTGCTACAAGAAGCTCGCAAGACTGGGGTCGGGTGGCCGAGGGCCGCAGCGGTCCCCGGCCACCCGGCCGTGATCACCGGTCAGGCCCAGGTCACCGGTGCCTGGAGTTCCGTCACCCAGTCGTCGCGGTTCTCCGGGCACTCCAGGTTGATCTCCCGGGGATATCCGGCCGACTGGTAACCGTTGCCGTCGATCCAGCGGGCCAGGATCTGGGCTGTGGGCAGCACGGTGTCCATCAAGCCGCGGTGCACGATGGTCGCCGCCTTGTCGAGGGGCGGCAGGTCGAGCACCTTGAAGGTGCTGTCCTGGAGGGGGGCGGAGACCTGGACGGCGGCGTGAACGCTGATCCGGCCGTCGCCCCCCGGAGCATCCTCGTAGTAGGCGACACCGGGGCCCGTGGGAGTGATACCCGCCGCATCCAGGAGCTGGAACAGCTCGTCGTAGAGAGGCCCGATGACGGGGCCGATGTCCTCGGGCTCGAAACTCGCGGCAGTCGCGACCAACTCCGCCACCCGCACGGCCGGGACGCTCTTGATAACGACGTCGTTCGTGGGCATGTGCCCCTCGCTCTCGATCGCTCGGAGCCTCGCCTCGACCTGCACCAGCCGCACGGCCGCCGCGGCCATGGCGGTCTCCAGCTCGGCCCGCCGCAGCCGCAGCATGCCACGCAGCTCCTCCGTGGCGACCTTCTCCTCCACGATGTCCTGCACCTGCTGGAGGGTGAAGCCGAGGTCCTTGAGCGCGATGACGCGGTTGAGCCGGGTGAGCTGAGCGGCGGCGTAGTAGCGATAGCCCGTGGCGGGGTCGACGTGGGCAGGGCGCAGCAGTCCGATCGCGTCATAGTGACGCAGCATCCGGACCGAAACGCGGCCGTGCCGGGCAAAGTCTCCGATGGTGAACATGGTGTCTCCGAGTCCAGCGCCTGACACGGTGTGAGGGTCAAGAAGCTACCTGCCCGGCGACGAACAGCAAGAACGCGGGATGGCATCGTCAGCTCCACGCTGTGAAGCCACCGTCAAGCGAAGTGCCTCGCGATGCACCACTACGTGAGACATCCTCTAAGAAGTCAAGTGAAATATATTTCCTGGCCAAAATGAAGACTCTTTCGCCTCCCAAGGGAACTGCTCACGACTGTCGCTTTGAGTACGAGCAACATGGGCATGCCTATGTTCAAACGCTCGGCTGCGACGTCGAATTGACAACCAATTAGCCTCGATCTTGCATGAGGGTCCGTCAGCAAGCTGACGCTCATGCAAGATCGAGGCTAAGGAGCAGCCGACCGCTGAGGAGACCGCGGCACAGACACGGCAGTTGTAGTTCCGGCGTCTGTGCTGGTCGGCGGCTTGCGGGGTCGGGTGTGGGCATAGGTACGGCCACCGTGATCATGAACGTTTGTGA
>NZ_JBIVPK010000117.1:0-6076 GCF_044754605.1 Streptomyces sp. NPDC093064
GCCCGTCGAGTACGAGGCCAACCACTACATGGAATCCACAAAACCACAGGTCACAACCACAATCTGAGATCTCTACCGAACCCGGGGCGGTTCACTGTGAGAATCGGCGGGTGCTGTCTCGGGCTGCGGCTTGACCCGTGTGAGAACGGACCGTGGTGTCTTGGTTTGGATCTGTCGGTCGTTGGCTCGGGGCGGTGCTTGCTGTCACCGGGCCGGCGGGACGTGTCCCGATAGGGGCCTTGCCGTGAACAGGGCGCCGTCACAGTTTTGACCGCCCCGACCGGTCCGGTGTCGGCCATCCGACACTCCAACGGACAGGGGACGGACCGACCGTGGCCAGTATGCCCACCCGTGCTCACGCCAGCCAGCCACACCCCGACGACGGCGAGGTCATCCTCGGCGTCGACACCCACAAGGACACGCACGTCGCCGCCGTGCTCACGCCTCTCGGCGCGATCCTGGCCACCGATGCGTTCCCCGCCACCGCGGCCGGCTACCGCGAACTGCTGGATTGGGCACGGTCGTTCGGGATGCCAGCCCGTGCCGGCGTCGAAGGTACGGGTTCCTACGGTGCGGCCCTGACACGCCACCTCCTCTCCCACGGCATTCAGGTCTTCGACGTCAACCGGCCCGACAAGACCGCCCAGCGCCAGCAGGGCAAGACCGACACCGTCGATGCCCAGGCGGCCGCGCGGGCCGTCATCTCCGGCAGAGCCACCGCCCAGGCCAAGAGCGGCGACGGGCCGGTGCAGATCGCGCGCATGTACAAACTGGCCAAGGACTCCGCTATCAAGGCCCGCACGCAGGCCATCAACCAGCTCAAAGCCGTTCTGGTGTCCGCTGATCCCGCCCTGCGCGAGCAACTGGCGCCTCTGACCAACCCGGCGCTGATACGCGCCTGTGCCGATGTGGCATCCGCCGGTGACTACCTCGGCCGTGACGACGTCCTGGACGCCACGCTGATCACGCTCCAGCTGCTGGCCGAGCGCATCCAGCAGTTGACGGCCCAGGTCAACGAGCTGAAGCGACGCCTGGCCACCCTCGTCCAGTCCCACGCGCCGCAGCTGGTGAAGCGCGTCGGTGTCGGTCCGGACAGTGCCGTCACGCTTTTGATCACCGCCGGTGACAACCCCGAGCGCCTGGTCGACGAAGCGTCCTTCGCGGCGCTGTGCGGGGCCAGTCCGGTCGAGCGCTCGTCGGGCAAACAGCAACGCAGACGCCTGAACCGCGGCGGCGACCGGCAGGCGAATGCGGCGCTCTACCGGATCGTGCAAAGCCGACTGCGCTGGGATCCGCGGACCCAGGCCTACCTCAAACGGCGGATCAGCGAGGGTAAGACCCGGCGTGAAGTGATCAGGTGCCTCAAACGCTATGTTGCCCGCGAGATCTTCTCCCTCCTGCCACGAACCGAGCTCACACCGATCGGCCCATGACGGCTTGACAGTCATAGGGGCGTCCAAACGCTCGTGATCGAGGACCTGACCGTGCGCAACATGGTCAAGGACCGGAGTCTGGCCCGCGCCATCAGTGATGCGGCGTGGTCTCAGTTCAGGAGCCTTCTGGAGTACAAGGCCGCCTGGTACGGGCGGGAAGTGATCGCGGTCGACCGCTTCTTCCCGTCCTCCAGGCTGTGCTCCGCCTGCGGCGCCCTCGCCGAGAGCATGCCGCTGAGCGTCCGTACCTGGACGTGCGCCTGCGGGGCGCGAGCCATGACCGGGACGCGAACGCGGCGAAGAACCTCCTGGCCGCCGGGCTGGCGGTGTCGGTCTGTGGAGCCGGTGTAAGACCTCAACGGAGAACTCCGGACGGGCAGTCGGCGACGAAGCAGAAAACCTCACAGCGCGAGCCGTGAGAATCCCCCTCCTTCAGGAGGGGGAGAAGTCAACAACAACAACATCCACGACGAGTGGGAGGGAACCGACGCCGCGCTGAAGCTCATCGAGCGGCTGGCCACGGCGGACGACGCCCGTACCACCGAGCTGCTGTCGAAGAGCCGTATCCACCTCAACGTCACGGCCAACCCGGACGGCCGGATCGCCGGCACCCGAGCCAACGCCAACGGCTTCGACCTCAACCGGGACTTCATCACCGGCAGCCAGCCCGAGTCCCGCGCCATCCGGCAGATCGCCATCGACAAACGGCCCGTGATGATGCTGGACCTGCACGGATACGTCAACGGCACCCTGATCGAGCCGACCACCCCGCCGCACGGCGAGAACTACGAATACGACCTCGTCCTCAAGAATTCCTACGCCAACGCGTTGGGCATGGAGGCCGCCATCAACGGCCTCGGCTACACCCCGCAGAAGGACGGCGTGCAGCCCGCCATCATCCCCTTCCGCGACCAGCAGGAGGGCTGGGACGACTGGCCGCCGATCTTCACCCCGCAGTACATGCCGTTCCACGGCACGGTCGCGGCCCACACCGTCGAGTTCCCGATGCGGGTCAACGGGCAGGACTACGACACCCAACCGGTCGACGAGCTGCGACGCAGGTCGACAATCAACACCGCCATCGCGGGCGCCGCGATGCGGGCCACGCTCGACTACGCCCTGGACCACCGCGCCTCGGTGATCGCCGACCAGATCGAGATATTCCGGCGCGGCTCGGCGGGCGAGGCACAGAGGCCGGTGTCGGAGGAGACCGTTCCGGGTGTGCCGGGCATCGGCCCCGAGGACGTCTACACCGCCGAGTTCCCCCGGGCGTATGTGATTCCGGCCGGAAGCGGACAGAGGTCCGCGACGGCCGCGGCCCGGCTGGTGGACCATCTGGCCGCCAATGACGTGCAGGTCGTACGGGCGGACGAGGGCTTCCGGCTGAACGGACGGATGTATCCGGCCGGCTCGTACGTCGTCGACATGCACCGGCCCAAGCGCGGTCTGGCCAATGTGATCCTGGCCGACGGCCGGGACATCAGCGCGGACGTGTCCGCGATGTACGACATCTCGGGCTGGAGCCTCGGGCTGCTCTGGGGTGCGACGGTGGACCGGGTCGAGGACGGCCGGCTGCGTGTCGAGGGACGTACGGTCCAGGCGGCGGCGCCGACCGGACATGTCGCGCCGCACGGGGACCTGGCGCTGCGGCTCGACGACCCGAAGGAGCTGACAGCGGTCAACTCCCTGCTGGCGCAGGGCGTCCGGGTGCGCCGTACGGACGACGGGACGGCGATCGTGCCCGGCTCGGCGCGCGCGCAGGCACGGGTGCTCGCCGACCGGTACGGCGTCGCCTTCCGGGCGACGGAGCAGCGCGGCACGGCGGATCTGCGCCGCACCCGGGTCGCCGCGGCGGTGACGCCCGGCGAGCTGTTCTCGCTGCGCGAGATGGGCTTCGACGTGGTGCCGGTCTCGACGGCCGTGCTCAACGCGGGCTTCGACTGGTCCGCCGCCGATGTCCTGTACGTGTCCACCGGACTGTCGTACAAGGCTCTCGACCCGGCGGCGCGCGCCGCACTCGACGGCTTCCTGAAGGGCGGCGGTGGCGTGGTCGGCCTCGGCTCGACGGGCGCGGCCTTCAACACCGACGCTCGGCTGCTCGCCGCCACGGCGGTGGAGGGCCACGGCGACGCCAACGGCGTGGTGCGGGTGGTGAACGCGGGCGGCCCGGTCACCGGCGGCGCCTCCGGGCACAGCTTCGTCTACTCCCCGCTGTGGTTCACCGGTCTGGGCGCTGGCGTACGCGCCGACCAGTCGTACGGCAGCGGCAATCCGCTGGTCTCCGGCCACTGGCGGGCCCTGAAGAACGGCTCGGGCGGCCCCCTGGACGCGGCGGGCCGCGCCTCGGTCGTCAGCGGTACGTCCGCGCGGGGCTCCCAGGTCGTGCTGTTCGGCACCCAGCCGCTGTTCCGCGCCCATCCGAAGAGCGTGTTCGCGCAACTCGGGCGAGCGCTGCTGACCACCGGGGAATGATCGCCGGCTGAATCCGGGGCCGGTTCCCAGGTACGGCGGAGGGCCGCACCCCTGTTCGGGGTGCGGCCCTCCGCACGGGCGGGATCAGGACGACCTCGCCCTTGATGTTGCCGCGGGTGGCGTTGGAGCACGGGCACACCTGGTGGGCCTTCTGGACCAGGGCCTGTGCGGTGGCCGCGTCCACGTTCGGGATGGAGGCGGCGATCCGGACCTCCAGAGCCCGCCGTGCGACCTTCGCCGTTCCCGCCCGTGGCCGGGAACGGCACAGCGGCCACTTTGTGCCGGGCGGTTTCACAACAGCCGTTCGTCCACCGATATCGTTGCCAGGCCCGCCGGGCCGTAGATGTGGAGGACGGTGCCCGTGGGGATGCCACCGGCGGCCAGCGCGTGGACCGGAGCCCTGGCGAGCAGGACGTGCCGGAGATCGCCGGCCTCCCATTCCTTCGAAAGGTTGAGAAGTGACCACATCACAACGGAGCGAAAGCAGCCCCCCTGTGGGCAAGTCCCGCGACAGGCTGGACGGCGGGGTTCTCCTTGTGGCCGGCGTGATCGTGCTTGGCGGGATCATGTCGATCCTCGACATCACGGTGGTGTCGGTCGGGCTGCAGACGTTCCAGAAACAGTTCAGTGCGACCTCGGCTCAGGTGGCCTGGACGATGACGGGCTATACGCTGGCTCTGGCCAGTGTCATCCCGCTTACAGGCTGGGCCGCCGACAGGTTCGGCACCAAACGGCTCTACCTCCTCGCGATCACCTTGTTCGCCGCCGGCTCCGCGCTGTGCGCGACTGCCACATCTCTCCAAATGCTGGTCGCGTTCCGGGTCGTCCAGGGCCTCGGCGGCGGCATGCTGATGCCGCTCGGCATGACGATCCTGACCCGTGCCGCCGGCCCTGAGCGGGTCGGCCGGGTGATGGCGGTGCTCGGTATCCCCATGCTGCTCGGCCCGATCTTCGGCCCCATCCTCGGCGGCTGGCTGATCGACGCCGCCTCATGGCACTGGATCTTCCTGATCAACGTGCCGATCGGCGTGATCGCGCTGGTCTACGCGGCGAAAGTCCTGCCCAAGGACCACGTACAGCCGTCGGAGTCCTTCGACTGGCTGGGAATGGTGATGCTCTCGCCGGGACTGGCGACGTTCCTGTACGGCGTCTCGACCATCCCCGAGACCGGCACGGTCTGGAATGCCAAGGTACTCGTGCCCGCAATCATCGGGCTGGTCCTGATCGCGGCGTTCGTGCCGTGGGCCTTGCACCGGCGCAACATCCACCCGCTGGTCGACCTGCGCCTGTTCCGCAACCGGGACATGAGCATCGCGGTGATCGCGATGTCGCTGTTTGCTGTCGCGTTCTTCGGCGCCAGCCTTCTGTTCCCGCTCTACTTCCAGCAGGTGCGCGGCGAGTCGGCGCTCCACTCCGGGGTCCTTCTCGCCCCTCAGGGCATAGGCGCGATGATCACCATGCCGATCGCCGGGATGCTCGCCGACAAGATCGGCCCCGGCAAGATCGTGATGACCGGCATCACGGTGATCACCGTGGGCATGGGCATGTTCACGCAACTGACCGCGGGCACTTCCTACACCTACATCATTGCCGCACTCTTCGTGATGGGCCTCGGGATGGGCGCTTCGATGATGCCGATCATGGCGTCGGCGCTGGCCACCCTGACGGACCACAACGTCGCCCGAGGCTCGACACTGATGAACATCGTCCAGCAGGTGGCGGCCTCGATCGGCACCGCCCTGTTCTCGGTGCTCCTCACCAATGGCCTCAAGGACATGACCGCGACCTCTCCCACCGAGGTGCGTTCCCAGATGGGTGACGCGTTTGCCTCGGTGTTCCTGGTGGCGGCCATCCTCGTCGCTGTCTGCCTGATCCCCGCCGCCCTGCTGCCTCGCAAGAAGGTCAAGGCCGCCGACCCCACGGCGATGGTGGGTCACTGAGTCGTTTCCAACCAGGTTGACGACGGGCTGAGTTGACGGCGGGCAGGTTCTGGGAAGACGTGAAGCTCCTGGCAGATGGGTTGTCGACCAAGAGCAACCTGTCCGCCCGGAGCTTCGTGTGCTTGTCCACCCATCGGGACTAGTAGTACTTCGTTAGGTTGGCTGGCGTGGGTGGTGTTCTGGCGGAGCTGAAGCGGGGATGCCGCGGTGGCAGGTGGGGCATGTGCCGGT
>NZ_JBIVPK010000118.1:0-5760 GCF_044754605.1 Streptomyces sp. NPDC093064
GAGAGGCGCACGGCGGGTTCGGCGAGAGGTCCGGAGAAACGGACCGGGAGCAATCCCGGCACCGCGCTCCGGGCCTACTCAGCGGAGCGGTCGCGTAGGGTCACGGAAGCGAGTTCTGACGGTGCTTCACGTCAGTCACTCATTCGTTTGCCGCCCACCCGGAACCGGGTCACGGGGTGGGCGGCCGCTTGGTCATTTCCACCTTCAGGTCAAGCGGTGGCACCCCCGTCGAGGACCAGGTCGTGGCCGACGGCGAAGCCCGCCTCGGGTGATGCGAGCCAGAGCACGGCGGAGGCCGCTTCGTCGAGTGTTCCGACCCGGCCGATCGGCAGTGCGTCCTTCATCCGTGCGGTGCGGTCGTCCTCGGTCTCGCCTGGCCGTAGAGACATGGGTGTGTCGATAGGGCCCGGGCTGAACGCGTTGATTCGAATGCCCTTCTGGATGTACTCCTTTGCAGCCGCCCGGCTCAGCGCGCTCACCGCCGCCTTGGAGGCCGCGTACGCGCCGAGGAACGGCAGCCGCATGTGCGCACCCAGGTTGGAGGCGGCGTTGACGATCACGCCGCCGCCGTGGACGCGCATGTGGGCGATTTCGTGTTTCATGCTGAGGAAGACGCCGGTCAGGTTCACGGCCAACTGGCGGTCCCAGTTCGCCTCGTCCATGTCCGCAAGCGGTCCGGCCTCGAGAATTCCTGCGTTGTTGAACGCGATGTGCAGGCCGCCGTGACGCTCCACGGTGGTCGCGACCAGCCGGGCGATGTCCTGGGAGGAAGAGACGTCAGCGGTCACGGCGCCGGCCTGGCCACCTTCATCCTTGATCAGCTTCACGGTCTGCTCGAGCGGGCTGATGCTGCGCCCGGCGACCACCACGGTCGCGCCTTCCCGGGCGAAGGCAAGCGCGGTGGCCCGGCCGATGCCAGAACCTCCGCCGGTGATGAGGGCCACCTTGCCAGTGAAACGTGTGGTCATTCCGTATTCTCCTTTACTTTCTTGGTGCGGCGCGGAGACGCCGAGAACAGGGCGGTGATGAACAGGGCGACTGCGGCGATGCGTAGAGCGAAGGCACAGCCGCTCGACGGGTGTGTGAGTGGGTAGTGGCAAGAGAGACCAGCACCGCGAGACCGAGACGAGGGCCGATTTCCATGGCGGTGTTCAGCAGCCCGCCCGCAAGGCCCCTCTGGTCTTCGTTCACATCTTGCATCGCGGCGAGCGTGGCAGCAGCGAATGCCACACCGGCTCCGAAGGGAAAGATGAGCAGCCCGGCGTAGGGCACGTCGAGGAGGCCGAGCAGTAGCAGGCCGGCGGCCAGCAGTGCTCGCAGGCCTCGATGCCTTCGCTCAGTGCCCGCAGGGCGACGTCCCGGGGTACGCCTTTCCAGCGTTTGCCTGCCATATGGCAGCCGCCGACGTGAACGGCGGCAGGCGGTGAGTCGCGGTTCAGGCCGCCTTCGAGGATCCAATCGGGTGTGGCCGACCGTTGTGATCGACGACGAGGGCGGCTGCCGTGGATGACTCTCAGCGTTTCTGTCTGACCGTGACGGCGGCGGTCGTCTGGTGATGCAGGGCTGGTGGGGGAGCGAGGCGACCGCTCGCCGCAAGTTCTCGTTATGGGTGGGGGAGTACGGCACTATGTCCGGCGTTCGCATCACCCTCATCGATGAGGGGCAGGGCCAGACGGTGACGACGTGGCCGGACGAGGCCTGATCGTCGACGTACGACACGGGCCGCCGTGCCTGGCCCTCGGCGGTGTCAGGACGATGCGATCGGGACGCCGGATCGGACTCGTGCTTGCAGCGCGTTCCTGCGGGGCCGCCACAGCCGGTGCCGGCTCCGTGGTTCACGAACTCGGGAACAGGGGCCCGCCTGCCATGAGGCCGCCGTCGGCCAGGAGGATGTGCCCGGTGACGTAGCTCGCCTTGTCCGAGCCCAGGAACTGGACGGCTGCGGCGATCTCCTCCGGGGTGCCGGCCCGGTGCATGGGCAGCACCGAGTCGACCGCGTCACGTGCTGTGTCGTCGCCGGTGAACCGCTCGTACATAGCGGTGCGGGTGTAGCCGGGCGCGACCGCGTTGACCCGGATACCGTGGGCGGCGCCTTCGAGGGCGGCGGCCTTGGTGATGCCGACGACGGCGTGCTTGCTGCCGACGTACAAGGCCGCCCCGGGATAACCCATCAGGCCGAAGGTGGAGCTGACGTTGACGATGCTGCCGCCGCCCTGTGCCCGCATGGCCCGGAACTCGTGCTTCAGGCACAGCAGGGTTCCTTTGACGTTGGTGTCGAAGGTGGCCTGGTAGGCGTCGTCGGTCACCTCGGTGACAGGGCCGGGTGTTCCCTCGGTGCCGGCGTTGTTGAAGGCGACGTCGATCCGCCCGAACCGCGCGATCGCGCGGTCGACGAGGTCCCTCACCTCGGCGTCGAAGCGCACGTCGGCCCGCACGAACTCGGCCTGGGCGCCGAGGCCGGCCAACTCCCCGGCAAGCTGTTCACCCGCGTCCTGGTGACGGCCGCAGACCACGAGGTTCGCGCCCTGGCGGGCGTAGGCGAGGGCGGTGGCGCGGCCGATACCGGTGAGCGCGCCCGTGATGAGGACGACGGGGTCAGACACGTCAAGGTCCTTCCTGCAATCACACGGGTGAGCGATGGGCATGCGGCGCGGAGCCCGCAGGCACCGGTTCTCCTCGGGCAGGGCGTATCCCGTGTGCTCCGGCAAGGAAGGTGTCCCGGCCGCGCCGGATTCAACCGCCGCATCCCTCGGACGGCAGTACGTGTTGGCCCGTATGGTTCACGGGCGGCGACCGGGACGGGCGACCCGCAGGCGGTCACATGGGCGTGAGGTGAACCGCGGGTTCGGACGGGAGCCGCCATCGGGCGCAGATCGGGGAGCGGTCCGCGCGTCGGATCCCCGTCTCTCTCAACAGGGGAGCGCGCGGTGGCCCGGTGCGGACGCCGGCCGCTGGTCGGCGTCCACCTCTTCCGGGCACGTACGTACCGGGTCGGCCTGCCGGGATCGTCAGCGGCCGGTTGGCGCACCGGGTCGGCAAGGAGCGTGGGTCAGTAACGAACAGGCTGGCAGTTGTACGGCGGCGAGGGCTTCGCCCAGCTACCGTGACGTGTCGCTCGCCTGTCCGATGGTCGGGTTGTCGTATGTCATCGGCCACTCCGTGGAGTCGGTCGGTTCCGGGTCGGTGGCCAGGCGGGCGTGCAGGTGCTCGTCGTGGTATGCCCCATCGCCGAAGCGGTGTGAGTCGCGCAGGGTGCCTTCGGGGAGGTAGCCGCAGCGGTGGGCCACCCGGCAGGAGGCGTCGTTGCCGACTGCGTGGGCGATCTCGATCCGGCGGGCATCGGCCGTCCGGAAGGCCCAGCTGGTGACCGCCCTCGTTGCCCGGGTGGCCACGCCTCCTCCGCGGGCGGTCGGCAGCGTCCAGTAGCCGATCATCGCCAGGCCGTCCGCGCGATCGACCCAGCGCACGGTGACGCTGCCCAGCAGGACGCCGTCAGTAGCGGTCAGCACGGCGAAGGAGGCGCTGGCACCGCGGTCCCAGCCTCCGTCGCGAGATTCCAGCCATGCCAGGGCGTCGCTGCGGTCGGCTGTCGCGAGAGGGTTCCAGAGGGCGATCAGCGGGTCCGCCGCGGCGGCGATCAGGCCGTCCAGCAGCGTGTCTGGCTCGGTGGTCTCCCGGCCCCACGGGTGCAGCAGCACATCGCCCAGGTCGAGCGTGGTCCGGAGGAAGGTCCGCCGGTCGGCGGGGTTCTGGGGGACGGAGGTGCTCATGGCGCCCTTCCTACCCGGTCGTCAGGCATATCGCCAGCCTTTTCCGCTGGCCACAGGCGGGGCTGAGTCCGGCGGGAGCTCATCCCGTACTCGGTAACCCGCCTGCGCTTCGTGATCATTCATGCACGATGATGCCGGTATGCATGGTGGGGATGGGCTGTTCGAGATCGAGCCGGTTGAGAAGAGGCAACGGCAAGGCCGTGGGGCGGCGGTGGACAAGACGTTCAGGGCGTTCGACCCGCACCAGGTCCTGCTGCTGCCCCCGTCGCTGGATGCCCCGGGACCACCTGGCCCGGTTCGTTGCCGAGCTGGTCGACGAGGTACTGGACCTGGGACCGATCCTGGCGGACTACACCGACAAGCGCGGCTACCCGCCCTACGAACCGCGGCTGATGCTGCGGCCGACATCGCGTTCCGATACCTCGCCGCTGGCCAGGCCCCCGACTACCGCTCGATCGCCCGGTTCCGCCGCCGCCACCTGGACGCGCTCGCCGGTCTGTTCACCCAGTCACTGCGCCTCGCGCAGAGGCTCGGCATGGTCAAGATGCGGCATCAGCAGATCTTGCCGGGCCGGGTCGCAGCGGCCTTGAGTAGATCCCGCAGCAAGCCGAAGTCGATGTTCTCCGGCCTGCGGAACCGCAGACAGCCCTTGCCCATGTCCTGCCCGGCCAGTCGTTTCTCGAATGCCTCACGGACGTCACTGCGCATGAGATAGAAGGAGATGTATTGCTTCTGGCTGGCAAACGCGATCTCGCAGGCGCCGTCCCGCTCATATGCGGGCATCCCGTACGCCATGACCTCGTCGAAGCCCACCAGCTCCTCGCGGCACAGCTGCCGCACCTTGGTCAGCACGGCCCTGCGTTCCTCAGGAACCTCAGTCAGGTAGCCGTCGACGTTGCTAGCCTCGCTCTGCACCATTCCGTGAGGTTATGCCGGGTGCAAGGCCCATATCAACATTTCAAACACTGCCTAGGAGCCCTCCTCCGTCGCGTGCCGCGCGGCTTTCTTCACGCTGGCCTCGACCTCGTTCCGTGCCTGGCCTTCATCCTTCGCGTACTCGGTAACCGCGGCCTGGACGTCACGGGCAAGGTCGCGCCAGGCGCGCCACGCGGTCTCGTACGTTGCGGTCTGCTGCTCCATCCACGGCTCGCGGGCGGGCGGCCCGTACTGGTCGCGTAGCTGCTCGACCTGCGCCTGCGCTGCGTCAGCTGCGCGCTGCATCTCCACGAGTTCTTCGAAGATGTGTACCACGTGCGGATCCTAAGCGGGCGGTCCGATGAGCCGACCGTCGGACTCACTGCCCGATCGGGTAGGGCCGCTGTCCTTGCCGGCCCCCGGTAAGACCTTCCGCGCCCCTGGCACTCCCGTTTCGTGCATCCGACCCGCCTGACGCCCTGAGCGAGGGCCGCGACAAAAATCTTGCTGCGGACCGCCGCCGGCCTCCAGGACCACGGGGTGCCGCCGCGGGTGGTGAAGATGGCCGTGAGGCGTAGGGGAGGGGACTCATTCACCCTGCCGACGCGCCGAGCGAGCGGGGTTGGGTGCTGGGGTCTTAGCGTCGTAGTGCCTTGCGCTGTGACAGGACCGCAGGGTGATGGACGGCCCCTGCACGCAGCGCCCTGGGCAGGGGCCGCCGTCCCTGCATGGACAGCAAGGCGAGCAACGTCAAGATCACCGGCGGTGAGCTCGTCGAGCCGGCGGAGCCTACCCCGGTGCTGGACCTGGTGGCAGCACTGCAGGAGAGCGTCCGGGCTGCCGAGCGGGTATACATGCGTCCATCGGCACGGCATCGGCCATAACCGTTGTTTGGCCGGGCTGGCTTCCGACTCCTCCGCAAACCGGTCCTGTTGGTGTGACAGAAGGGGAACGCGTCGCAGACTCGCGGCAGATGGAGCTCTCGTGGACATCGCCGGGCAAAGCAAGCAGCGCGATGCGGTCAGTATTGAGTGGCCATTCAAGGGCTCTGCTTGGACCCCTGTGTGGCATTCGG
>NZ_JBIVPK010000119.1:0-5302 GCF_044754605.1 Streptomyces sp. NPDC093064
AGGCCCTGCCTTCATGCCCCCGCGCGGCCACAATCACCTGAACAGCACACCCGTACGGAATCCCCAGCCCCACACTCGGTTTCGAGAAGCCCTCTAAAGCCATCTGGGCCGGCGCTGGGGGTGGCGGCCGGGGGCGTAGAGGGTGCGTTCGAGGGAGCGTGGGGGTTACTGAGATTCGTCGCATGATGTCGCTCGCCCCAATCCCTGAGCTGCGGCGATGTCCGAGTAACAGGCGACCTCCCTCGAAGATCACCTCTCACTGGACCTTTCGCCGATGCGGGTAGCCGAGACGCGGCGCACACAGTGCCTACGACTCAACATGCAGCGGATTAAAAGGAGTTGCTGGCATATACCGTTGCCTGATCAACTGCCGTTCGAGGAGGACACCTGTGTCAGATGAGTCTGAAGAGACCATGCTCACTCACATTCCGCCCGACGGGGTCGCCCCAGGGAACGGCTACAGCCACGTGGTGGTGGGTGAAGGTCGACTGGTCGTCATATCCGGGCAGGTCGCACTGGACGAACAGGGACGTGTGGTCGGGGAGGGCGACGCCGCCGCCCAGGCCCGTCAGGTCTTCGAGAACCTGCGGCGCTGCCTGGCGGCAGGCGGCGCGACGTTCGCCGAGGTTGCCAAGTTCACCTTCTACGTCACCGACGTCGCCATACTGCCGGAGGTACGGGCCGTGCGCGACGCGCACATCGACACCGTGCGTCCGCCGGCCAGTACCGCAGTACAGGTGGCCGCTCTGTACCGGCCGGAGCTCATGCTGGAGGTGGAAGCCCTCGCCGTTATCCCCTGGTGACTCGGCAAGCCTCTGACCGGGCGGTTGGACGGGTTGTCAGTGATCTTCGAGGGAGGTCGCCTGTTGCTCGGGCATCGCCGCAGCTCAGGGATTGGGGCGAGCGACATCACGCGATGAACCTCAGGTAGAAGGTGGGGTCGTTTAGCGGGACCGTGCAACAGGCTGGCGGCCCGCCAGGCGATATGGCAGTACGCCCGGTGCGCCTCAAAGACCGCCGAACGGCGGACAGTCTGCTCCCGTAGCCAGGCGAAGGCGGGAACCGAACGGTCTTTTCGCCCCGGGAGTGAAGGAAGCCCCTACCCTCGGCTGACCAGCCGCCTCTCCAGGTCTTCGCCGTGTATACGCGGTATCGAAGGCCGCTCCTGCGTGTTGTTGGGGGTGCGCTTGGCGGTGTGTTTTTGTACGGTTTTCAGTGCCCGGCTCGGACAGGAGGGCAGGGCTTGGCGGTCCCGTGCCGGTCGCACGTTGCACGGGACCGCCCCGAGCAGTGACTCGCAGCGATACGGCAAGGCTGAGTGTCCGTGGCGTCTGCACCTGTGAGGGCTCGGCCGTGCATCACCGGCCCGCAGACGGTCACGCCCAGTTGACGCCCAGTTCCCGAAGTGCGTTGCGCTGGTCGAGGGTGAGCTTGTCTCGCCTCGATTTGTTGTTCGAGACCCACACACCCAGCTTTACAGACACTTTGACGGCCTCTCCTTCCACTGCGATCTCTTCTGAGTGGGCCCTTGGGACGCGGTGGTGGCCTTCACGGGCGATGTACTGGGTGAGGGCCTGAACACCCCGCTGGAAGGCCGCTGACGCCTTTCCGCCGGCATTGGCCGGGGCTGGGGCGGGCTGCTCAGTGGGCTGTACGCCCAGCCGGGTCAGTCGTTCCTGCTGTTCGGAGGAGAGCTGCGCCCAGGTGCTCGCCTCGCGTTGCCGTGCGAGCCATCGTCCGATGTCGTCGCCGTCCATGAGTACGCCGGGTGCGATGTCGGGCAGCACACCGTCGGCATCGACCAGGTCTGCGAGGACGCGATAGTGGCGTTGCCAGTCGAGTGGCCAGGGGCAGTTCCAGTCCGGGTCGATGGCGGCCAGCTGCTGCGCACGCTGTGCCGCGCGCTCTGGGTCCTTGCCGAGGCCGCTTTTCTGGCCTTTGCGGCGGAGGTTGGCGATGTGCTGTCCGATGGGCACCAGGCCCTCGGCCTCGCTCTCGCCCCAGAGGGCGTCTTGTCGGGGTGCGAGGTGTCCGGTGGCGCGCCGGTAGGACCGGAGCGCGGCGAGCTTCGTCTCCCAGGCTTCCTCGCCCGGCTCCCAGACCATCCCGGCCTCCGGCGCGTCCAGCAGCAGCCTGCGCCGTTCCTCCAACTCCCCGGCCCTCAGCGCCTTTCGTTGCTGGTGGATCCATCGTCCGAGCGGAAACGCCTTGGTCGCCCCGACTTCGACCTCGATGTCATACGGGATGGCGTAGAGGCCGGTGATGCCGTTCTCCTTCCGCCAGCGCAGCAGGGCTTGGTAGCCCTCGAGCCAGACCAGGGATTCGGGTCGGTACACCCGCGTACGGAGGAAGGCCGCGATCGTTGCGGCGTCGCGCGGGCTGGAGAAGTGCAGCAGGGCCGCTTCGGCGCCGGCCTGCGTGTCGTCCTGCTCCTGGTCCTCGCTGTCGCCTTCGCCGCTGGTCCCGATGATCCGCCCGTCCTCGTCACGCCGGATGTGGACTGTGCGTCGTCCGCTGGTGAGGGCGCGGGAGGCGAGTTGTTCCACGAGTCGTTCATCGTGGGAGCGGAGGCCTTGGAGCACAGCGACCAACCCGGCATACGAGGAGGAGGCGACCATGTCGGTGGGGTCCTCGCCGGGTTCCAGGAAGACGGGCACGATGATGCGTGCGACCTTGGTGGTGCCGTCCCGGTTGAGCCGCAGCGCGCGGCCGATGTTCTGCACGATCTCGACTTGGGAGCCGCGGGTGTCGGCGAAGCAGACGGCTTCTACGCCCCGCTCGCCGGTGATGTCGACGCCTTCCCCGAGCACGCGACAACTTGCCAGGAACGCGCGGTGGACGCGCCGGCCCGCGGCATCGATGCCGTTCGCGAACTGGCGCAGCACCTCACGCCGCTCGGACACCAAATGGTCGCCGCACAGCCACGCTGACCACACCCGGTCCGGCGGGACGTGACGTCCGGCCTCCAGCTCGTAGAACTCCGCGTCGATCGACGACTTCGGCAGGGCCTCACCCTTCGCCAGATCGTCGTCGGAGGCGTCGTTCATGTACAGCTCTGCGGCGGTCTCCGGCAGTTTCTCGGCGAATGCGGCGGCCTCTTCGACCTTCTGGTGGAATGTCATGACCGTACGGAGGTTGTACGCCGCGGCGTGCTCCAAAAGTGCGGTCTGCAGGAGCGCGAGGCGCCGGCCTCGCTGCGCCTCCTCCGACTCTCCCAGGGTGGGGGAGGGGTCGTGGATTTCCAGTACGTCGATCTCGAATCCGGCGAGGATGCCCCGTTCGATCGCCTCGCTCAGCCCGAGCTCGGCCAGCCACGGACCGTATGTCCCGTCCGGGCCGTCGGCCATGGTCGCGATCTCCAGCTCCTGGCCGCCCGTGCCCTTCTGTGGCCGGGGTGCGGCGAGGATGCGCGGGGTCGCGGTGAGGTATAGCCGGAAGTCGGCGGGGATGCGGGTGTTGTCGTGGATCGCCGCCCAGGGCCGTCCGAGATCACCGGCGGTTCCGTGGGCTTCGTCCACGATGGCGAGGTCGAAGCCGTCCATGCGCTGCCCGTACAGGCGCTCCCCGCCCGCCAGAGCGGCCTCCAGTGGCCCGCGAACCTTCCGTTGGCCCTCGGGTGCGTCGATGTCCTCGCGGTCCACCAGAGAGGCGTACGTGGCGAACACGACGATCGGTCCGTGCCCGGCCCACAGGGCGAGCTGGATGGGGTTGGTGGTGGTGCGCACCCCGAGCTCGTTCAGCACCGGGTCGTTCTCCAGCGAGCACACGGCGACCATCGGGGTCCGGTGGCCCACCAAGCGCCACGCCTGGGCGGTCTGCGCGAGCAGGTCCAGGGTCGGCACGGTCACCAGGACCCGTCCGCCCGGGAAGCACTCCAGCGCGCACGCGGCGGTGGTGATCGTCTTGCCCGATCCGGTCGCGGACACGATCGTGCCCCGCGCACCCTCCGACGGTACGGATGATCTTGCAGGGAATCCCACCCACTTACGGAAACTGGTTTTCTGGGCTACCTGGTGTTCCCGAAGCTGAATACCCAGCATTCCCACGCCCCTCCTCTGCCTTCTTTTCCACTCGCTTCGGAAATCACAGGGACGGGGTGAAGGGCGGGACGGACACTGTGCCGTCCTCGGCCACGACGATCTGCTCGGCAAGCTGGGCCAGGACCTGAGAGGGGCGCAGCCCCGCCCGGTCGGCCACCACCTGGATCAGCCGACTGGACGCGGCGGACAGCGGGACCTCCGCCCGCAGTTCATCGGCTTCCTCCCCCTGCCGTTCCCTGAAGGCGGCCGGTGCCGCAAGAGCACCAGCAAACCGTTCCTCACGCTCGCGAGCCCACACCGAGCCCTGAGCGTCCCGTTCCGGCTCGTAGACACTCCAACCGACCGCAGTCATCAAGTCCCTGACGCGCCGCCACTCAGCGTGTTTGGCCAGCCAGATGGCAGCCAACCGCTCCCGGTCCATCTCGAACTCGTAGAAGGAACCGTTCCCCCTCAACTGCTCCGCGGTATCCCGCTCACGGACAGCGGCCTCCGCGACCTTTTCCGCAACGCCGGCGACATCCAGGCCACTCGCCTGACGCCGGACCCGATCCCGCGCCACGTCCTGAGCACTCCACATACGTTTTCCCTTTTCCGGAAGCGCGGACAGCTGGGCCCGCATCAGGTGGTTGGAGGGTGTCCCGTGTTTCCGCCAACAGTACATGCTGCATCACCTGATGCAGGCAACAAGATGAATCCGCGTGAGCGAACAAGAGCCTCGTATGCTGACGTCCCGGCACCGTATCGACGGCGACCTGAATAAGAGGTGGGGCGATGTGGGACGGGATCGAACTGTGGCTACGCAAGGCCGGAGGGCCCCTACTGGTGGGGGCGATCATGACCGGGCAGGCACTCACGCGTGAGCACTGGTGGCCGCCTCTGCGTCTACTGCTCCTCCTCGCCGGCATCGGAGCAGTAGTGGGCTGCGGGATTGAGACATGGAAGCTGATCCGCAGTCAGGGCCCGACCAAGACGGCCCTGGACCACCTAGAGGCATTCGAACGCGGAGAGAACCCCGACCCCACCGCCCCGTAACCAGCCAGGCCCGCGCCAGCGGGCCCAACGGTTCCGAAGGCGCAGCCGAAGGACCGTCAGGCGGGGGAGCGCAGCGGACCCGCCGGCCCGGGCTGCAGCGAAGCGGAAGCCCGGTAGCGGGACGAAGTCCCGCCGCTCCGGGAGCGCAGCGGACGGAGCGTCAACCCCGATGCGCAGCATCGGGGTTGCGCGGGTGGCGCAGCCACCCGCCAGCGCTCCCGCGGAGCGGG
>NZ_JBIVPK010000120.1:0-5281 GCF_044754605.1 Streptomyces sp. NPDC093064
GTCATCAAGATGGTGATGGCGATGCGGCAGGGTGTGCTGCCGCGCACCCTGCACGTCGATGCCCCGTCCTCGCACGTCGACTGGACCGAGGGCGCCGTCGAACTGCTCACCGAGCAGACCGCGTGGCCCGAGACCGGCCGCCCGCGCCGCGCCGCCGTCTCCTCCTTCGGCATCAGCGGCACCAACGTCCACACCGTCCTCGAACAGGCGCCCGCCCTCCCCGCGCCCGCCCCGGCCGCCCCCGAGCGCACCGCCGGAGCCGTCCCGCTGCTGCTGTCCGGCCGCACCCGCGACGCCCTGCGCGCCCAGGCCGCCCGCCTGCTCACCCACCTCCAGAACCACCCCGAGCCGTCCCTCGCCGACCTCGGCCACTCCCTGGCCGCCACCCGCTCCCGCTTCGAGCGCCGTGCCGCAGTGATCGCGCAGGACCGCGACGGACTGCTCGCCTCCCTCAGCGCCCTCGCCGCCGGCCGCCCCGACCCGGCCGTCGTCGAGGGCGAGGCCGCGGGCCGTGCCCGGATCGCCGTCATGTTCTCCGGCCAGGGCAGCCAGCGTGCCGCCATGGGCCGCGAACTGTACGAGACCCAGCCCCGGTTCGCCGCCGCGTTCGACGAGGTGTGCGCCGCCCTCGACCCGCTGCTCGACCGGCCGCTGCGCGAGGTCGTGTTCGCCGCCGAGGACACCGACGAGGCCGCCCTGCTCGACCGCACCGGCTTCACCCAGCCCGCGCTGTTCGCCGTCGAGGTCGCCCTCTACCGCCTCGTCGAGAGCTGGGGCGTCCGCGCCGACTTCGTCACCGGTCACTCCATCGGTGAGATCGCCGCCGCGCACGTCGCCGGGGTGTTCACCCTTCAGGACGCCGCCCGCCTGGTCGCCGCCCGCGCCACCCTCATGGAGGCGCTGCCGTCCGGCGGCGCCATGATCGCCGTCCAGGCCACCGAGGACGAGGTCGCCCCGCTGCTCGGCGACCGCCTGTCCGTCGCCGCCGTCAACGGCCCCACCTCCGTCGTCGTCTCCGGCGACGAGGACGCCGCCGTGGAGCTGGCCGCCGAGTTCTCCGGCCGTGGGCGCCGCACCAAGCGTCTGAGGGTGAGCCATGCCTTCCACTCGCCGCACATGGACGCCATGCTCGACGCGTTCCGCACGGTCGCCGAGACGCTGTCCTACGCCGCCCCCCGCATCCCGCTGGTCTCCGACCTGACGGGCCGCAGAGCCGACGACGCCGAGGTGCGCACCGCCGACTACTGGGTGCGCCACGTCCGCGAGGCCGTCCGGTTCGCCGACTGCGTCCGCACCCTGCGCGACGCCGGAGCCACCCTCTTCCTCGAACTCGGCCCCGACGGACTGCTGACCGCCATGGCCGAGGACACCCTCGGCGACGACCGCGACGACCGCGACGACCGCGACGATCGCCACGATCGCCACGATCACAACACCGCGCTCGTCCCGCTGCTGCGCGCCGGCCGCCCCGAGGAGACCGCCGCCGCCACCGCCGCGGCCCGCCTCCAGATCCACGGCGTCGACCTCGACTGGACCGCGTACCTCGCCGGCACCGGCGCCCGCCGCGTCGACCTGCCGACCTACGCCTTCCAGCACGCCCACTACTGGCCGCAGCTGCCCTCCGCCGCGCCCTCCTCGGCCGGCGACCCGGCCGACCAGAAGCTGTGGGCCGCCGTCGAGCGCGGCGACGCCGCCGAACTCGCCGCCGTCCTCGGCCTCGACGAGGACAGCCTCACCCCGCTCGACTCCCTGCTGCCCGCGCTCACCTCGTGGCGCCGCGGCAACCAGGAGAAGGCGCTCCTCGACACGCTGCGCTACCGCGTCGAGTGGACCCGGCTGCGCAAGCCCGCCGCGCCCGTCCTCGACGGCACCTGGCTGCTCGTCGCCTCCGACGCCACCTCCGCCGACGAGACCGAACTGCTGGACGGCCTCGCCGAGGCGCTCGGCGCGCACGGCGCCCGGGTCCGCCGCCTCGTCCTGGACGCCGACTGCGCCGACCGGGCCGTGCTCGGCGCCCGCCTCGCCGACGCAGAGGACGTCGACACCACCGCCCACGTGCTGTCCGTGCTGCCGCTCGACGAGCGCCCCACCGACGGCCCCGCCGGCTTCACCCAGGGCCTCGCCCTGACCATCGCCCTCGTCCAGGCCCTCGCCGACACCGGCGCCCGGGGCCGGCTGTGGACCGCCACCCGCGGCGCCGTCTCCACGGGCCCCGCCGACCCGGTCACCCGCCCCGCCCAGGCCACCGCCTGGGGCATGGGCCGCGGTGTCGCCCTGGAGCACCCCCGCCTGTGGGGCGGCCTCGTCGACCTCCCGGCCGACTTCGACCGCCGCGCCGGACAGCGCCTCGCCGAAGTCCTCGCGGTCAAGGACGCCCCCGACGGCGAGGACCAGGTCGCCCTGCGCGCCACCGGCGTGCACGGCCGCCGCCTGGTCCGCCACACCGTCGACGAGCTGCCGTCCGCCGACCGGTTCACCGCCTCCGGAAGCGTCCTGATCACCGGCGGCACCGGCGGCCTCGGCGCCGAGACCGCCCGCTGGCTGGCCCGCTCCGGCGCGGACCACCTCGTCCTCACCAGCCGCCGCGGCCCCGACGCCCCCGGCGCCGCCGAACTCCGCGCCGAGCTGACCGACCTGGGCGCGAGCGTCTCCCTCGTGGCCTGCGACGTCGCCGACCGCGATGCCCTCGCCGCCGTCCTCGACGGCCTGCCCGCAGACCAGCCGCTCACCGGTGTCGTCCACACCGCGGGCCTCGGCCACTACGGCCCGCTGGACGCACTGACGCCCGCCGAGTTCGCCGGCCTCACCGCCGCGAAGCTGGCGGGCGCCGCCCACCTCGACGACCTCCTCGGCGACCGCGAACTGGACTTCTTCATCCTGTTCGGCTCCATCGCCGGTGTCTGGGGCAGCGGCGACCAGAGCGCCTACGGCGCCGCCAACGCCTACCTCGACGCCCTCGCCCTGGCCCGCCGCGCCCGCGGCCTCGCCGCGACCTCCATCGCCTGGGGTCCCTGGGGCGGCACCGGCATGGCCGCCGACGACGCCGTCTCCGGCACCCTGCGCCGCCAGGGCCTGCGCCTGCTCGATCCCGCGCCCGCCCTCACCGAGATGCGCCGCGCCGTTCTCCGCCAGGACGTCGCCGTCGCCGTCGCGGACGTCGACTGGACCCGCTACGCCCCGCTGTTCACCTCTGCCCGGCCCAGCGCGCTCATCGGCGACCTGCCCGAGGTCCGCGCCCTGGCCGCCGAGAACACCCCCGCCGACAGCGGCGACGTGTCCGAGACCGTCCAGCGGGTCCGCTCGCTGCCCGAGCCGGAGCAACTGCGCCTGCTCACCGAGCTGGTGCGCACCGAGGCCGCGACCGTGCTCGGCCACGCCTCCGCCGACGCCGTGCCGGAGAGCCGTGCCTTCCGTGACATCGGCTTCGACTCGCTGACCGCCGTCGAACTGCGCAAGCACCTCGGCGCCGCCACCGGCCTCAGTCTGCCGAGCACCATGGTGTTCGACTACCCGACCCCGCTGGAGCTTGCCCAGTACCTGCGGGCCGAGATCGCCGGCTCCGTGCTGGAGGTCGCGGGCCCCGTCGCCACCGGCGGCGCCGACGACGAGCCCATCGCCATCATCGGCATGAGCTGCCGCTACCCGGGCGGCGTCAGCTCCCCGGAGCAGCTGTGGGACCTGGTGCTCTCCGGCACCGACGCGATCACCGACTTCCCGGTCAACCGCGGCTGGAACACCGCCGGGCTCTACGACCCCGACCCCGACCACCCCGGCACCACCTACTCCACCCAGGGCGGCTTCCTGCACGAGGCCGACGAGTTCGACCCCATGTTCTTCGGCATCTCGCCCCGCGAGGCGCTCGTCATGGACCCGCAGCAGCGGCTCCTGCTGGAGACCACCTGGGAGGCCTTCGAGCGTGCCGGACTCACCCCTGCCACCCTCCGCGGCAGCCTGACCGGCACCTTCATCGGCTCCAGCTACCAGGAGTACGGAATGGGCGCCGGCGACGGCACCGAGGGCCACCTGGTCACCGGCACCAGCCCCAGCGTGCTCTCCGGCCGCCTCGCCTACGTCTTCGGTCTCGAGGGCCCGGCGGTCACCGTCGACACCGCGTGCTCGTCCTCCCTGGTCGCGCTGCACCTGGCCTGCCAGTCGCTGCGCAACGGCGAGAGCACCCTCGCGGTCGCGGGCGGCGCCACGGTCATGACCACCCCCAACGCGTTCGTGGCGTTCAGCCGGCAGCGGGCCCTCGCCCAGGACGGCCGCTGCAAGGCGTTCTCCGACGGCGCCGACGGCATGACCCTCGCCGAGGGCGTCGGCATCGTCCTCGTCGAGCGGCTCTCCGACGCCCGCCGCAACGGCCACCCGGTGCTCGCCGTCGTCCGCGGCTCCGCCATCAACCAGGACGGCGCCTCCAACGGCCTCAGTGCCCCCAACGGCCCCTCGCAACAGCGCGTCATCCGCCAGGCCCTCGCCAACGCCCGGGTCGCCCCTGGCGAGATCGACCTCCTGGAGGCCCACGGCACCGGCACCCCGCTGGGCGACCCCATCGAGGCGCAGGCCCTGTTCGCCACCTACGGCCGCACCCGTACGGCCGAGGACGCGCTGCTCCTGGGCTCGGTGAAGTCGAACATCGGCCACACCCAGTCCGCCGCCGGTGTCGCGAGCATCATCAAGATGGTCATGGCGCTGCGCCACGGTGTGATGCCGCAGACCCTGCACGCCGACGAGCCGTCCAGCCACGTCGACTGGAGCCCGGGCACCGTGCGGCTGCTCGGCGAGAACACCGACTGGCCGGAGACGGGCCGTCCGCGCCGGGCCGCCGTGTCCTCGTTCGGCATCAGCGGCACCAACGCCCACGTCATCCTGGAGCAGGAGACCGACGCCCCCGCCGCCGACGACGAGCAGCCTGCCGCGGCGCCCGTGCCCGTCGCCGCCGGCGTCGTCCCGTGGGTCCTGTCCGCCCGTGGTGCCGCCGCGCTGCGCGAGCAGGCCGACCGCCTCCTCACCCACCTCGTGACCGCCGTCCCGGCGGCCCGTCCGATCGACATCGGTCTGTCCCTCGCCACCTCCCGCGCCCTCTTCGAGCACCGTGCCGTGGTCGTGCCGCCTGCCGGCACCGACCCGCTGGAGGCGCTGCGTGCCGTCGCCGCCGACGGGCCCTCGGGCGTCGTCGCCCGGGGGGTCGCCGACGTCGAGGGTCGTACGGTCTTCGTGTTCCCCGGTCAGGGCTCGCAGTGGGTGGGCATGGGTTCCCAACTCCTGGACGAGTCGCCGGTGT
>NZ_JBIVPK010000121.1:0-5062 GCF_044754605.1 Streptomyces sp. NPDC093064
GCCCGTCGAGTACGAGGCCAACCACTACATGGAATCCACAAAACCACAGGTCACAACCACAATCTGAGATCTCTACCGAACCCGGGGCGGTTCAAGCCATGGCTTGTTCGACGAGGGCACGGATCTTGGCCTGGGATCGGTTCACGGCCTGCTGACCTCTGGAAAGCGTCTCCCATCGGCCGCGGAACGGAACCCGGACCGTACCGCGGGCGCCCTGGTAGCCCTTGTCCGCCCAGCAAGGGATTCGGGCCGGGTCGAGGGCGTTGATGATGCCGTGTTCGCGGGCCGCGCGAACGTCGTGAACGGCCCCTGGCAGTGCGGGCGAGGCCCATAGCAGCCGGCCGAACGGATCGGCGATGACCTGCACGTTCATGCCGTGCTTCTTATGCTTCCCCGAGTAAAAGGGCCGGTCGGCGGCGATCCGGTCGATGGGCAGGAGCGTCCCGTCGAGCGGGACGTACGCCTTCGTCGAAGCAGCCCGGACGGCCTCGTCGAGGGTCGGTGCCAGTGCGGCCAGCAGGTCGACGGCCTCGCTGATGTAGCGGTAGACCGTGCTCGTCCCGACCCCGAAACCCGCCGCGAGCTGGGCGTACGTGGTTCCATTCCGCAGATGCGCCAACACCAGCAGGGCTTGACGGCCGACCGGGAGCCGGCGCCAGCGGCTCTTGATCCGACGACGGTGTTCTCGCAGGCGAGCAGCGAGGAAGGACAGGGATCGACTGGACACGTCCAGCCCGCACGGGTAGACAAGCATGCGAAGCCTCTGGTGGGTACCGGGTGATCTTGGTCGTACCAGGGGCTTCACTCATCTGTCGAACCAACTGGCCAGCTCATGAGGCAAGTTGGCAAAGGCTCAGTGCACTGAACTCGGAGATCACTCTGGCCGACCTCGCAGAGGACATCGCGGAGATCGGCTATCCGATGAACTGAAACATGCAGCACCGACATGGCCCCTGGATACGACGCCGGGGAGCCTCAGACACGGTCAGGTGCCGCCACTCATATTCACGGAGCAGGTTCTCGATGCGACGGTTGGCGACGCCCTGCCGCATCTCAAGGCACTTCGCTTATCGGGTCAAGAGCGCTTGACCTCAAGTTAGGTTCAGCTTCTACCTTCGTGGTCACTGGTAGCCGTCAACCAACCGAGGAGGCAGTTTCCATGGCCACGACCGCCGTTCCAGAGCACTACCGCAACGCCGTAATCGCCCATGTGATGGTCGACGGTGCCGCCAACGCGATCGACTTCTACAGCAAGGCGTTCGGAGCCGAGGAGCTGTTCCGTCTTGGCGGCCCAGACGGGCGCATCCTGCACGCAGAGATCAGCATTCACGGGTCCACCATCATGCTGGGCGATGCCGAAGGCCCTACCTTCACCGCACCGACCACCATTGGCGGTACGACCGTGGGACTACACGTCTTCGTTGATGACGTCGACGTACTTGCCGAGCAGGCCGGCGCGGCCGGCGCGGAACTTCTGCAGCCACCGACCGACCAGTTTCACGGCGACCGCACAGCTATCCTGCGGGATCCCTACGGACACGTCTGGGTCTTCCTCACGCACGTAGAGGACGTGGCCCCGGACGAAATCGCTCGTCGGGCCCAGGCGCTCATTCGCTGAACGTTGAGCCATCGGACAGAATCTGGGCGTCCGACACCACGCCGCCGCAGGTCAACCTGACAACGACGTCCAGAAGGTGCCGCCAGAGCGGTCGTATGCCGGGGCCCGTGGACGAGGCGTGGACGGGATCTTGAGACATTCCCGCAGGTGCACCCCACGAGTGCGGCGACCTTGAATCTCGATCCTTTGCGGGCCAAGCCTGATCGCCATGGCCGCACCTGTCGCGCCGTCTTCTGCCCCGCCCCACGCTGATACCGAGACGGGGCGGCCGTGGGTCCGGACCGCGCGGGCCCAGAGGCCCCGGAGACGCGGGACCCGCCTCCCCGATTCAGCGGGGCAGGCGGTCCCATACTCAACCATCGGCCGGAGCACCGACCTGAGACGTTGACTACCGGTAGAAGACGGCCACGCCACCGTGATGCGAGCAGGCCCCCTGATGGTGAGCGGCGTACGAGTACGTACCGTCATTGCACAGAGCCGTCGCACCCCCGCCCGCAGAACTGGAGCCACCCGACGAGCTGGACCCGCCGCTGGACGACGATCCGCCAGACGTCGAACTGCCGCCCGTTCCCGACCCCGCGGCAGCGGCGTGCGCGGTGACAGTCACCTTCACCTCGACCGTCTTCGTCACCGTCGGCGCGGGCTTCGGCTTCGCGGTCTCCGTCGCCGTGGCCGTCGCGGTGACCGTGGCCGTGGCCGTGGCCGTCGGCTGCACCTTGTCGTTGGCCACCGACTTCGTCGCGTTCGGGTTCTGACCGTCGGCGCCGCCGCTGCCCACGCCCATGATGAACGCGAGGCCCAGGGCGGGCAGTACGAATCGCTTGCGGGCCCACTTGGGTGCGGGACGGACGGCCGGCGGTCCGGGCGGAGGCTGGAACGGCGGCTGGGGCTGGTAGTAGCTCATGGGATCCCCCCGTTTGAGTACGTGCAGGGTGAAGCTATCTACGCGGACTCACTAGATGTGAGGGATTAGTAAAGAAGGTGACTGAGTTGTGACATTGCAACTCTCAACTACCCCCGCAGGCCACTACTCCCGCACGCCCGAGCCACCGCCCCGCCACTCCATCAACTCCGGCTGGCAGCAACCGGGGAAGTGGCCGGGAGAGGTGACGCACGCAAGACGAGCGCTCATTGCCGAAGACGCCGAGTTGATCGTGAGCGATCTGAGCGCGAACGCGATCCTGCACACGGCCAGCGGTCAGCCGCACGGCAGCTTCCATCTGGCCCTCGCCGTCTCCGCGCAGGTGGTTGCCCTGTCGGTCACGGACGACGGAGGTGCCGGCAACGCCCCGAAGGTCGAGCACCAGGGCCAGGAGGCGGAACACGGACGGGGACTCGGAATGGTCAGCGCCCTCGCTCACCGGGTGGTCGTCCACAACAGCCATGGCGGCCACACCGTCACCGCGGAGCTCTACGCGGGCAGCCGGACGGGGGCCCACCCGTGTTGAGGGACAGGCCCCGCCGCGGCTACTGGTGCGCGACGGCCCAGGTGCACCAGGGCAGCCACGGGTACCTCGGAGTGGCACCGCTCGAGGGCTGGTCAGTGATGGTGGAGCCGGCTACATCGGGACGCTCGACGGAGTCCTGTCGCGTCTGTCGGCGGGGCGGACGGCCGTGTCGCACTTCCGGAACGTCAACGCGGTCGATCATTTCAACTGGTTCGAGAACGCGGAGCTGCGGCTCCACTTCGAGCCGTTGTTCGCTCACTACCGGGACGGTAGCGACCCCGACAGCCTGGTGACACCCATGCGTGAGGTGGGCCTCGCTGTCGAGGAAGGGGGCGCAGATGATCTAGACATGGTCACTGCTGCCACCTTCGCTCTCGCCGAGCGCGTCACCGGGATCCGGCTGACGCCAGAATTCCTGGAGAACACCCTGTTCATCGAGGGCGTGGTGCCGATACCCAGAGGCTGACCGGCTCTCGCTGGACCAAGCGGTGACTGACCCCGTCTTCTACGCAGTCGGCGGGCGGGGCGTTGTGTCGAATACGTGTCGACGTTCTCGGCCAGGGCGCCGACCGCAATGAAGGCAACGCCGACGGCACTCGGCAACTTGTCACGGAAGCGAGGCGGACCCGATCTTCTAAGCGCTTGGCCGCATGCCGTGGCTGGTCAGCTGACTTGCCGCCATGACGGATGACATTGTTCTGCGCCTGGACCGTGCCAGCGCCGAGGACCTGTATGAGGTGCTGCGGCTGTTGGGCGAGCACATCGCAGCTGGCGCGCCCATCCCGGAACCGCCGGCGGAGGCGGAGGAGCGGCTGGGCCGTGTATTCAGGTCCCTGGGCGACTCGCTCGGCAGGAAGGGCAGGCTGGTCTAGCGGCAGCCGCCGGGCCGTCTCTGGGCCGCCCGAGGACGCTCGGCAGTGGCAAACGATGACCAATGACAACCGGTCGTAGGCGGGCATCCAGGGCTCTCATCAGCAAGAACCCAGCTCATCAAGATCCCTGGCAAGACCCAGGGCAAGAAGAAGTAAGTCACTTGTCGATGGGTTCGGGAGGCGCCCGGACCCACGGATGGGTGATGTCGACGAGTTTGGGAGGCGCTGGGGTTCTTGCCAGGGCAGCATCGGGGTGCTCCTGCTGAAAGGTGCTGGTCATGCCGCGGATGTCGAAGGTCGAGCTGTACGCGGCGATCCGGCGTGACCATCGCGGCGGCATGTCGATGCGGGAGCCGGAGCGCACGCACGGCGTGGCGTGGCGGAAGCGGCTGTTCACCCCGCAGTGCGACGACCGGGCCCGCCGCCGCTCGGAGAGGAGGATCAAGGCGGCGAACTTCCCCCGGGAGAAGTCCCTGCGGACGTTCGACTTCGAGGCGAACCCGCACATCGACCCCGCGGCCATCCACACCCTCGCCAGCTGCGAGTGGATCAAGAAAGGGCAGCCGCTCTGCCTGATCGGCGACTCCGGCACCGGCAAGTCCCACATGCTCATCGCCCTGGGCACCGAGGCCGCGATGAAGGGCTAGCGCGTCCGCTACACGCTCGCGACGAAGCTGGTCAACGAACTGGTCGAGGCCGCGGATGAGAAGCAGCTGAACAAGACCATCGCCCGCTACGGCCGTGTCGATCTCCTCTGCATCGACGAACTCGTCTACATGGAACTCAACCGCCACGGAGCAGAACTCCTCTTCCAGGTCCTGACCGAACGCGAGGAGAAGAACAGCGTCGCCATCGCATCCAACGAGTCCTTCGGCGGCTGGACCAAGACCTTCACCGACCCCCGCCTCTGCACGGCCATCGTCGACCGCCTGACCTTGAACGGCACCATCATCGAGACCGGCACCGACTCCTACCGCCTCGCCAGCACCCGAGCACGAGCTGAGGAGCCGGCGAAGGCCGGCTGAGCTCAGCTTGAAATTAAACCTTCGGTGATCGTTCGGGGATCGAGTGGTTCACCCACATGGGAATCTGCCGGACATGACGACGACCTCCCTTTCACGCTG
>NZ_JBIVPK010000122.1:0-4691 GCF_044754605.1 Streptomyces sp. NPDC093064
ACAACACCACCGCCAAGCCCTACCGCTGGACCTACGACGCCAGCCCAGTCAAAGCCGCGTGACACCTCCACGAACTAACGCGGAGCAGCACTAGTACTGCAACGACACTCCGTGACGTTGCGGGTGCGACGTCGTTGATTGTTGCATGGGGGAAGAGATAACTGACGGCTGGTCAGATATGTTTGACGACTTCGCGGGCAAGGTTCGCGGGCCGGTTCGGCCGGGTGGAGCCACGGCGACGGATGGTGTCCTACCTGCGGGGACTGCTCAGCGAGACAGAGCGGAAGAACGGCTGGACCCTGGCGGAGGCAGCCGGGCACGACGGTCCGCAGGGCATGCAGCGGCTGTTGAACCACTACCTGTGGGACGCGGACGCCGTGCGTGATGACGTCCGCGACGCAGTGGTGGAGCATCTCGGGGACTCCGATACGGCAGCTGTAGATAGCTGCTGATGTGCTGTCTGATCATGGTGTGGTGTCGGCGTACGCGTGCCAGCGGCGGTGGCAGAGGCGGGCGCGGTGTTGGTGGCGGCGGCGCCAGGTGGACCACCACAGCAGGTGCTCGGAGTCTCGCTGGGGCGGCGGAAGGAACAAGGCGCGTAGTAGGCGGAGGAGTTCGTGACTACTGAGGGGGACGAGGTCGGCCTCGCCGGGGTCGTTCCGGCTGGTTTGGGCGCCGCGTTCGAGGGCGGCTGTGACGGCCAGGAAGGCGTAGGCGACCAGCGCGGTCACACTCCAGCGGTGCCAGGAGTTCCAGCAGGTGACCTGGCCTTTGTCGAGGTGGCAGACCTCCTTCGCGTCCTGGAAGTCGTCCTCCACTCGCCACCTGCGGCACACCAGTGACACCAGTCGCGCCAGTGTCACCGGCCCTGGGGCGAAGCAGCGGTAGTAGGACACGGTGCGGGTGTAGCGGTGCCGGCGGACCAGCAGGACGGACGTCCCCGCGTCGCCGTCGTGCCCGTCAGGGGTGTCGTCGGCGGTGACCTCGATCATCGCCCAGTCGTAGTCGCATATACCTTTCTGCCCCGCGCCGGTCCGCATCCGCTGCCAGGCCCGCTTCGGCAGCTCCGCGGTGGCCTTGGCCGCACTCAGATTGACCGGGCCGGTGGTGACCTGGTGGTTGGAGCGCACGCCCACGACGTAGCCCAGGCCCAGCCCGCGGCAAGTGGTACGCAGCTCCCGGCCGCCGTAGACCTCGTCACCCAGGAAGAACGAGGCGGATATGCCCTGCCGCCCGGCGGCGCGGAGCATGTCCCCCGCGAGGTGCGGCTTGGTCGCGAAGCACAGCTCGTCCGGGACGCCGGTCAGCTCGCGGCGTTCCTCGTCGGCGGCCCACTCCTTGGTGAAGTACAGGCGCCGGCCGATCAGGCAGTGCCCGGCGGCCGTGGCGAAGGTGAGGTGCACGGCGACCTGGCACAGATCGACTCCACCCACCGAGCCGGAGTACTGGCGGGCCGCGGCCACCGCGTCGATGGACGACTTGGCGTCACCGGTCTCGTCCGCGATCAGGATCCCGTCGCCGTCGTCAAGCAGGTCCACGGCCCAGGCCGCTGTCCGCTGAAGCACCGCTTCCTCGTCCCACACCGCGCGGGACAGCAGATGGTGCAGGCGGTGCGGGCCCCGCTCACCGATCGCTTCGGCCAGGCTCCAGCAGTTGACGTCCTCGAGCTCCATCAGCATGCCCCGTGTCATCCGTGCGAACGTCTCCCGGGTCTCGGAGCGGGCGAAGCAGTCGGCCACCGAGGCCAACAGGCCCCCGAACGCGATGTCGTGGGCTTCGTGGTCTACCGTGGCCGAAGCGGCCGTCTCGTTCTGATGTTGCGTCACACCACGTCATGATCAAGGCGGCCGTCCTTATGCCCGCAGCCACCCCCTCAAGCCGCTGAACAGCAGCGACGCGCACCGGCAGACCTATCTACAGCTGCCGTATCCGAGCGGGGAATCCTTATTCTCGATGAGACGGGATTCCTTAAAAAGGGTGTCCGGTCGGCGGGTGTGGCCCGGCAGTATTCAGGAACGGCCGGGCGGATCGAGAATTCCCAGGTGGGTGTCTTCCTGGCGTATGGATCAGGGAAGGGTCGGGCGCTGATCGATCGCGAGCTGTATCTCCCGAAGGAATGGACATCGAACCGTGAGCGCTGCCGGGCGGCCGGCATCGGTGATGATGTCGAGTTCACCACGAAACCTGACCTGGGCTTGCGTATGCTGAAGCGTGCCGTGGAGTCCGGCATCCCGTTCGGATGGGTCACGGCCGATGAAGTCTATGGGCAGACAAGCCGGATTCGTGTCTGGCTGGAAGAACATGACATCCCCCATGTGCTTGCGGTGCCGAAATCGCAGATGGTCATGACCGTGGAGTTTTTCGGTCAGGCCCGCGCGCACCAGCTGATCGGCGAGCTCCCCGACGATGCGTGGACACGTGTGAGCTGCGGCGACGGCGCTCACGGTCCACGCGAATACGACTGGGCCGCAGCAGCGATCCGGCCCTGGCGGCGCGAGGGCTGGGACCACTGGCTGATGGCACGGCGCAGCGTCACCGACCCCACGGACATCGCCTACTACATCTGCTTCTGCCCGGCCGGAACTCCGCTGGAGGAACTCGTGCAGGTTGCAGGATCCCGGTGGATGGTCGAGGAGTGTTTCCAGACCTCGAAGAACGAGACCGGACTCGATCACTATCAAGTCCGCGGCTATACGGCCTGGTACCGACACATAACCCTCTCGATGGCCGCACTCGCCTTCCTCGCCATCCTGCGAGTGGAGGCAAAAAAGGGGATCCCGACACCGACGGCAATCGATCCCTCATACCCGTAACCATGAACGAGGCCAGACGGCTGTTCAACCGCATCTCCTCTCCTGTCCGCCACAGCATCCAACACGTAATCGCCTGGTCCCTATGGAGAAGAAGAAGCCAGGCCCGGGCCCGCATCAGTCACTACCGAAGCAGAGGGCATAACGGAGTGTCGTTGCAGTACTAGGGCCTGTTCTGAGTCCGGATCACGGATGAGTCAACGTGACCCCGGTGGCCGGTTGAGTCCGGTAGACCGGTCACATGACTCGTGGTGATCTGACCGATGGTGAATGGGAGTTGGTCGAGCCATACCTCCCGCTGGGGGTGTCCGGGCCGATCCCTGACCTGCGCAGCTACTTCAACGCGGTGATGTGGCGGTTCCGTACCGGCAGCCCCTGGCGGGATGTGCCGGAGAGCTACGGCTCTTGGTCGACGGTCTACGACCGGTTCCGGATGTGGGCGCGTGACGGGGTCTTCCAGGCGCTCATGGACGGGATGATCGCCGAGGCGGCGGCCCGCGACGACGTCGATCTCAGCCTGGTCAGCGTGGACTCGACCGTTGCCCGTGCGCATCACCACGCGGCGGGCATGGTGGTCGACCCGGAGCTCCTTGAGGACCTGGAGAAGGCTGTGACGGAGGAAAAGGGGCTGCAGCAAAGGGGCAAAACGACCCCCTAGGCGACGGATCCGCGGACAGCGGGGACCCCGAGCGGGAACAGCGCCGTGCCGTGCGCCGACGCCACAGGGCCCGACTGCGGGCCGCCGAACTGGGCCGCTCCCGGGGCGGGCTCACCAGCAAGGTCCACCTCGCCGTCGAGCGGCGCTGCCGCCCGCTGGCCATCATCCTCACCCCCGGGCAGGCCGCGGACAGCCCGCGCTTCATCCCCGTCCTGGAGAAGGTCAAGGTGCGTGTCCCGGTCGGCCGCCCAAGGACCCGGCCGGACGCAGTCGCCGGCGACAAGGCGTACTCCTCCCGCGCCAACCGCGCCCACCTGCGCAGGCACAAGATCAAGGCCGTGATCCCGGAAAAGGCCGACCAGGCCGCCAACCGCAAGAAGAAGGGACGCTCCGGCGGCCGCCCGGTCAGCCACGACACCACGCTCTACAAAGATCGCAACACCGTCGAGCGCGCCATCAACAAGTTCAAGGAATGGCGGGGGCTGGCCACCCGCTACGACAAGACACCCGAGAGCTACGCCGCAGGACTCCACCTGCGCGGATCCGTCCTCTGGTTACGCAGCCTGCCAGCCCTCCCATGATCCGAACTCCGAACAGGCCCTAGTTCCCATGGCGTTCAGCTCGTTCGGGAACGCCGGGGGTCAGAGGGTGGTTTCCCGCGAACAGACACGGACGGGGCACGACTACGGAGTGGTGTGAACGGCGGCGTCCAGCACTTTCGACTGGGCGTTGACAAGATCGCTTGGGATGCTCGCCAACTTTCCGGGAGTGTCGGAAGTCGCCTTATAGATCGCCAGCGTGGAACCGTGGCGTATGGCAATCACGCTGATGGGGATCTTCAGGCCGTCGTCACCGGGTTCCAAGGCCAGCTTGAGTCGGAAAGCGACCCCGTCGTCGCCCTGCGGTGGGTCGTTGGTGGCTTCGACGTCTTCGTAGGTCGCCTTCATGGGGCCTGCCGTGTACCCCTTGCAGGACTTCAAGGCCGTGCGAAGCTCGGTGATCACGCGAGCGGCATCCGCTGGGTGGTACGACACTAGGGTGATGATCGCAGAGCGATCATTCCAGCCCGTGATGCTGCCCGCGATGCGCTGCACGCTGCCGACGGGGGTGTAACCGCTGGCCCCGTCCACTGAGCCCGGATCCACCGGCTTGATGTCTGTGGATAGCTTCTCCGGAGACGAGGAAGTGCCTTGTGACCTGCGATGATGGGAGTTCTTCACGCT
>NZ_JBIVPK010000123.1:0-4318 GCF_044754605.1 Streptomyces sp. NPDC093064
ACCACCCGCGCAATCCGCGACCAACCCCAACGAGCACTTCCACTCCTGGGCATCACCAACAACCCGGGAACCGAGGGAACTTGATCAAGCCCTGATGACAACACCGGCCGCGGACACCGCGAAGAGGCGCTTAATGCGCTGTGCTCGCATGGGTAATACCTTTCCTTCCATCGCCTCGCGCAATGGAACCGCACGAGCGCGCGATCACTCCGCGCTGAGCTGACCGTTCCCGCAGTGCGCCGCTCCGTGCCCCACACGTGCCCCACGATGCGCCCGGAAGCGTCGCCCTCGCGTTCGGGCGGAACCTTGTTGCTGCGTGGACTCCCTCGACTTGCCACGCGTCAACCGGCCTCAGACTGAGGCCGGGATCGGGTGGCGTCTAGGGCGTGTCCGACGGGTCGGCACAGTCCCTGCGACTCTCCCGGCTACGCTCGCGCGGAAGCGCCCCGCGGCGCGTGGCTGCGGGGCGCATTGTGGGGGTTAGTCGACCGACTGGCCGTTGTATTTACCGCCCACGCAGGGTTTGCCCGGCAAGTCGGTCCGGACATCTCCGCCGCCGTCAATGCACTGGTTAGGGCCGACGACGGGGGCACCCTGTGCGGTGGCGGCAGTGGCGGTGGCGGCGCCTGCGAGGCCGAGTCCGGCGAGGGCTGCCGTGGCGCTGACGGCGGCGAGGATTCGTCGAATGCGCATTTGGTTCCCCTTTCACGGATTACCTCGATTGGGGCACTAGTCAGCTTCGACCGACTCCCCGTCGTATATACCGCCCTTGCAGGGGTTGCCCAGCAAGTCGAACGTTCCGCCACCCTCCTTGCACTTAGAAGGGCTGACCTGTGCGGTGGCGGCGGTGGCGGTGGCAGCGCCTGCGAGGCCGAGTCCGGCGAGGGCTGCCGTGGCGCTGACGGCGGCGAGGATTCGTCGAATGCGCATTCGGTTCCCTTTTCACGGATTACCTCGGTTGGAGCACTAATCAGCTTGACTTTCACCCATGTGGGCAGCACGTCATGCTGCGCCATTCGGGTGACAATGCTGTCGGGTGCGGGGTCGGTGACGCGACCCGTCGGACAGGCCCTAGAACAGGCCCCAGGCGGCACGCGGTAAGACTTTCTCTACTTCATCTGAGGACACCGGCCTCTTGATGGCGCTGAACGCCGTGAGCACCGGGTGGTTCATCGAGGAGTGCGGATTGCTCTACCGCAAGTGGCCCGGACAGAGCACTGCTCACGACGCCCACCACCATGAAGCCGAGCGAGTGCCCGGATGAAGATCATTGAGGAACGCGCCGAAGCGTTGAGCAAGCTCAGCACATGGCACCTGTGAGCCCGGCCTAGCGTTCCCGACGGGTCGGCACAGTCCCTGCGACTCTCCCGGCTACGCTCGCGCGGGAGCGCCCCGCGGCGCGTGGCTGCGGGGCGCCTTGTGGGGTTTAGTCGACAATCATCCCGTCGTATTTACCGCCCCAGCATTTGACGGTGTTGTGCAGATAGGGCTGTCCGCCGCCCTCCCTGCACTGAGAAGGGGTGGTGAAGCCACCCTGTGCGGTGGCGGTGGCGGCGCCTGTGAGGCCGAGCCCGGCGAGGGCTGCCGTGGCGCTGACGGCGGCGAGGATTCGCCGAATGCGCATTCGGTTCCCCTTTCACGGATTGCCTCGGCTGGGCCACTAGCCAGCTTGATCCTCGCCCATGTGGGTGGCACGTCATGTTGCGCCATTCGGGTGACAGTGCTGGCGGGTGCGGGGTCGGTGACGCGAGGCCACAGGGGCCACGGAGAGCGCGAAGAGCGCGAAGAGCGCGAAGAGCGCGAAGAGCGCGGAGAGCGCGGTTACTGATTTTTGTCACTACTAGTTACTTGGAGCGGAGCGGACCGGAGCCCAAGGGAGCCGGTCCGCGCGAGGTGTGCTGGCGGCGCACCCAGCTCACCGGCGAACTCCCCCTGCCCGTCAAGGACACCGAAGGCAAGGGCATCGATCTCCTGCTGCGGTTGTGCAACTTCGCCACCGCGGAGACGGAGTGCCTGGCCATCGCTTGGTTGGTCGGCTGCCTCGGGCCGTCCGTGCCCGTCCCCGCCCCCTTCCTCACCGGCCCCCAGGGCGCGGGCAAGTCCACCGGCGGGCGCATGCTCGTCAGGATCATCGAAGGCATGAGCGGTGACCTGCGCCGGGCCCCGAAGGACGAGGAGAACCTGATCGCGGCCGTCGCCGCCGGATGGGGTGACCGCCCTCGACAACCTCTCCCACATGACCCCGGACCTGTCCGACGCCATGTGCTGCATCGTCACCGGCGCGGAGAACGTCAAGCGCGCCCTCTTCACCGACGGCGACGTGTTCCGCGCCCGCTACCGCCGCCCCTTGCTCCTGACCGGCATCGACGTCGGAGTCATCCGCCCCGACCTCGCCGAACGGCTCCTGCCGCTGCGGCTGGAACGCCCCCGCGTCCGGCGCACCGAGGCGGAACTGTGGGCGGAGTACGCGGAGGTTCTGCCCGTCGTCCTCGGGTCTCTCCTGGACCTCACGGTCAAGGTCCGCGCGGTTGAGGCGGAGACCCCCACCGACCTACGCATGGCCGACTTCGCGCACCTCTGCGCGCAGCTCGACGCGGCAACCGGCCTCGGAGCGCTCACCGCCTACCGGGCCAGTCTGGACGACCTCAACGACGACGTCATTGAGGGCGATCTCCTCGCGCAGACCGTCCTCAGGCACGCCGCAGACATCGAACAGGGCGCAGAACAGCGCATGACCTCCACCGAGTGGCTCCACTGCCTCACCCGCCTCTACACCGGCGAGGACTTCCGCCCCCTGCCCAAGGGCTGGCCCACCACCGGCAAAGTCCTCTCCGACCGCCTCAAGCGCCTCCAGCCGACCCTGGCCGCCCGTGCGTCCTGATCGACTCGGGCCGCACCAGAGAGGGCCGCTACATCGAGATGACCCGATCGCCGACCCCGCCCCCACACGAGCAGCGGCAAGCGTTCTGACCGGCGACCGCCGGCCCGCCCGCACAAGCAAGAGGAGCACCACCGGCCGGGCGTGCTCCTCTTGCTGTTCGGCGGCGGCGCCGCCCTGCGCTGGACGCGCCGCGAAGCAGCTCCTTCTTCACTCCCTGAGCCGCGCCGCACCACCACAGACACCCCTTCTCTTTTTCCTAAGTGGGGATCGCTGCGTCACCTGCGTCACGGGGGCCCGGAAAACGCCGGGTGACCTGGGCATACGGCCGTGACGCAGACGGCCGCCCTCTGCGTCACGCCGCGTCACCTGCGTCACCTGCGTCACCGGTGACGGACAGCCTGCGTCACCGGTGACGCACCCCCGGCCCTCTGCGTCACCCAAAAACCGCAGGTCAGACGCGTGCATGACGCAGGTGACGCGGTGACGCAGAAATCCATACCTCGGACACAGGCCCCCCAACCCGAAACCAGCCCAAGCGAGGAGTCTCAACGATGGCTCGCCCCAAGATGCTCAAACTCCCCGAAGTCCTCGAAGAAATCGAGATGAGCCGCGCCGCCTTCTACCGCATGCGCGCACGCGGCAAGGCACCGCGCCTGATCAAGCTCCCCCTCCACGCCATCGTGCCGACGGCGTCACACCGACGGCAATTGAGCCACACCCGCCCCTCCGCCGCCATAACCATCCCCGACACGATCAGCGGACGTCTGTCCGGCGGATCAAGGACGCACATGACTGCCCACTGGTAGGAGCAGCTTTTTTATACGGCGGCCCAGCAGCCCGGCGCCCCACGGATGCCCCACTGTCCGGCAAGCGACAGTAAGCCAGGTTCCTATCGCCCAGCGTGGCAGCCCGGCCCCCTGCCCGAGGGTGCAGGGATGTTTCGAACCGATGTTGGCGGGCGTGCAACCCGCCGTGGGTGTTTGGGAGTACCTACGAGCGGACGTCCTAGCCCGCGGCCACCGCTCCTGGTGGTCGCTGCGGGTCGGCGCGTGGGCCCGGCGCGCCGGCCGTCGAGGACCGCCCGGCGTGGTGTCGGGCGGCAGCTTTGAAGGAGAAATGCTCCGTGGCTCTCAGTTTTGCCAGGAAGGCGGCCATAGCGGCCGTCGCAGTCGCCGCGTTCGGAGGGATCTCGTTCGGTGCCTCCGCGATCGCGGCGACGTCGGGCCCGGCCGCCCACTCGGCATCCGCACCCGTCTCCGTCGTTGCCAAGCGGTCTGCTTCCGCTCATCAGCAGGTGCCACAGGTGATCACGCAGGTGATCGGCAAGGGCCGGATGGACGGGCACCGTTGGTCGGTGGTGTTGGAGTTCCACCGGACGCTGCCCAAGGGCGACACCCTGCCCACGTTTCCCAACGGGACCGCGGCACCGGGCACATC
>NZ_JBIVPK010000124.1:0-4026 GCF_044754605.1 Streptomyces sp. NPDC093064
ACGCCGGGTCGCAATACACATCGTTCAAGCTCGCCGAGCATCTGGACGCCGCTGGCATCGCCGCCTCCATCGGCTCGGTCGGCGACGCCTACGACTGTCAGTCTTTTCGCACCGGATCCCGCAAGGATCGGGTAGCCCCGGCTGAGGCGGTCTGACTCTTGCTTATGACTGACCCCGTGAGTGTCCTGGCGTTGATCTGTCGACCGCCCGGCCGGGCACGCAGCAAGCGCTGCCGCCGGACGGACGTGACCTGATAGGAGCCTGGAGCCGACTCGCCAAAGCGTCCCCGTGACAGTCCTGTCCGTCCGACCGGCGACAGCGTGAACCCCACGCTACCGACCGGAAGGAACTCCGTGCAGACCAGCGAGCAACCCAGATCCGGGCACGTCGTGGTCGGCGTCGATACGCACAAGCACGTGCACGTCGCAGCGGTGATGGACACAATCGGCGGCATCCTGGCCACCCTCACGATTCCCACCGACACCGGCGGTTTCCAGCAACTGGCGGACTGGGCAGGCTCGTTCGGTAACGTTCTGACCTTCGGGATCGAGGGCACCGGCTCCTACGGTGCCACGTTGACCTCATTCCTGCGCAGGGCCGGTCACAAGGTGGTCGAGGCCGGACGCCCGGACCGGCGGCTGCGGCGCATGAACGGAAAGTCCGACACCCTGGACGCCGAAAACGCCGCCCGCGCCGTGCTGGCCGGGTTTGCGACGGCCACGCCGAAGACCGCCGACGGCGAGGCCGAGATGATTCGCCAGCTCAAGATCGCCCATGACCAAGCCGTTGAACAGCGTGCGGCGGCGATGGTCACAATCAAGGCGATGCTCGTCCACGCCTCGGACGCCCTGCGTCGGGAGACTGCCGGCAAGACACAGATCAGCCTGGCGCGGCAGCTGGCAGCTCTGCGTCCTCGCCGTCTGGAAGGACCCGAGGACGCCCTTCGGCACACCCTGCGAACGCTCGCCAAGCGGTGGCAGTACCTGGACGCCGAGGCCAAGGAACTAACGAAGATGATTGGCGACTTGGTCCAGCGGGTCGCCCCGCAACTGCTCGAGCCTTTCGGTATCGGCGTGGACACGGCCGCGGAGATCCTCGTCGTGACCGGCGACAACCCCGAGCGGATCAAGTCTGAGGCCGCACTCGCCAAGCTCGCGGGCATCGCTCCCGTGCCCACCGGCTCCGGCATGACTGGCGGCAGACATCGCATCAACCACGGCGGCCACCGCCAGCTGAACGCCGCGATCTACAGAACCGTCATCGTCCGAATGCGGTTCCACCAGCCCACGATCGACTACGTCGCCCGCCGCACCGCCGAGGGCAAGACGAAACGCGAGATCATCAGATGCCTCAAGCGCTACGTCATCCGCGAGGTCTACCACCTGCTTCGGCCGGCCCCACGGAGGGCCTCCGCGGCGAGTTGACAACTATAGGAGCGTCAACGCCCTGATGGAATCAACGATCGGCCTGTACAAAACCGAGTTGATCAAACCGCAAACGCCCTGGAAGTCGCTCTCCCAGGTGGAGTTGGCCACCGCCGAGTGGGTCGACTGGTACAACCACCGCAGACTGCACGGTGAGATAGGCCACGTTCCGCCCGTCGAGTACGAGGCCAACCACTACATGGAATCCACAAAACCACAGGTCACAACCACAATCTGAGATCTCTACCGAACCCGGGGCGGTTCAAACAGCTTTGGCCAGGTCTGTGATCTGGTTGTTGGTGCTGCATCGTGGCTTGCGCAGGAGGCGCCAAGACGCACAGTCGTGGGAAGTGCCATCCTCAGCGTGCCTTCAGGCCACGGTCTTCGAGTTCGTCCGCGCACTCCTCAGGTACCCGGACAGCCTTCGCGGTGGCTCTGCCCTTCAAGGGCTCTTCCTGCCGCTCCCGCTCCGCCTCGGCGCGGGCTTGTTCGATGTCGTCGGCGATCGCCTTGCAGTCGACGACGTGCGTGTCCGTCGGCACCGGCTCCTCGGGTGGAGATTCCGGCTTGTCCCTGTACGTCCCGGCGTTGAGGGCGGAGGTGGCGGCGATGCCGGCCAGACACAGCCCCGCCCAGACGGCAATGATCCACCGGCGGGCGCTCAAGAGCCGGCCATTCCAACGGCGAGGCCGACGACAGTGAGCACGGCGAAGGTGCGCATCGCAGTACGCGAGACCTTCATCGAAGCTCCTTTCTCGAAATGATCGGTACAGCGAGCTTCTGCTTCTGCCAACGTGCCGACTCTTCATTGGTCCTGGTCACGCTCAACAGCAGAGCTCCTGATAGACGGGTTCACGACCACGATCCCCCATGCTCACCAGGAGCTTCGCGTGCTTGTCTACCCGTCGGCGATCGGTCTGTCCAACACGCACCTGCGCTAACCCTGGGTATTCAGTGGAATTGGGTGATCTGACGCCCCGATAGCAGAAAGGTGCCGTTGACCTGCGAGGATGCGAGTGTCTAGGTCGTATCCGCTGCGGGAGCAAGGCACCTTTCTGGTGGTTGAGCGTACAGGGTGGGATCGTCGGCTGTCCGTGGTGGCTGACGGGAAGAGGCTGGTCGGGCATGCCGGGGCGGTGCTGCTGCGTCGGTGTGCGGACCGGACGGGGCTGACGGACACGCTGGCGAAGGTGCTGCCGTCCAGCACGGTGGCCGGCTGGCGGGACCGTGCGGCAGTGCTGGTTCAACTGGCGGTCGCGATCGTGCTGGGGGCGGCGAACCTGTCGGAGGCCGAGCAACTCCAGTTGCATCACCGGCCGTTGTTCGGGTTCGCGGCCTCGGACTCCACCGCCCGGCGCACGCTGGCCGCGCTCGACGAGGTCACCCTGGCGAAGATCGCAAAGGTGCGGGCGCGGGTGCGTCGGCACGTGTGGAGTCTGCTGCATCTGCGGCCGGGCGGGGCTTGTGGAAGGTCACCTTCGCACCCACCCTGACCGGCCTGCTGCCCATCGCCCGCAACGGCGGCAGCGACACCCTCTTCCTGGACCTGAACCCGGCCACTCATGGTCAGCTCCATGCGTTCGTCCACGCCATCGCCTGGCCGGGGTATCTGGGCAACCATGTCTTCACGAAGGTCGCCGACAACTTCGACGCGTACCTCGACAGCCTGTTCATCGACCCCGATATGGCGGAGGACGCCTGGGCCGACGTCGCCGACAGCGATCCCTCGGATCCTTGGCGAAGGACCGTCGAGGAGTGGCTGGACAAGGAACTGCCGGGCTGGCGCGCTGAAGCCTGGGCCACGTCCTGATCTTGAGTCGAGCGCCTCAAGCGCCTTCGGGTCCCTGGAGACTTCGCAGGGCCGGGTAGCCCAGGTAGTCCGTTCCGGCTCGCTCGGCATAGCGCATCGCCGTCTGAGGATTCACGCCCAGGGCGTCTGCCAGGACGGCCGGCGGGGCTTGACGGACCATCTGGATCCAGGCTCTGGAGCGTGAGGCCATGGCCGGGATTCCGGATTCGCGGAGAATCGTTGCAACGCTGTAGACGTGCATCGTCCGCCCGGGCATGCGCCCGGGAAACACCAGCGGACAGTCCGGGTTCGCGGCCGTGCTGAGGCCGGGTCGAGAAGCGAGATGCACCCGGATCACGGCGGCTGCCGCCTCCGGAACCCCGATCCAGTCTCTGCCGAGCTTCACCTCCAGCCCGTTCGGGCCTTCACGGAAGTCGTCCATGCGCATCGTCACGACCCTGGCGAGGGGCTGTCCGAAGAGGACGAGCATGATGCCGATGGCCCGGTGGGCTGCCGGCAGGGTTTGATGGAGAAGCAGAGCGCGGAGCGCTTCCCTCCCTGTCAAAATTGGTTGAGTCAGGCATACTGGATGATTCATTGAGTCGAGGGCGGAGAGGGAGTAGTGCCCGGGTGGCCAGCACGAATGACCACGGGACCCCTGATCCGCAGGTGGAAGTCCGTTCGACCGGTCCGCGCCGGTATTCCGCGGAGTACAAGACAGGGCTTGGTCAAGTTCCGGAGTCGTGCGGCTGGGTCGGGCCGTGACCGGTTGGGGTGCATAGCAGAGCAGGCACGGGCTTCGTGATCATTGGG
>NZ_JBIVPK010000125.1:0-4004 GCF_044754605.1 Streptomyces sp. NPDC093064
GCGGGTCAGGCGGGCGGCAAGGGCACGGCCGCCGCGCAGCGCGAGTTGCGGCTCATCGAGGGCCAGGGCGCGCGTAAGGACGGAGTCAGAGGCACCGTCGAGGTCGACCAGCCCGAAGGCACCGGGATTCTCGGTCTGCGCAGAGCGGACCAGGCCCAACACGGCAGCGCCGGCAAGATCGGTCACCGAGGCGTCGTCGGTGGAGACGGCACCCCGAGTGACAACGATCAGACGGGAACCGCTGAACCGCTCCTCCTCCAACCACTCCTGAAGCAGAGCCAGAACCGCAGCGCTCCGCACGTGCACGGAACCCGGCGTGTCATCGACGTCGGAACCGGCCGTCAACGGAACCAGCACAGCACCGGGAAGGGGCGCATCGGCCGCGAGCAGATCGGCGAGCGTCGCATACCGGACAGCACCGTCGCCCACGGCACCGGCGAGGGCGTCCGTGTCCGGACCCAGCAGGGCAACACCAGCGGAACCAGCGCCCTCCGGCAGCGGAACCGGAGTCCACTCCAGCCGGAACAACGCATCACGCAACTGACCGGCGTCGCTGGACAACTGGTCGGCGTCGACCGGGCGCGCAAGCAGCCGGGCGATGGAGACCACGGCCCGGCCGGCGGGGTCGACAGCGGTCACGGACATCGCATTCTCACCCGCCGGAGCAAGACGGACGCGCAGAGCGGTGGCACTGGAGGCGTGCAGGCTGACGCCCTCCCACGAGAACGGAAGACCACCGTCATCGTCGGTGAGCAACGCCGGGTGCAGGGCAGCGTCGAGCAGCGCGGGGTGTACGGCGAAACCGGCCGCGTCCTCGTTGCCCTCCTCGGGCAGCGAGACCTCGGCATACAGCGTGTCACCGGCACTCCAGGCCGCCGTAAGGCCCTGGAAGAGCGGACCGTAGGCAAAGCCACGGGCTGCGAAACGCTCGTAGCAGCCCTCGGCGTCAACGGCCTCCGCGCCCGCAGGCGGCCACACGCTGGTGTCGAAGTCGGCGCCCGCGGGGACGGTGTCGGACAGGGTGCCCGTGGCGTGCAGCATCCAGACCCCGTCCGTGGCGCCCTCGGGACGAGCGTGCACCGTAATGGCGCGCCGACCACCATCATCAGCGCCACCCACACGGACCTGGAGCAGGACGGCCGCGTCCTGCGGCAGGGTCAGCGGCGCGGCGAGGGTGAGTTCCTCGACCCGGTCGCAGCCGACCTCGTCCCCCGCACGGATCGCGAGATCCAGGAAAGCGGTGCCCGGCAGCAGGACGGTGCCCATGACGGCGTGGTCGGTGAGCCAGGGGTGCGACTGATGGGAGAGACGACCGGTGAAGAGCACGCCTTCGCCCTCAGCGAGCTCCACCGAGCCGTTGAGCAGCGGGTGTCCGGCGGCGGTGAGGCCGACGACCGCGGCGGCGGAGTGCGTGCCGCTGGGCCAGTAGGTGGTGTGCTGGAAGGCGTAGGTCGGCAGGTCGGCGCGGGTGGCGCCGGTGCCGGCGAAGAAGGCGTTCCAGTCGAGCCGCAGGCCCGCCGTGTGCAGGGCGGCGAGGGCGGTCAGGGCAGCGGTCTCTTCGTCGCGGTCCTTGCGCACGACCGGGACGGTGACGGTCTCGTCGCCGGTCAGCGATTCCTGCGCCATCGCGGAGAGGACTCCGTCCGGACCCAGCTCCAGGAAGGTGGTCACACCCTGTTCCTCGAGCGTGGTCACCCCGTCCGCGAAGCGGACCGCCTCGCGGACGTGACGCACCCAGTAGTCGGCCGAGCACAGCTCATCAGCCGTGGCCAGGGAACCCGTCAGGTTCGACACCACCGGAATCTCCGGGGCGGCGTACGACAGTCCCTCGGCCACCGTCCGGAACTCGTCCAGCATCGGGTCCATCAGCGGCGAGTGGAACGCGTGCGACACCCGCAGCATCGTCGCCTTGCGGCCCTCCGCCTCGAACCGCGCCGCGACCTCCAGCGCGGCGCCTTCCTCACCCGAGACGACCACCGACGTGGGTCCGTTGACGGCGGCGATGGAGACGTCGTCGGTGAGGTACGGGAGGACCTCGTCCTCGGTGGCCTGGACGGCCACCATCGCGCCACCGGCCGGCAGCGCCTGCATCAGACGACCACGGACGGCCACCAGACGGGCTGCGTCCTCCAGGGTGAACACCCCAGCAACGTGCGCGGCGGCTATCTCACCGATCGAGTGACCGGCCACGAAGTCCGGCCTCACACCCCACGACTCCACCAGCCGGTACAGCGCCACCTCAACGGCGAACAGGGCGGGCTGAGTCCACCCGGTCTCGTTCAGCAGACCGGCGTCCTCACCCCACAACACCTCCCGCAGCGAACCACCCAACTCACCATCCAGGACATCGAGAACGGCATCCAGAGCCTCAGCGAACACCGGGAACCGACCATACAACTCGCGGCCCATCCCCAACCGCTGCGAACCCTGACCCGAGAACAACACCGCACGGCGTCCGGCGCGGGTGCGGCCGGTGACGGCGGCGGAGTCCGCCTCGCCGTCGGCGAGGGCGGTCAGGGCGCGGAGGGCGTCCTCCCGGCTGGTGGCCAGGACGACGGCGCGGTGGTCGAACGCGGAACGGCTGGTCGCCAGCGAGTAGCCGAGGTCGAGCGGGCGCAGCGCTGTGCGCTCGCGGACCGTGTCGAGCAGGCGGGCGGCCTGGTCGCGCAGCGCCTCCGGGGACTTGCCGGAGAGGACCAGCGGGACGACGGCGGGTTCGGCACCGTCCGCTCCGGCCGTCTCCGGTGCCGGTGCGGCGACCGGCTGCTCCAGGATGACGTGGGCGTTGGTACCGCTGATGCCGAAGGAGGAGACACCGGCGCGGCGGACCCGGTCCGTCTCGGGCCACTCGGCCTGTTCGGTGAGCAACTCGACGGTTCCGGCGCTCCAGTCGACGTGGGACGACGGGGCGTCCACGTGCAGCGTGCGCGGCAGCACGCCGTGGCGCATCGCCATCACCATCTTGATGACACCGGCGACACCGGCCGCGGCCTGCGTGTGACCGATGTTCGACTTCAGCGAACCGAGCCACAGGGGCTGCTCGTCGGTGCGGTTCTGACCGTAGGTGGCGATCAGGGCCTGGGCCTCGATCGGGTCACCCAGCGTCGTACCCGTACCGTGCGCCTCGACAGCGTCCACGTCGCCGGTCGAAAGTCCACCGCTGGCGAGGGCTTGGCGGATCACCCGCTGCTGGGACGGCCCGTTGGGGGCGGTGAGGCCGTTGGACGCACCGTCCTGGTTGACGGCGGAGCCACGGACGACCGCGAGGATCTGATGACCGTTGCGGATCGCGTCCGACTGCCGCTCCAGCAGGAGCATGCCGACGCCCTCGGACCAGCCGACGCCGTCCGCCGACTCGGCGAACGCCTTGGAACGGCCGTCGGGAGCGAGACCCCGCTGGCGGGAGAACTCGATGAACGTGCTGGGCGTCGACATGACGGTCACACCGCCCGCCAGGGCGAGCGAGCACTCACCCGACCGCAGTGCCTGGGCGGCCCAGTGCAGGGCCACCAGGGAGGAGGAGCAGGCGGTGTCGACGGTGACGGCCGGGCCCTCGAAGCCGAAGGTGTACGAGACCCGGCCGGAGGCGACGCTGCCCGCGCTGCCCTGGCCCTGGAAGCCCTCGAACTCCTTGCCTCCCAGGAGGCTGCCGTAGTCGTGGTACATGACGCCGGCGAAGACGCCGGTGCGGCTGTCACGGAGGTTGTGCGGGTCGATACCGGCCCGCTCGATCGCCTCCCAGGAGGTCTCCAGCAGCAGGCGCTGCTGGGAGTCCGTCGCAAGCGCCTCGCGGGGGCTCATGCCGAAGAAGCCGGGGTCGAAGTCGCCCGCGTCATGCAGGAATCCGCCGGAGCGGGTGTACGAGGTGCCAGTGTGCTCGGGGTCCGGGTGGTAGAGGCTGTCCACATTCCAGCCGCGGTTGGCCGGGAAGTCGGAGATGGCGTCCGTACCCTCGCTGACCAGGCGCCACAAGTCCTCGGGCGAGTCGACGTCGCCCGGGAAGC
>NZ_JBIVPK010000126.1:0-3913 GCF_044754605.1 Streptomyces sp. NPDC093064
CCGTCGCGGCCAACCCAGACCACCGACGTCTGCGGGCTTCCGTCCGGGTTGACAGTGGCGAGGACGGCGGGAACCGGCGCATCGAGCAGCGCCCGGACGGAATCATTCAGCATGGCTGTCATTCGGGCGAAGCTATCTGCCGCCCGGATCGTCTCGCACCTGGATTTGGCCGACTGAGAGGTCAGGCCAGGGCGCAGGGCTACGCCTTGCGGTTCAGGTACCCGCAGGCGCGCTGCCGCCGCACCTCCCACTACGGATCGCTCGGCCCGACGCGAATGCCGCCCGCGCCCGTTCGCCGACACGCCGGATCCGCAGCCACGCGTCGATGCGAGACGGAACTTCAGAAGGGTCGTCTGCCAGTGATCCGGGCGCTGTCGGTTCTCATGAATATCGAACACGGCGCGGTCTGGGTGCCTCCCGAACTGCTGAACACGTGTCGACACTCGTGAACAGAACCACTCCTGCGGAGCTCCTACGGGCACGGCGACCCGTTGGCCGATGCACTCGGCTCGCTCCAGCTCCTCGGAGTCTCCGGCCGGCTCAGTGCCGTCGATCCGTACGGGGACACGTTGATGGCCTAGCGAGCCCGGTACCGCCGTCCGTCCGATGCGGCTTAACATTTCGTCACTTTGACGCTAATCCTGTGCTCAGCTTCAGCTTGGTCTGAGTGCTGGCGCCTTCTCATCGGAGGCGGACATCGGGCACGGTGTTGTGGAAGCGGGGAAGCCGGGGACCGACCACGTGAGCAATCTTGAAAACCGTCGTGACGCGAGTCACCGTGGGTTCAAATCCCACACCCACCGCGCATGTGAACGGCCCCTGAAGGTGTCGAGCGCAGACCCGTCCCCCTCATCACCCGGCCCGCGGCTGATCACCAAGAGAACCAACCGGGAGTGGCTGAGTAGACCTGTGGCGTGTAGTCGCAGTTGTTCTCGCTGGGGCGCTCGGCCACCATGTTCGCTGCCCGCTGTTCGCTGCCGGCGTCCACCCTGTCGGCTGCCACCACGAGGGCTAGGGCGGCCACCATGCAAGCAATGAGGAACGGGGGCCGCGAAGGCTTGCTCCTCACGGTCGCTGTCGCCGCGCCGACGACGGCCGTCAGGAAGACTCCTGCGACCAGCGCTAGAGCCACGAGCGTGAGGTGGTTCAGGGTTGGTGACTGGTGGCACAGCACGTATTGGCGGCCCGACCGGAAGCCCTGCACCCGCTCGAAGAGCGCGGCCAACCCAAGCGCCGAACCGAACGCAAAGACGTGCCACGGTCGCACATCGAAGTGCTGATCAGCCTTCATTCCGCTCACGGCTCCCCCAGTAGCTGCCCCGCCCCAGTGTGTGCCGCACCCTACATAGCGGTCGATGCAGCGACTTCGGCCGGGAGCCGCTTACCTCTGAAACGCCAGAGGCCCCGGATCTCTCCAGGGCCTCCGGTCTGTGCGTACTCGGCAGACATCCCACGCGGCTGGCGCGTCAAGCGGCCTGAGCGGGGACCTCTGTCGGCTGCTGGCTGGGGAAGGCCTTCGCCTCGTCGTAGGGGTCTGTAAAGTTAACGGTGGTTCTGGAGTTGTTAGTGGGTTAGCGGCGGGCGGCGGAGAGCCGACCGTCGAAGGTGATTTCGAAGGCGTTGAGTGCGGCCTTCCATCGCTGTGACCAGCGTTTGCGGGCCTGCCCCGTCGGGTCCAGGCTCATGACGGCCATGTAGACGCACTTGATCGCTGCCACCGAGCGTCTGCTCCACGATCCAGCGCTTGGCCTGCGGAACGAAGCCGGTGCCCTGGTCGGCGGGATTCCGCTCGACGATCTCGACGTCGATACCGACCGTGGTGCCGTGCTCGACGACGGTCTTCTTGAAGCCCTGGTCAACCAGCGCCTTCTTGACGGTGCCGATGGGGGCGACCTGGCCGAGCAGCGCGATGCCGAACGCGTTGTCGTGGGCGCTTGCGGCCAGCACGGTCACGGCGATGACCAGGCCGAGGACATCGACCGCCAGTCCGCGCTTACGACCCGGCACCTTCTTGGCCGCATCCTTCCCGGTCGTGGCCGCGGACACGTTTACCGCCGCGTGAACGCTCTGGGTGTCCATCACGACCAGACTCGGGTCCTCCGACCGCCCGGCCTTCTCGCGGACCTGCCAGCGCAGCAGGTCATTGATCTTCACGTCCGTGCCGTCGTCGCGCCACGCCGCGAAGTAGTAGTAGACGGCCGACTTCGGCGGCAGGTCGTGCGGGAGATAGTCCCACTGGCAGCCGGTCCTGCCCTGGTACAGGATCGCATTGACGATCTCCCGAATCTCGTAACGGCCCTGATGCCCCGTCGGCGACGGGTGGCCGGCTTTCCACGCCGAGATCACCGGCTCGATCAGCGCCCACCGCTCATCGGACAGGTCGCTCTTGTAGGGCTTGCGGTCACTCACCCGAACAGCCCAGCAGGACCAAGCAGCAGGACCAGCCCCAACCGCCCAAACCCACACGATCAGGCGATTGCAAAACCGCCATACCGGCTCAGAATGCCCTCTCAAAGGCCGTGACCCTGTGAGTTCCTCGTCGCGCAGGCGTCTTCGTCCCGTTCGAGAGCACGCCGGGTCGGCGCCTGCCAGGACCAGCCGTGCCGCTTCAACAGCCGCCACACGGTCGTCACCGACAGGCTCAAGTGGAACCGGCGCGAGATCACCTCCTGGATCCGGGCCAGCGTCCACCGCTGGTCCTCGAACCCGTGAGCTGCCGGCCCCTTGCCCAACTCCTCCTCCAGCACCGCGACCTGGGCCTCCGACAGCTATCCCTGCGGTATGCCGTTCCTATGCGGTATGCGCAGGGTGGGGGCCTGACCGCTGAGCGGCGGGCATTTCGTGAACGGATACGGCTTGAGGCCGCGGAGCAGTTCTCAGCCTCACTATCCTGCGCTGGGCACGCGTCAACGACCTGATTTTTCCACGCCGGTTGAGCGAGCAGGGAGCTGAACTTCCCTACGGCGTCCGCGACCTCAAACGGTATGACTGGGGGCACTTCCCGCCGGAGCTCCGCGCCACGGCACCGAGTAGTGCAACGCTCTGACGGGCTGCCTTCTTGGACCAGCCGGCCGTGTGCAGCCGCTGCGCCAAGGGTGGTGAGCAGCGGCTGCACAGCGTCTACAGCTGGGACTGGCTCCACCGTGCTGCCTGGGTCTTGGACCGGGGCCGCTATACGGGTTGGGAAGGATCGCGGCGCTTGTTGTCGAACTGGCGCTTTGACAGCTGAATGGCCAAGTCAGGCCGCGTGGTGGGCTGGTGATGTCCGGCCTCGGAGGACCGGGTCGTTACGCAGTCGGATGAACGTGACGAGCAGGGCCAGTGCCTGCAGCAGGGCGCATACCCGGATGACGTCGGTGAGATAGGGCGCTGGGGTGAGGGCGAGAAGGATGCCCGCGATGGGGAAGGGCAGCAGCAGGAGCAGGATGGTCAGGGAGAGGGTCGTGCCGAAGGCCGCGGGTGGGATGACCTGCGAGCGGAGGGTGCGCAGGACGATGGTGAGTCCTCCGTCGGCGGCCATGAAGAGCAGGTCGGGGCGCTCGACCGGTCGCGTACCGCTCGGCCGCGTAGACCTCTTCGAGTTCCTGGCCGGGCAACCCGGTCGGCGGCATCCCCGCGATGGTCCGGTGCGCCGGAAAGCCATGCCCTCGCGAGAGCCCACCCGCAGGGTCCGGGCGCATTCGACGCCGGCGATGAACCGGACCGTGCCACCGGTGCGCACCGACAGGTTGACGGCTCGTCGAGCACGCCTACCAGCCGGTGCAGGAGGTGCGCCAGGGCCGTGGCCCTCAGCTCGGACGGGTCGTGTCCCTTCTCGTGCAACACCGTTGCGTTTAGCCACCGTTGGTGGTGTCAAGGCCGCCTTCCTTGATCATCTCGAAGTGAAGGGTGTATGCCTGTGCTGTTCTGGGGT
>NZ_JBIVPK010000127.1:0-3844 GCF_044754605.1 Streptomyces sp. NPDC093064
ACCGCCGCACCCACGCACGACGACACATGCACCAGCCCCCACCGCACGCGTCCGCAGAAGTACCACAAGGGCCGTGATCTACAACTGAAGGGACTGTCCGAGTACGCGGGCGACATGGCCCCGTGGGGGTAGCAGCACTTGTTGGACCGCTTCCGCTGGGACGCCGACGAGCTTCGTGACCTCACCCGCCGCTATGTGGTTACCGGCCTGGCCGATGCCGGTGTGGGGGCCGGTCCGGGCGGTGCGGGGGTGCTGGTGGTGGACGAGACCGGGTTCGCCAAGAAGGGCACGGGTTCGGCCAGGGTGGCCCGCCAGTTCGCTGGCACGCTGGGTGGCGTCTTCCCGCGCCAGGCCGGGGTGTGGCGGCCTGGACCACCGGCGCGGGGCAGGCGATGATCGACTGTGAGTTGTACCTGCCGCGCGAGTGGACCGACGACCGGGAGTGGTGCCGGGCCGCGCATGTCCCCGACACGGTGGGCGTCCAGGCCAATCCACGCCTGGCGGAGCAGATGATCGAGCGGGCCCTGCTGGATTTTCCCGAGCGGAGCGTGTGGGTGGCCGCGAACGAGGTGTATGGCCGCGACGGCGCCTTCCGCGTCTGGTGGGAGTGGGGCCGCATCCGACACGTTCCCGACCGGCATCGCGGTTGCACCTCAGCAGACAGCCCCGGCACGTGCCTGGGTGGCACGGGCCGGGGCTGGTTGGCCGAGGGTCAGCGGAGGGTTAGTTCGTGCCGCCGACCGTTACGTTCTGCTTGTTGTAGTTCTTGCCGTTGCCGTCGGGCTTGTAGTTCTGCTCGTAGTTGCCCGCGAGGTCCATGGAGAACCACTGGACGACGGTGTTCTTGTGGACCGTGATCTTCTCGGCGCCCTCGCGCATGCCCGCGGCGGCGAGCTTCGGCGAGTTCATCGTCGGGCGGCTGCCGTCGAGCGTGTAGTAGATGTTCGCCGGCTCGTCCACGGTGAAGGTGAACGTCGTCGAGGTGGCGGACGCGTTGGTCACCGCGAGCTTCGACGTGGGCTGCTGGTGGTCCTTGTCGTAGGCGCGGGCGACATCGAGGATGCCGATCTGGCCGTTGGAGAACTCCATGGCCTCCTCGTGGCCCTCGCTGAACGGGGGCTGGAAGCCGACCGCGTTGTACTTCTTGGTGGCCGGGTCGTAGAGGTCCGTGCCGACTTCGAAGTCCCAGCCGATGATGCCGTTGTTGTACCAGAACTCGTCGGCGCTGTTGCCGGCCGCCGAGTACAGCACGTCGACCACGGGGCCGGTGCGTCCCGGCTGGATGCCGGTGCCGCGCCAGTCCTGGACGGCGGACAGGATGTGGGTGGAGGCGTTCCAGAAGTAGTTCTCCGTGCCCATGTCCGTCCGCGGCAGCACCTCACGGCCGGCGGACTTGTACGCTCCCGGGGGCCACATGAAGTAGCCGCCGTAGGAGTGGGTGTTCATCGCGAACTTGATGTTCTTGAAGTTGTTCGCGAGCCACACCTCGTTGCGCGCTTCCGGCTCCGACAGCTCCGACGGACCTGAGTAGGTATCGCCGGTGCAGCTGGTGCTGCCGCCGGTGTAGCCGTCGAAGCCACTGCCGACGGAGAAGTTGCGGTTGAGGTCGACGCCCCAGGAGTTGCGGCGTGCCGGGTCCGAGTTGTCCGCAGCGCAGTAGTTGACCATGTTCCTACGCTGCATGTTGTAGTCGTACATTGAGTAGTGGGCGCCGTCGGGGTTCATCGTCGGGATGATGAAGATGTCAAGGTCGTCCACCAGCTTCTTGGTGTTCGCGTCCCGCGCGTAGTTGCGCAGCAACCGTTCGGCGGTCTCCACGCAGGTGATCGGGGTCACCCACTCGCGCGCGTGCTCCTGGCAGTAGAGGAACACACCGGTCTTCGAGCCGTCCCGGTGCTTGCCGATCCGGATCGCCTTCATCTGGAACGGCTCACGCGAGACGCTCGCCGGCGCCTTGAGGCCGTCGGTCAGCGGGGTCGCCGGGGCCGCGGCCACCACACCGGTGCCATTGCTGGTCCGGTAGAGGCTGGCGGTCACCAGCGTCGACACCGCCGCGTTGGCGTTGATGGCGTTCACGACCTGGCCCGCGGTGCTGGTGATCGCGCCGGAGGCGTCCGTGGCCAGGTTGACCACGAATTCCTTGCCGTTGACCGCGACCGACAGCGGAGCGTTGTTCGCTCCCGGGTTCTTCAGCGTGATGCTGAGGTCGTTGCCGCCCTCACTGCCGTACGCCTTGGAGGTCACGTAGAACGTGCTCGCCAGCGCGGTCCCCGAACCCGTGCCGAACTGCGCCTGCGCCTGGCGGCGGTAGCCGTTCGTCTTGTACGGGAGATTGATGATCTCCGAGATGTTCGGGAATTCCTTGGCGAGACCGACGACCCGGTCGGTGACCTCGGTCGGGTCCATGTAGTGGTCGACGAAGTCCGATACGTAGTTCGGGCTCGGCGCCTTGACCGGGTCACCCAGCCACTTGGTCACCGGCACGGTGATCGTGCCGCCGCGGCTGCTGGTGACGGTGACCGTGGCGGGGGCCTCGGTGATGGCCAGCGGCGCGCTGAACCGGTGGTACATGTACTGGCCGGCGTCGGTGAAGCGGGACATCGTCGCCGTACCGCCGGAGCCGGGCTTGGTGCCCTTGCCACTGTCCCAAGAGGCGGTGAGGACGGTCTGGGCGTCCGTCGCGCTGGACTTCACCTCGACCGACAGGAACCGCTGGTCGTTGAGGCTGGTGAACCACTCGGCGCGCAGGGGCGTGAGCGTGTCAGCCTCGGCCGCGTCGGCGGCCTCGATCGCGACCGCCTGCGAACGGGCGCGCATGTTCGCGTTGTAATCGCCCTGGTCCGAAATGGGGTTCTGGACGTCGAAGCCCTGGTCACGCAGGTTCTCGGTCTCATCAGGGCTGAGGACGGCGTGCACTTCGATGCCGTTGTCGACCGGCTTACTGTATTCGGCCAAATCGACACCCATGGCGTCAAGCTTGTCCACCCCCGACTTATCGGGGACGACGATGCGCATCAGTGCGACACCGTTCTGGGCGGTGCTGGAATCGCGGTCGGGTGTGACCGGTTGGCTCGTGGGAGCGCCGAGCGCCGGAAGGGCACTCATGGTGACCGCCAAGGGAATTGCGAGCAAGAGCGCGTAATGCCGCGCTCTGCGGGGACTCCTCATCGAGTTTCCTCCATCTGGCGCGCCCTCCCGAGACGGGGGTGTCAGTCGGGCGAGGCACCCAAGTTGTGGGAAGTCTGTTGGGAAAGGTAAAGCGCCGTCAAGATCTCCGCGACCCCAAATTGGGACACTTCGCAACGGGGCTATTCACCCTGGGTATTCAGCGGAATTGGGTGATCTGAGAGGACGTTAAGTCCGGTTTTCCTCGGTTCGTGATCGCTCGATCGTGGGACTGTTCGTCTTACGAGCCGACCATCGGTCATGCGCATGCTGGGATGCGGGCATGGGTCGAAGACCGTATCCGAGTGACTTGTCGGACGAGCGTTGGGCGTTGATCGAGCCAATGATCACGGCCTGGAAGCAGGACAGGGTGGCACGGTTGGCGACCGGTGATCCCGGGGCCTGCGATCTGAGGGAAGTCGTGAACGCGATCTTCTATCAGAACCGGGCGGGCTGTCAGTGGCGCTACCTGCCCCACGACTTCCCGGCCTGGTCAGCGGTGTTCTATTACTTCGGCCTGTGGCGCGAAGACGGTCTTGACCAGCGGATCCAGGAACTTCTGCGCTGCCAGGTGCGGGAGAGGGCAGGGCTTGATCAAGTTCCCTCGGTTCCCGGGTTGTTGGTGATGCCCAGGAGTGGAAGTGCTCGTTGGGGTTGGTCGCGGATTGCGCGGGTGGTC
>NZ_JBIVPK010000128.1:0-3519 GCF_044754605.1 Streptomyces sp. NPDC093064
CCAGCCCCGCACCCCGCCACCCCGTCGGCAAACACCCCCACAAACAAGACACCCCCCGACCTTGAAGGCTGAGGGGGAACCTTTAAATTCAAGCTAAGACCGTCCGGCAAATGGATTACTTGAGGCGTCGGGTGGTGGGGCGGCCGTCCCAGCGGTAGCGGCTCGTTGCTCGGCGGATCAGCATACGGAGGGTGACGAGGGCGGCGGCGAGGTAGAGGTAGAAGTCCACGACTTCGCCGCTCCTCTCGGTGCAGCGCCGCAGCTTGCCGTAGTTGTTCATCCACGAGTGGGTGCGCTCGACCACCCAGCGCTTGCCGGCCTGGATCGGGGCAGGTACTCCCTTGCGTGCGATCTCGGCCGTGAATCCCAACTCGTCTATCAACGCACGTGACTTGGCACTGTCGTAGCCACGGTCAAGGTTGACATTGACGGTTTCCGGCATCGCGCCGACCTGTGCTTTCGCCGCGTCGAGGGTGGGGCCGAGCAGGGGTGAGTCGTGCCGGTTGGCCCCGTCGGAGACGATCCCGAGCGGGACGCCGCCCGCGTCGGACGCGACCGAGCGTTTCAGCCCCTGCTTGCCCCGGTCCACCGGCGACCGCCCGGCCTTGTCACCCCCGGACGGGGCCTTGGTGATGCAGCCATCGACCGAGATCTCGCTCAGCCCGAGGCCGATCATGCAGTCGTAGGCCTTGAGTGCGAGGGCGTGGACTTTCTCGGATATCCCCAGTTCGGCCCACTGTTTGACGCGGCGTCGGATGGTTCGGTCGGAGCATCCGGGGCCGGCGATCCGCTCATAGCCGGATCCGTGGACCAACGCGAGCACGATGTACTCGAAGACGGTGCGGTCCGGAACCCGTCGTCGGTGGCAGCCCAGTGGATGGCTCTCGGCGTATTCGCTCTGCACGGGCAGGAGAGCGGCGAACTGGTCCCACAGGGGTTCCAGAAGGCATGATGGGACCGCAGGCACGAGCCCTCCGGATCACTGAGCGTCAAGAACTCCATGATCACTCAAGGCCCGTGCCTGCGTCGCGTTCAGGCCCGACTGGGCAACCACACCCACCATTTGCCGGACGGTCTAAAACGCATGGTGTCCGGCTCTGCGTCGGCCAGGTCGGGGTGATCGTGGAGGGTGAGCAGACGGAGCCAGGCGTCCAGGTCGGCGGCGAGGTTTGTGCTCAGCATCCATGCCTCGTTGATCGTCCAGGACTTGGCGGGCAGGTTGTGCAGGCCCATGGCCTTGTTCGTCCGGACGTGGTCTTCCACTGCCGCGTGGTGGCGGTGCAGGGCGTCCAACCACTGGATCTGATGGGAGCCGGCGATCCGGGTCATCCTGGAGATGTTGGTGGCGGTGATCGAGTACTTCCAGCCGGTCTTCTTTTCGAAGGGCGTGAGGTCCTTCATCTGCCGACCGGACGGCTTGACCCGGCGGACGATCAGCCGCATCCCCTTGATCCAGCCCTCCCGGCGGTTCAGCCCGGTCAACTCGGCGACGAAGTAGCCGTCCTGGAGGCTGCCGTCCTGCTTGATCGAGGTCTCCCAGGCAGTCTCGGGCAGGAGGGCGATGGCCTTCTCGTCCTCGTCGGTGATGGTCCAGCCGGTGGTGAAGCGGACCGTGCGCCGCATGGTGTTCAGATCCCGCAGGTGTTCGTACAGGCCATGGGTGGCGCCCGCGCCGTCGACCCGCACTAGGATCTTCGCCGTCGAGGCTCCGGGGACCTGGGCGAGCGCCTCGCGCAGCACCCGGATGTGGTCGGCCACCGTGTTCGAGCCGGCGTTGCCCGCACGCAGCAGCATCGCCAGACACTCGGAGGTGTTCGCACACCACGCGGCCAGGGGATGAAACCCGAACGACTTCTTCCAGGTCGCCGCGGCACCCTGCTTCTTCGACGCTGCCGTGATGATCGTGGCGTCCATGTCGATCATCACCCAGCGGTGCAGCCGCTTCCCGGCGATCGTCAGCCACGGGAACCCGCCCGGCCGCAGATGCAGCAGCGACCACACACCCCGGCGCACCTGAGCCCGCGCCCGAGCGATCTTCGCCAGGACCTCCTCCTCCATCGCCTCCAGCGTCCGGCGGGTCGTCGAGTCGGACACCGCCGGCCCGAACAGGCCCTGGTGGTGGGCCTGCAACTGCTCGGCGTCAGACAGATTCACCGCCCCCAGCACGATCGCTATGGCGAGCTGCACGACCACGGCCGCGCGGTCTCGCCAGCCGGTTCCGGTCCCGGCGGGCAGCACGGCCGCCAGCGCGACCGTCAACCCCGTACGGTCGGCCAGCCGGCGCAGCAGAACCGCCCCGGCATGCCCGATCAGCCCCTTGCCGTCGGCGACCACGGACAACCGCCGGTCCCACCCCGTAGGCTCGCTCACCAGATTGGTGCCCTGACTCTCGCAGCGGATACGACGTCGACACTCGCATCCTTACAGGCCAGCGGCACCTTTCTGCTACCGGGACGTCAGAGGTCGTTAAGTCCGTTTCTGGTAGCGGCCTCGTCCGGGCTGGGTGAGGAAGCCTTGGCGGGTGAGGCGTCCGAGACGGCTGCGGGTGATGTTGACGGATGCCTCGTCGGTGGGCATGCCGAGGAGTTCGTGCAGCTCACGGGCTCGGAACTCTTGATCAGGGTGCTGGTTGAAGGTGTTCACGATGTCCTGGTAGGCGTTTTTCATCTCGGGTGGCGCGGGTTCGCCTCCGGCCGGTGCGAGTTCGGCAATGACCTTCCGGGTGGTGGCCAGGTCCGCAAGTCGCGCTTCGGACTCGGCCAGGACGGCGGTCAAGTGCTGAATCTGGTCGCGCAGTTCACCGATCCGGGCTGTGATCTCGTCGTGTTGGTCCTGGAGGTCGGCGACGAGCTCGATGACGTTCACGCGGCCAGCCCGAGGGTGTCGCGCCAGGCCGGACTCGGTGTGGTGCGTCGGCGGGCCATGTTCGCAATCGAGGCCCAGTAGACGCGCGAGGTGGAGGTGTCGAGCCGGTGGTCGTACTCGCGGGCCAGACGGCGGTGCAGCATCAACGTGCCGTTGACCGGCTCCACGACCCACCGCTTGGGCTGCAGGACAAAGCCTTTTCCCTGGTCGTCCGAGTTGCGGCGGATGACCTCGACGTCGATGCCCAGCAGGGCACCGTGGATGAGAACCTCGTCCTTGAAGCCTTGGTCCACCAGCGCCTTCTCCAGGCGCATCCCACACCGCTCGGCTGCCTGGTCGAGCAGGGCGGTGCCGGCGGCGTTGTCGTGGGCGGATGCGGCCAGCACGACGGCGCCGATGATCAGCCCCAGAACGTCGACGGCCAGTCCCCGCTTGCGGCCCGACAACCTTCTTGTTGGCGTCCAGTCCCGTCGTGGTCTTCGGGACACCGGCGGCCGCGCGGACGGACTGGGTATCGATGATCACGAGGGACGGGTCCTCTAATCGCCGGGCCCTCTCCCCAGGGCTTGGTCAAGTTCCGGAGTCGTGCGGCTGGGTCGGGCCGTGACCGGTTGGGGTGCATAGCAGAGCAGGCACGGGCTTCGTGATCATTGG
>NZ_JBIVPK010000129.1:0-3320 GCF_044754605.1 Streptomyces sp. NPDC093064
ACGACCACCTCCAAGATCAGACCTTGGGGACAGTCTGCTGGCCGACGGGCAGCAGGTCGATTACCCGGCCAAGGCGGCGTGACAAGCCACTAGACGTCGGGGCTCGAAGGGGCCCTCGATAAAAACCGCAGGTCGTTGACTTCACCCCTCACTGCAGTCGGCCATAAGCGGATGAAACGGGCCTCGCGTCGTCACGGCCCATCTGTCGGGGCTGGGGCGGACACCGCGTGCATAGTGGGTGTGCAGCACTCGACGTGGGGAGGCCGGGTGCGGAGGGGGAGAGCATGCGCAGGTATGTCCACAACGAGTTGACAACCGTCACTGAGGCAGTGTGTGCCGTGGCAATCAGCGCGTCAGTGGTGTTCGGTGTGCGCGGCATCCCCAAGGTGGACGTGGGTTGGCGGCTTGCCGCTGCCGTCATCGCACTCAGCGCCGTGTTCGGGGTGCTCGCTTGCACCCGCTTGAGGTGGCTGGGCGGCGAGAAGCGGGACTTCGAGAAGGCGGTTCCTTTTTTGCGGGCGCCGGGCGGCGTGCTGGCGGGCTCGGCTGGCCGTGGAGTCGACCGACACCGTCCACTCCACGGATGCGACGGAGTCGTCCCGGACCTGCGCCTGCTCGAGCAGCCGGGCCCAAGTCCCGTCCGCCTCCCAGCGGGCGAAGAACCGCTTATGGACCGTGTGCCACGGCCCGTAGTGTTCCGACAGGTCACGCCACGGAGCACCGGTCCGCAACCGCCACAGCACCCCGTTGATCACCTGCGGTTGATCCCGCCACGGCCGACCACGACCATCAGCACCAGGCAGCAAAGGCTCTATCCACCCCACGCCGCATCCGTCAGCTCACCACGAACCGTCACAAGATCAATCATCAGACAGGTCTAGTCGGCGGCGTCACGCCAGTTCAGCAGGACAACCGGCGCGGCCGACTCCTCAATTCGCTTGCGAATGCCCAGGTCAGCTGGGGCAAGATGCTCCCATGGACGTGGACAGGGAAAGCAGCGTGGCCGAAGTCATCAAGCGAGAGTTGGAGTTGATGAGTCCGGCCGTGCGGTCATCCAGGGCATTGGCGGATCAACTCCTCGATCCGGAGTTCGTAGAAGTAGGTGCCTCAGGGCGTAGGTGGGATCGCCAGTCGATGCTCTCGTCGCTGCCGGTCATGCAGGGTGCAGCCGACGATGGCCCGCAGTACGTGCCTACCGAGATGACTGGCACCGTGTTGGCGCCGGGGATTGTGCACCTGACGTTCGAAACCATGCTCGATGGCAGGCGAGCCCGGAGGAGCTCGATCTGGCGGAAGTTGGATGACGAATCCGGGTGGCGGATGTACTACCACCACGCCACGCCTGTGCCAGATGCATGAGGCAGTGAGCCTGTTCCAAGCTGGCGGTGCCGACCGCGAGCTGAACAGTCCTGCGTAACAACGAAGCTCCTGGTAGACGGGCTCTCGCCAAGATCACCCGTGTCTGCCAGGAGCAACGTCAACGACTCCACCGTCTTCGATGCGGTCATGGACGCCTTGAGAGTGCCCCGGGCCGGCGCGGACGACCCCGTCGCAGGCCCGGCGCCAGCAGTGCCTGCTGTCGAGGGGGGAGTTCGTCTCAGCCGAGGCGCTGCGCGGCCACCTACGCTCCCAGGTCCTCAGCCTGCACGATCACCCCGCCCGCCCGCCCGGACGGGGGAGTGTTCCGCGGGCCTTCACGTGGGCGTGGGTGAGCCGGTAGGCGTGCGCTCGTCCGATCTCCCACCCTGGCAGGTGCAGCTCGCTCGCTCCGTCTCACTCAGCCACCGGGTTGCTCAGCCGGTGTGCAGGTCAGCGCCGTGCGCCAGTGCGCTGATGTGGAGACTGGTGCGTGGCACGGGTGCGCGCTGGATGGCGAGGACGGCGGCGTCATCGCCAAGAGCCCCGTTGGCGTGGGCAAGAAGATCCTGTTCGAGGCGCTGCACAAGTGTCTTGGAACTGCTATTGGCCCACTGGGCGACCCGCTCTTGCAGCGGGTAGAAGGCTCGGCTGCTGTCACGGGCTTCCATAACACCGTCGGTGTAAAGGAGCAGGGTGTCACCGGCGTGGAACGAGAAGGTATGCGTGTCGTAGGTCTCCGGCCCCAGCCCCGACATGCCCAGTGGAGGCGCCGGGTGTGAGCTCGTCACGGGTTTCACGTGACCACGCCTGATCAGCAAGGGCGGCGGGTGCCCGCAGTGCACGACCCGCGAGACGGGGCTGTGATCGGGGATCTCCAGCAGTAGCGCGGTGATGAAGTGCTCCTGGGCCTCCCCGTCCGCTTCCGGGAATTCGGCGAGGTAGCGGCAGACGCTGCGGTCCAGGGCCTCCGCGAGGGCGGGCAGCGTGGCGTGGTGGTGTGCGGCCTCCCGGAACGAGCCGAGCAGCGTGGCCGCCTCCCCGATCGCGGCGAGTCCCTTGCCCCGCACATCGCCGACGATCACACGCGTACGCTCCCCGGTGCGCGCCACCGCGTACAGGTCGCCGCCGATGCATGCCTCCTTCTCCGCCGCCAGGTATGAGGACGCGATGTACAGGGGACCGAGCCGGTCGGGCAGCGGGCGCAGCAGGGCTCTTTGGGCGGCCTCGGAGACGGACCGTACCTGGGCCAGTTCCGCCGTCCGCCGGTCGCGGACGAAGCACACGAGCATGGCGAAGATCGAGAGGATCGTAAGCGCGACGATCTGCGAGATGTGGTTGGTGGTGGCCACCCCGCCCTGGAGTACAGCGAGGAGGACCTGGGCTCCCACCGCCAGTGCCCCGATCAGTCCGGTCAGCCGGTAGCCGCCGAATGAGGCGGTGATGGCAGGGGCTACGACGAGCAGCGGGCCAAGGTGGACGGATTCCGGGGAGTGGATGTCCGCCAGGATGATCGCGACGATCAGTACAAGCGGAATCGCCACCAGCGCATGGCTCGACTGCCACAGCTGCCGTAGATGGGCGAGATGCTGCCCGAAATGCATCTTTCCAATGTGCACCATCCGCTCGGAAACCGTACGGGATCCGCTCAATCGAACTGCGGGTTGGAGGAGGCCTCAGCCCCGTCGTCGAAGCCCGCTCTGGCTTCATCCGCGTTCACCCGGCCGAAGCTCCGGGCGGGCGCGGTTGGGCGCTGAGATTTTACGCGCGGTCTTCGCCGTGTGGGCCTACGAGCAGTGGGCCGGCCAGTTGCCGGGGGCCGGCTGCTGTGCGTGTCTCCGAGACGCGTCTCGGCGACGGGTGAAAACTGGTTCTGGATCACTTTCCGTGCTGGGGCCACGGAGGGTCACCACAACCGCGATCATGAACGGCCGTGGGTGATGTCCTCTTCCAGGACCTGTGGT
>NZ_JBIVPK010000130.1:0-3267 GCF_044754605.1 Streptomyces sp. NPDC093064
GAAGCGTGAAGAACTCCCATCATCGCAGGTCACAAGGCACTTCCTCGTCTCCGGAGAAGCTATCCACAGACATCAAGCCGGTGGATCCGGGCTCAAGGAATCGCCAAGCAGATGGTCAAGCGCGGCGCCGGAAGAATCGTTTGGGTCTCATCCCGAGAGGGCCTGAACGTCAACCCCTTCACCGGTATCTACTCCGCTTCCAAGCACGCGGTCGAGGCGATCGCCGAAACCATGGCCCACGAGCTGCAGGAGCACAACATCGAAGTCGCCACGGTCAACCCGGGGCCATTCCTGACCGGCTTCAACGACCGGATGTTCCAGACCTGGGAGAGCTGGGAGGACGACCCGTCTCAGCGGCTTTTCGACTACGCCAAGCTCGCCTTCCCTCGAGCGCAGTTCGATCCTGAAGCGGTCTATGCGACGTTGACGTCCGTCGCTGCCGGGGAGGTCGACAGTTTCCGCAATCTGGAGCCCAAGTCGATGCTCGAAGAGACCAAGCGTCTCCAGCAGGTTCCCTGGGAACGCAAGGTCACGGATGGCCTCGGGACCCGGCATCAGGCCATCCAGCACTCCTACGAGATGCGGCCTGAGACTCCCGTCGTCCACTGACCGCTTCCCAACCGTTGCAAGCAGCCTGGCCTGTCACGGCTTGAGGTCGCCCGCCAGCGGAGGCACCGTCGGGGTATCAGCCCGCAGAGGACGGCGAACCAGAACCGGTCGGCCGGCACGTAACGGACCGAGTCGGCCAGCTGCCGGCGCAGGACTGCGTTCTCGTGCCGCAGCACGAGCAGCTCGGCGTCCTTGGTGGTTTCGGCGTCGGTGTACTGAATGATGATGCCGGCGCACCCGTCCGGCAGGAGGCTGGTGGCGATGGTGAGGCCGCCGGTGATGACGCCGACCTCGTCGGTCAGCGCGCTGCCAGGCGGAAAGGCCTGGACAGGTCGACGCCAAGAGGCGCAGTCATCGCCAGGCAGTGGCCTGAGTCGCATGGATGCAGTACGACTCGAAGGTGCTCTTGCCGCCGGCCTTCGGCCTGGTGCAGGCCGTGACCTGGAAGGCGCCGTCCGGCACGGCCACCATGTTGGTGAACTTGTCGTCCCCGTACTCGATCTCGGCGGTCCGCGAGCCACGGCCCGGGACCGTCACCAGATCGCCGGGGCTGCCGCGTTCGATCCTGGCCCACACCGCCTTGCAGTCCTCGCTGTAGCGGATCTGGAGCTGGGCCGGGTTGCCCACAGTGGGCTTGAAGGTGCGCGCGTCCTCACCGCAGCCCTGATTCTGCGGGTTCTTGCCGTTGCAGGCGTCCCCCGGACAGGTCGGATCGTCGAGGAACGCCTTCATCACATGGTCGCCTAACGGGGTCACCAGGCGGCCACCACGGCGGCCACCACTGTACTGACGACGGCGAGTGCGTACGCTGCTGCCGCCGGGCCGCTGAGCCACCTTCTCGCAGACCGCCGCGATAACGAGCCGGAGCCCGCCGTCGATCCCGATGTGGAGCTGCCGCCGCTCGTGGAGCCTGACGTGGACCCGGATGAAGAACTGGAGCCCGACGTCGAGCCGGACGAGGAACTGCTACCGCTACTGCTCGTGGTCATGTGGATTCACCTTGACTCCTGGAGACCAGGAACGCTTCCTGTTGCCGCAGAGGAAAGGCGCATCCAAGGAAGCAGGGAGGCATGTCGGTTCTTCTGTGCGCGCCCCCTCGTACGCGCAGAGTTGCCAACGGTCCTCTTGCCGCTTTCCTGCTGTACGGCTCTCCGTTTCCTCCACCTGCAGAAAGCCGCACGGCAGGACGGCAAAACAGCCACGCACCTGCGGAAAGGCGTGGAAAGGTCACGCCTGTCGCGGGGCGATCAGCTCGGAAAGCTCCTGCACGTCCTGGGTCGCCCGCATCCCCGTCAGACGTGCGGTGACGTTCGCGATCCCGTCACCGATCTTCATGCTCTGCACGCCGTCGTCCAGTACTACGCCTGCAGGCCGCATTGCCCGCCCCCTCATACGCCTTGCTGATCCGATCGAAGCTGCCGAGGCTGGGCCGTCGTTCCCCCGTACACCGTGCACACATCCGTACGCGGTTCCCTGGTCGGGCGTGACAACGCAGTACGAGTCGCAGCTTTTACGAATGTTGTGCGCATCGGGTTCCTCGAAGGAGCAATGGAACTCAAGCGCGAAGCTCTTTTCGCCTTCTGACTCGCCAACTCCGGCAGCCAGGGCATAGATGTCTGGCCCGGGCTCGTGCCACCCGTACGCGATATTCGCAGTGAACCTGTAGGTCACACGCGTGTTCTACCAGGGCCTGCAACGACCGATAACGTGAGGGCGGCAGAACGGCTTTGAGCTGGAGTTTCAATGAGCTATTTTTGCGTTGCCGTCCAGGGTGAGGACGGCGGCGGCGATTGACGACAATCGATTTGGACTGCATTGGGCCTTGCGGAAGATCCGCCAGGACTTCAGACGGGCCACACCCCGTTCCGCGAGACGTACGTGGCCGCCCAGGATGCCCGCGGGCGCTGAAGGCTACTGAGCGCTCATAGGCGTCCGACGCGGGGTCAACTCCGTAGCCCCCTCGGGTCGGGGCCCTGGCCGGGGCTGCCGCGAACCGCGACCAGAGCCACAATGCCATTTACGGTCCGTCCGTATGCGGAGCCGTGGCTGCGTTCGCAGCGCGGCGCGAGCGGACCTGTGAACAGCAGCGTCGCGGTGGACGGCTCGTGAACGTTTCGAGCGGTCACCAGCATGAGAACCGTGATTTCCTCATCGGTCTCGGGTCGCAGGCCGACCGGGTTTCCTCAGGCCTCCAGCGCCGAGGATCTTTCGTACATAGACGTCGGTGCGGGCAGGAATCGGTTGGTCGAGTGGAGTTCAGCCTCGATCCTTCAGGCGTGATTGCTGCCAGTTGAGGTGATCGGTTCATCCCGTTTGTCCCGGCCGGTGCCGGGTGGGATCTTCGCGTGTCGCTGCGGCTGCGCCGGGCTTCCACGGTTTCCGGGGTGGGGCTGCTCCTTCCTGGCCTGCGTCGGGGTGGTGGCACCCGGTTCATGGGGCGGCGGGCAGTGCGCCGAGCCGTCGCCAGCTGGTGGTGAAGGCGTCGGCCCAGGGCCAGGTGGTCTCGATCCGCAGCCATCGGTGGCGGGCGTGCTTCGCGAGGCGGGCCGGGAGCTGGTAGAGCCTAAGCTTGAAATTAAACCTTCGGTGATCGTTCGGGGATCGAGTGGTTCACCCACATGGGAATCTGCCGGACATGACGACGACCTCCCTTTCACG
>NZ_JBIVPK010000131.1:0-3257 GCF_044754605.1 Streptomyces sp. NPDC093064
AAGTCCCGGCACAGCGCGTTGAAGCAGGAAGCCCCCGGAAGGGTCAGACGACCCAGGCCGGAATCCCTGGACTTTAGGCCAGGGAGCACGTCAAGTCCTACACCTTGACGGAGTTGGGGCGGTTGACTGCGCCCCGCTGCCACGCAGCCTCGCCACGGTAGGACCGGCTGCGCACCGACAACGGGGCAGACGGTAGTGGGCCGTACACCCTGACCAGGTACACGAAGGACCGGGAGGCCGTCCTTGCGCCGAACGAGCGCTACCGGGGCGCCGTCAGGAGCACCGGGCGGCCCATCTCCCTGCGCTACGTTGCTCCGTCTTGTTCCTCGCACAGTAGGAGCGCTGAGAGAGCCGGGTGGGAGATGCAGGGGGGTGTATGGCAGTTGGAGGCCGTCGGCCGTCGAGGGAGCGCTTGTATTTCCGCAGGTCGGCTACGGTACGCAAGCGCGTTCATGACCGGGCCCTCGTTGAGGTTCGGGGCTGTCTGCAGGACTGGGACGACGGCCGCGAGGCGCCGGCGGCTTACCGCAAGCGCGTCGAAACGAGTTGCACAGCCACATCCCGCGGGTGCGGGGAGCAGCGCGTCACCTCCGGCGGCGCGAGCCGCGTGCAGGGACCATCCCTGCGGGAGCGGGAGCGGGAGCAGGAACTGGCCGTCGTGTTCGCCGCGTCGTCGCAGTCTCTGACCTATGCGGGAGCGCCGGTGACGCCGCTGTTCCCCGTGCCTCTCAGGCGAGTCCGCAATGGCCCGATGGGCCTCGATCTTCGAGACTCGCTTTCTGCCCCTGCGTCAGGTGCAGACGGTGCCCACGGGTGGGAGCTGACCGTTCAGCAGGTATCGGTCGATCGCGGTGTCGACGCAGGTGCTGCCCTGCAAGAAGGCTGTGTGGCCGTCGCCGTTCCTGGTGAGGAGGCGGCCCGAGGAGAGCTGGCGGGCGAGCGCCTGGGACCAGGCGTAGGGCGTGGCCGGGTCGCGGGTGGTGCCGACGACCAGGATCGGCGGGGTGCCGGGTGCGGTGATGCGATGCGAGGGCTGGGTCGGCCCGACCGGCCAGTGCGCACACACCTGGAGGAAAGTGGAGTCGAGCGACCCGAACTGGGGTGAGACACGGACGAACTCGGGGAGTGCCGCCTTAGCCTGCGCGGGGGTGAACCGTGGGCCGAGCGGGGCGCTGAGGCAGCTGACCGCCGTAAAATCCAAGCCGCCGACGACGGAGTTTTTCTGGTCCGCGGCGGAGAGTTTCTGCAGCCCGGTGGTGTCGCGGTGGGTCACCTCGCTCAGCAACACGCGCAGGTCCTCCCACGCGGGCGCCCGCAGCGCTATCGTCACAACAGCAAGGAGGAATTGCCCTGTGATGGTGACGTCCTTGCCTGGCTGGAGCGGGTTCTGGTCGAGTGCGGCCACCAGGGCGTCGAGGGTGCGGTTGGCTTCCTCGACAGAGTGGCCGACGGGGCAGTCGGTGCGGGTGGCGCAGTCGGCGGCGAAGGACTCCCAGGCGACCTGGTATCCGTGCGCGGAGTCCAGGAAGCGGTGGTAGCCGTCGATGGAGGGGTCTACGGCTCCGTCCAGGACCATGCGGCCCACACGGGAGGGGAAGAGTTCGGCATAGGTGGTCCCGAGGTAGGTGCCGTAGGAGAGGCCGAGGAAGTGCAGCCGTTCGTCTCCGACGAGGGCGCGCATGAGGTCCAAGTCCCGTGCTGCCTCCAGGGTGCCGACGTGGGGCAGTAGCCGCCCGGAGTGCAGTCGGCACGCATCGGCGATCTTTTCGTTCACCGCGTCCACGCCCTCGAAGTCCGGTTTCCCGGCGGTGGTGATCACACCAGCATTGGGGAGGGCCAGGGCCGTGTCGGTGTTGCAGTCCACCGGGGTGCTGCCGCCGACCCCCCGCGGGTCGACCGCGACAAGGTCGTAGGCGGCGCGCATCGATGGCGAGAAGGCATCAGCGGCGGCCCACAGTCGGGTGATGGCCGAGAAGCCTGGACCACCGGGGTTGTACAGCAGGGAGCCGATCCGTTTCGGGCCGGTCCCGGTGGCCCGTTTGCGGGTGGCCGCCAGCGTGATGTCGCCCGCGTCGGGGTGGGCGTAGTCCAGCGGCGCCTTCAGGGTCGTGCACTGGAAGGCCGGTTTGTCCGGGCAGGGTTTCCAGTCCAGCTGCTGCTGGTAATAGTGCAGCAGACCTGCCGGGAGCGGGGCCGTGGCAGCGGTGGTCTCCGTTCCGGCGGGGATATGTGCCGCGCTCAGCCGCAGGTGGGTGGCCGTGCACGAGGTCAGCAGCAGCCCGCCGGCGCTCAGCACCGCAAGCGCGCCGCGGAGCCTGCGCCGGGGTATTCGGTCACTGGTCGGGTTAGCGTTCATCGCCAGCCTCGCTTCTGCCCGCGCGGGACACGGGACTTGTGGGGATCGAGGGTGGGGTAGCGATCGCCGGCCCTGGCGCCGGGACCCGTCCTCGAGCGGCGCTCTCGCCGATCCGCCTCGCGATGTGTAACCAATTCACCACAGATCGTGTCCGTGTGTCCGTTCGGCTGAGCCGAATGCGTGAACCGTGCTGTTCCATGTTTCATACGGGGCCCCGACATGACTTCCCGCGGCCATAGGTGGGGTCACAGGTGATGGAACCCTCTCTGACCTGCTCTTTTCGTAACAACTACTGAGCCCGCTGTCCGACGGGCACGTCTTCGTCGGGCCGCAGGGCGGGCAGCTGCGACGGAGTAACTTCCGGGACGACTGGGTCAAGGCCCGGAAGGCTGCGGGCGTCACGGCCGAGCTGCACTTCGACGATCTTCGGCACACGGGCAACACGCTGGCCTCGACTGCCGGGGCCAGCACGCGGGAGTTGATGACGCGGATGGGCCACAGCAGCCCACGAGCCGCGTTGATCTATCAGCACATGACCAGCGATCGTGACCGGGCCATCGCCGACCGGCTTGGTGCCATGATCCGGGGCGGTGGGGGAGCGGCTTTCGACTCCTCCGCGAAGGACCCTGCGGGCCCGTAGTGGCACGCCTGTGGCACGGGTTCTATCGCTCTTGCGGTCCGTGCGAGCTCCGCCAAAACGAGCCCTCGTGCTTCATCTTCAGTCCCTTCAGTTGTAGATCATGGTCGGGGTCGTAGTTCGTCGACCTCGTTGGTCGGGTAACTGGCCTGTATGCAGGTCGAGTTAGTGGATGTTGTGGCCACGGTGTCGGACCGGGAGTGGGCGGAGGAGTGGGCCGGGCAGCTGGATGACCTGCTGCTGGAGGTCGGCCGGTTCTTCCCG
>NZ_JBIVPK010000132.1:0-3223 GCF_044754605.1 Streptomyces sp. NPDC093064
TGGTCGGGTCTTCGGTTGCCGGCCCCGGTAAAAGTCTGCTTCGGCGGGCTGTGACGGGTGGTTGGTCGTTGTTTGAGAACTGCACAGTGGACGCGAGCATCTGTGGCCAAGTTTTTAAGGGCGCACGGTGGATGCCTTGGCACCAGGAACCGATGAAGGACGTGGGAGGCCACGATAGTCCCCGGGGAGTCGTCAACCAGGCTTTGATCCGGGGGTTTCCGAATGGGGAAACCCGGCAGTCGTCATGGGCTGTCACCCGCTGCTGAACTCATAGGCAGTGTGGAGGGAACGCGGGGAAGTGAAACATCTCAGTACCCGCAGGAAGAGAAAACAACCGTGATTCCGGGAGTAGTGGCGAGCGAAACTGGATGAGGCTAAACCTACGACGTGTGAGACCCGGCAGGGGTTGCGTCGTGGGGGTTGTGGGATCTCTCTTCTACGGTCTGCCGGCCGTAGGACGAGTCAGAAACCGTTGATGTAGGCGAAGGACATGCGAAAGGTCCGGCGTAGAGGGTAAGACCCCCGTAGTCGAAACGTCAACGGCTCGTTTGAGAGACACCCAAGTAGCACGGGGCCCGAGAAATCCCGTGTGAATCTGGCGGGACCACCCGCTAAGCCTAAATATTCCCTGGTGACCGATAGCGGATAGTACCGTGAGGGAATGGTGAAAAGTACCCCGGGAGGGGAGTGAAATAGTACCTGAAACCGTGTGCCTACAAGCCGTGGGAGCGTCGGAATGTGCTTGCACATTCTCGTGACTGCGTGCCTTTTGAAGAATGAGCCTGCGAGTTTGCGGTGTGTTGCGAGGTTAACCCGAGTGGGGTAGCCGTAGCGAAAGCGAGTCCGAATAGGGCGATGGAGTAGCACGCTCAAGACCCGAAGCGGAGTGATCTAGCCATGGGCAGGTTGAAGCGGAGGTAAGACTTCGTGGAGGACCGAACCCACCAGGGTTGAAAACCTGGGGGATGACCTGTGGTTAGGGGTGAAAGGCCAATCAAACTCCGTGATAGCTGGTTCTCCCCGAAATGCATTTAGGTGCAGCGTCGTGTGTTTCTTGCCGGAGGTAGAGCACTGGATAGGCGATGGGCCCTACCGGGTTACTGACCTTAGCCAAACTCCGAATGCCGGTAAGTGAGAGCGCGGCAGTGAGACTGTGGGGGATAAGCTCCATGGTCGAGAGGGAAACAGCCCAGAGCATCGACTAAGGCCCCTAAGCGTACGCTAAGTGGGAAAGGATGTGGAGTCGCACAGACAACCAGGAGGTTGGCTTAGAAGCAGCCACCCTTGAAAGAGTGCGTAATAGCTCACTGGTCTAGTGATTCCGCGCCGACAATGTAGCGGGGCTCAAGCGTACCGCCGAAGTCGTGTCATTGCGATATGTACCCCCAACGGGGATCGTGATGGGTAGGGGAGCGTCGTCTGCCGGGTGAAGCAGCCGCGTAAGCGAGTTGTGGACGGTTGACGAGTGAGAATGCAGGCATGAGTAGCGATACACACGTGAGAAACGTGTGCGCCGATTGACTAAGGGTTCCTGGGTCAAGCTGATCTGCCCAGGGTAAGTCGGGACCTAAGGCGAGGCCGACAGGCGTAGTCGATGGATAACCGGTTGATATTCCGGTACCCGCTGTGAAGCGTCAAACATCGAGCATCGTGATGCTAAGGCCGTGAAGCCGCCCCTGATCTCTTCGGAGTGAGGGGGAGTGGTGGAGCCGCTGAACCAAGCGGTTAGTAGGTGAGTGATGGGGTGACGCAGGAAGGTAGTCCATCCCGGGCGGTGGTTGTCCCGGGGTAAGGGTGTAGGACGTCAGGTAGGTAAATCCGCCTGGCATGTGTCTGAGACCTGATGCCGAGCCGATTGTGGTGAAGTGGATGATCCTATGCTGTCGAGAAAAGCCTCTAGCGAGTTTCATGGCGGCCCGTACCCTAAACCGACTCAGGTGGTCAGGTAGAGAATACCGAGGCGTTCGGGTGAACTATGGTTAAGGAACTCGGCAAAATGCCCCCGTAACTTCGGGAGAAGGGGGGCCACGCCTGGTGATCACTCTTGCAGTGTGAGCTGGGGGTGGCCGCAGAGACCAGCGAGAAGCGACTGTTTACTAAAAACACAGGTCCGTGCGAAGCCGTAAGGCGATGTATACGGACTGACGCCTGCCCGGTGCTGGAACGTTAAGGGGACCGGTTAGCTCACTTTCGGGTGGGCGAAGCTGAGAACTTAAGCGCCAGTAAACGGCGGTGGTAACTATAACCATCCTAAGGTAGCGAAATTCCTTGTCGGGTAAGTTCCGACCTGCACGAATGGCGTAACGACTTCTCGACTGTCTCAACCATAGGCCCGGTGAAATTGCACTACGAGTAAAGATGCTCGTTTCGCGCAGCAGGACGGAAAGACCCCGGGACCTTTACTACAGTTTGATATTGGTGTTCGGTTCGGCTTGTGTAGGATAGCTGGGAGACTTTGAAGTCCCAACGCCAGTTGGGGTGGAGTCGTCGTTGAAATACCAGTCTGGTCGTGCTGGATGTCTAACCTGGGTCCGTGATCCGGATCAGGGACAGTGTCTGATGGGTAGTTTAACTGGGGCGGTTGCCTCCTAAAGAGTAACGGAGGCGCCCAAAGGTTCCCTCAGCCTGGTTGGCAATCAGGTGTTGAGTGTAAGTGCACAAGGGAGCTTGACTGTGAGACCGACGGGTCGAGCAGGGACGAAAGTCGGGACTAGTGATCCGGCGGTGGCTTGTGGAAGCGCCGTCGCTCAACGGATAAAAGGTACCCCGGGGATAACAGGCTGATCTTCCCCAAGAGTCCATATCGACGGGATGGTTTGGCACCTCGATGTCGGCTCGTCGCATCCTGGGGCTGGAGTCGGTCCCAAGGGTTGGGCTGTTCGCCCATTAAAGCGGTACGCGAGCTGGGTTTAGAACGTCGTGAGACAGTTCGGTCCCTATCCGCTGTGCGCGTAGGAGTCTTGAGAAGGGCTGTCCCTAGTACGAGAGGACCGGGACGGACGAACCTCTGGTGTGCCAGTTGTTCTGCCAAGGGCATGGCTGGTTGGCTACGTTCGGGAGGGATAACCGCTGAAAGCATCTAAGCGGGAAGCCTGCTTCGAGATGAGGACTCCCACCCACTTGATGGGGTAAGGCTCCCAGTAGACGACTGGGTTGATAGGCCGGATCTGGAAGCACCGTGAGGTGTGGAGGTGACCGGTACTAATAGGCCGAGGGCTTGTCC
>NZ_JBIVPK010000133.1:0-2981 GCF_044754605.1 Streptomyces sp. NPDC093064
ATACTCCCTGCCCGAACGGCCAGATCATCTCGGCCACCGCCAGCGGCAACCCCGAAACGATCAGCCCGGAATCAAGCCGGTGGATTCGGGCTGAGAAGGTGTGTCACGCCTCCTTACCGTCAGGTCGCAGCGTTGGGTGCCGTTGGACGGGAAGCCGAACAGCAGTGGAGCGATCTTCCGCGACGGCCGCGAGAATGGCCGCAGCGCCGTGTACGGCCCGCGGACAGTGTGCGGTCACCGTGCTCACACAGCGCGCAGGGCCGGTGTGTCGTCCGCCTGGCCGCCCGCGGTAGGCCGTGGCAGCAGCACCGCCAGCCTCGCGTACGTTCCTTTGCGGGCCAGGAGTTCGGTGTGTGTGCCTGCTTCCACCAGGCGTCCGGACTCGACCACCAGGATGCGGTCCGCGTCGGCCGCCAGACTCAGATCGTGCGTGATCATGATCGTCGTGCGGCCTGCCATCAGACGGCGCAGCGGCTGTACGACCCGGCGTGCGGCCAGGCCGTCCAGGCCGGCCGTGGGTTCGTCCAGGATCAGGACCGGGGCGGAGCGCAGCATCGCGCGGGCGATCGCGATGCGCTGGAGTTGTCCGCTGGACAGGGCCGCGGTGCCCGGGGCGATGTGCGTGTCGTAGCCGTCGGGGAGCGTAGCGATGAAGTCGTGCGCCGCCGCGTTGCCGGCCGCGCGTTCGACCTCCTCGCGGCTCGCACCGGGGCGGCCGGCCTCGATGTTCTCGCGGATCGTGCCGCTGAGGACCAGGGTCTCCTGGGGCAGCAGGGTCACGTTCTCGCGCAGGAACTCCAGCGGCAGGTCCGTCAGCGGGACGCCGTCCAGGCGGATCACGCCCGCCGTGGGGTCGTAGAAACGGGTGAGGAGTTTGGAGAGCGTGGACTTGCCCGCGCCGCTCGGGCCTGTGACCAGGACCAGTTCGCCGGGGCTCGCGGCGAACGTGACGTCCCGCAGGGACGCGTGCTCCGCGCCCGGGTAGCGGAAGGACACCTCGTGGGAGGTGATCCGGCCGCGTACCGGCCAGGGGGTGGCGGGTCGGGCCGGGTCGGTCACCGCCGGCTCGGCGTCGAGGATCTCGTTCAGGCGTTCCGCACCCGTGGTGGCGGCAGTCAGGGTCAGGCCCAGCTGGCCGAGGCTGCGGAGCGGCGGGTAGAGGTAGCCGAGGAAGGCGGCGAAGGCGAGCAACTGGCCCAACGTCATCCGGCCTTGGGAAATCTCCCACGCCCCGAGCCCGATCACTGCGAGCACGCACAGTGTCTCGACGACCTCGACGAACTGCGCGTACATCTCGCTCGCCCGCGAGCCTCGGACGGACGCCCGCATCCATGCGCGCGCCTCGCGTTCGAGTCGCTGTTCCTCCGCCCGCCTGCGGTTGTATGCCTGAGTGAGGACGACGTTGCCGAGGGACTCCTCGACGACCGAGGTGATCGAGCCGTCGGCGGCCCGCTCGTCCTGGGACGCCTTCTTGATGCGGCCGGAGAAGTGGCGCGCCGTGAAGAGGAACAGCGGTGCCAGGAGGAACGTGGCGAGGGCCAGGTCCCACCGCAGCCAGAACGCCGCTGTTGCGTAGAAGACCGCGGAGAAGGCGGCGGAGACCGTGCCGACGAGCCCCGACACGACCATCTGTTCGATGGCCTCGACGTCGCCGGTCAGGCGTGCCAGCAGATCGCCCTGGCGGTGTTGCTGGAAGAAGTGCGGCGGCAGGTCCTGGACGTGGCGGAAGACCTTCGCCCGCAGGCGCAGGACGAATCTCTCCGCCGTCCAGATGGCGAGCGAGTTGCCCAGGTAGCCGACGAGCGCGCCGAGCGCGGCAGCACCCAGCCAGGCGGCGGCCGGCCCCCAGAAGGCGGAGAGCGAGCCCGCCTTCAGCGCGTGGTCGGTGAGCTGGGCGAAGAGCAGGATCGACGCGGTCTCGGCCAACGCGGACACGATCACGCACACGATGATCAGCGCCAGCCATCTGCGGTCGCCGCGGGTCAGCGGCCAGAACCGGGCGAACGCGTCCTTAACGTCGTGCATGTCGGCATCAACTCCTCTTCGGCTCGTGGGGTTCTCGTTGATCGGCCGCCGGTGACAGGCCGAGGCGGGGCCCCGGAGGCGTTCCGGTGACCCCGCCTCGTGGCGAGTCGTCAGCGCTGGTGGCCGACCGGGCGGCGCCACTCGTGCTTCTTCCGGGTGTCCTTCTTGGGGGCGTGCTTCTTCGGGGCCGGCTTCTCGGTCCTCTTGATGGGGGCGATCTTGCAGAAGCTCATGGGATTCTCCTTCTCCGGTGAATGGTCGGACAGTGTCCGGGAGTGAATTTCTTACCGACCGCATACCAGGTGTGTACTGAATTCGTAACATCGGCGCCGGTCGCTTTTCCGGTCAGGTTCGGCCCGGCGGGCCGGGCGCCCTGCGAAGGTGACTCAGCCGCGGTGCTCGCGGCCGATGGGGCACTTCCACGCGTGCTTCTTCAGGGCTGGCTTCTTGGGCTCCGGGACGGGCTTGCGGTGCTTCTTGACCGGGACGATCTTGTGGAAGCTCACGGGCTTCTCCTCACTTGCCTGCGGGTGGATTCCCTCTGCCGTAAGCGATGTTCGCTTTCGACACGGGAGACATTACGGGATTCGCAGGCCAGGAAAGGGTAATTCGGATGAGAGTTCGATTAAATGCGCCTGAATCAATTTTCAGACGATTCACGGAACCGGGGCGATACTCACACAGAATTTATTATTGACCTCACTTGGAACTTACCGAGGTAATTATTTGATCCGAAAAAGCTTTACGTTCACGCTCGTTGGCAATGTGTGAGTGATGCGGTGGGGGAGGCGCGGACCTGGTCGCCGCCGGGCCAGGGAGCTGTCGATCAATAACTCCTCGATTTGATGGGGTGGTTGGGGTCCTAGTAGACTGTCGCGGCTAATGTTTGGGATAGAGATGGCGCAGTTTGATGCGTGCATCGTGGGTGGTGAACTGCCAGTCCACCTGACGTTGGT
>NZ_JBIVPK010000134.1:0-2702 GCF_044754605.1 Streptomyces sp. NPDC093064
CCCCGGAGTTGCTCGATCTCCCCCAAGTCCACACGGGCAGCCTGCCGGACTCGGCACCCAAGATCAAACCAACCTAACGAAGTACTACTAGTGCCAAGCAGTTGATAAGGAGTGAGCGTCCACCCGAGCGGCTGACCGTCGAGCGCGCCCTACCGGCTGGCGACGTCGAGTTCGTCGTACATGCCGGCTGCGTAGTGGCCGGGCATGTTGCAGACCAGTTCGTAGCGGCCGGGGTGGAGGGTCAGGGTGGTCCAGTCGGTCGCGCCGGAGGTGATGCCGTCGCCTGCGCCGCCGCGGCAGCTGCGCGAGGCTTCGCCCAGGCTGCCCGCCTCGCTGACGTTCCCGTCCGAGCCGACCGGCCGTTCGCCCATGACCTGGCCGGCCCGCAGCGGCAGCACGACGACCTCGTGGGTGAGGGCTCCGGAGTTGACCACCCGCAGCGACACGGTGCCGGCGTGAACCGTGCTCGGCGCAACGCGCAGCCACATCATGCCCATGCCGTGCCCGCCGGGCCCGCCGTGTGGCGGGACGTGTCCGCGGGGGTTGCCCATCATTCCGGGCATCATCCCGTCCATGTCGCCGACGGTCACATCAACCACCTGGCCGGCCAGCGAGGGCGGGCTGCACCGTGCGCCCGGCCCCGTCCAGCCGGCCGGGGCGGAGCCGCGGAAGGCGCCGGTGGCGGCGAGCGAGATCGTCGTGGCCACGCCCAGGACCAACGCGGCGATCGCACTGGCGATGACCAGCCACACCCCGCAGCGCCGCTGCCCATTCACCGGTGCTCCCGCAGCAGCGCCAGGCGGCGTTTGTACTCCTCGTCATCGATCTCCCCGCGGGCGAACCGCTCGGCGAGCAGGTCTTCCGCTCGCCTGCTGCCCCACCCCGGTTCACCGGATGCGGAAGGCGGGCCGGGCTGGTGGCCGCGGTGGGTAGGCATGAAGCAGCGGACGAGTGCGATGACCGCAGCAATCACCACGGCCCAGAACAGCACCATGATCACGAGCATGAGGAACCAGGCGCCCCATCCCCAGCCGTCGTACCACATCACCCTGATCACCTTCCCTCGGCTGATGCGGAGCTCCTGTCCCCAGTGTCGGTGACGAACGGCCTCGCTGGGCAGGAGGCGTATGGTCCCCTCCAGGGCCCGTCGGCCGTTTCCTCGCCGCCCCATGCCTCCAGGCCCCTGGTCTGCGCGGCGATCGTGGACCGGGTCACCTTCAACGCGCACATCATCGAGACCGGCACCTACAGCTTCCGGCTCGCGCAGACCGAGGAGAAACGACGCCGCCGGGCCTGACCAACAGGCGGGTCTGGGATCGGTGATCCGATCCCAGACCCGCCTCCCGACGGCCGCTATGCGGCCTTGACCGCCGAGCGCGTACACCTTCGAGGCACTCGGCTGTCCGGCGGAGAAGGCGGCGTGGAAGGCACGGCGGCAGGGGCAGTACACGCGGAACAAAATCCGTACCGCGCTCGATGTGCTCGGGATCGACCACGAAGCGGGTGTGGGGTTGGGCCGAGCTCGAGGCCAGTGCGGTCTTCGGGCACCTCCATGCGGAAGAAGTGGAGTGCGCGGTACGGTGCTTCCTGGCCGAGCTGCCGCTGTTCGTGGACACCCCGGCGGTCGTCGGCACCGGGGCGTCCGTCTTCTGCTACCACCGGCCACCCGAAGTCCTGCGCCGCCTCTACAGGCAGGAATTGGCCTGGCGGTCCACCGCGGGGTAGGGCTCTGCGGTGGTCTCCTCGCTGAACTGAGCCTGGAGCGGGGTTGTTCAGTGACTTTCGCCTGCGGATATCGGCAGTCGCTCGGTGAAGGTCTTGCCGCCGTCCCGGGATTCGTAGACGCCGTTCTGGGTGGCGGCCAAGATGTGGTTAGCGTCGACGGCGGTCAGGGCCTGGGGCTGTCCGCCGGGGACGGTGCCGGTCTTCTTCCAGGTGGCGCCGTTGTCGGTGCTGCGGTGCAGGCCGCCGGCGAGGTCGAAGCCGTACAGCGCGTCTTCCTTGGGCCAGGACAGGAAGGCCAGGACCTGTCCCGAACCGTCGCCGAACTTCTGGCCACCGTCCGTGCTCTTGGCGACGCCTGCCTCGGTGGTCGCCAGCAGCAGATCCGGGTCCTCTTCAGGGCGTGGAAGTCGGTGGTGCCGCCGAGGGAGAGGGTCTTCCAAGTCTTGCCGGAGTCGGTGGACTCGATCAGGCCGCGGTTGGCGTCGCCGTCGGTTCCCTCTGTGGGGTGACCGCTGCCGAGGAAGGTCCTGGCGCCGATGACGGTGAAGCCCATGTAGTCGGCCTTGTCTCCGACCCGCTTGGCCGTGCCGTTTTCGGATACGGCGATGACGCCCTCGTGGGTGGCGACGTACAGGCGTCCGTCGGCCGGGTCGATGCCCAGGCCGTGGACGTGGCTGACCGTGAGGTCGTCGTCCGTCGCCTTGCCGGTGTCGGAGTTGGAGGAACAGGCGGTCAGGACGGCCGCGAGGAGCGTCCCCGCCCTCGGCGAGGCAAGCCGAACTCCGGCTGCAGTACTTGACCCTTCAGTTGTAGATCATGGTCGGTGTCGTAGTTCGTCGATCTCGTTGGTCGGGTAACTGGCCTGTATGCAGGTCGAGTTACTGGATGTTGTGGCCACGGTGTCGGACCGGGAGTGGGCGGAGGAGTGGGCCGGGCAGCTGGATGACCTGCTGCTGGAGGTCGGCCGGTTCTTCCCG
>NZ_JBIVPK010000135.1:0-2629 GCF_044754605.1 Streptomyces sp. NPDC093064
GCGAGTACTTCGACGTCCCCAACGGGAACTCCTGTCCTATGGATCTTCACGATCCAATGATCAGGGTGTCCACGATCAAGGGGTAGGGCCCCACCCGGGAACGCTGCTGCCCTGCTCCGAGCTATCCGGCGGTTGCCGACCGGGGCACGCTGATGCGCGCGTTCTCACCTCGCATGGCCTGCGGCCAGCGACTGTCGATGACGCTCGCTGCGGATCGGCAGTCGCCGCAGGCGTTCTCCCTCTCTGGCAGCCACCAGTAGTCGGAGGGCGCCATGTCGGCTCGCTGGATCCTGCACAGCGTCGCGTCGTAGGCCTAGAAGGCATGAGAGACATCGGGGGAAAGGCCGTCAGCGACAGCTCTCTCCCAGCGCATGCCCATGGGCTGGTACGGGGGCCGCGAGATCTCGAACCACTCGCCGCCCACATGGGTCGACGCATAGCACCAGGAGCAGGACCAGATCTGCTCTTCCCAAGCAGTCGGCGGCACAGGCCACTGCCACATCGCTCGTCCGCACACGTCGCACTTCACGGGCGGATCCTCACATACGGGGTGTCGGTAAGACTCGTGCAACCAGGTACACCCGTTTGAGTCGCTGCTGGAGGAGGAGCTAATGCGACGGCTGTGCGAGACCGCTGGCCTGGGGCTGGTCCGCCATACGAGCAGCGTCATCGCGGCGACCAGCGGGGCGGTGGCGATCGGCGACCTGAGCGTGGCAGCCGGTGTCAGCAGCACTCATCTGGCACAGCGGTTCAAGGAGCTCATCGGCGTCACGCCGAAGCGGCTGGCCCGCACCTACCGCTTCGCCGCCACCGTGTTCGCGATCAACCCCGCCGGACCGGTCGACTGGGGCGACCTCGCCGGTGGCGCAGGCTACTTCGACCAGGCCCACTTCGGCCACGAGTTCCGGGCGTTCACCGGGCTCACGCCGATCCGGTACGTCGAAGTCCGGCGGCGGTTCCTGCGCGAACATCCCGGCCACGCGCTGGACGGCCGGCCGCTGCCGGCCGATTGATTTCTTACAAGAGCGACAGCTCACGACACGCTAATTTGGGGCACCCCAAAGCAGAGGAGAGCCCCGTGGGCAAGGTAGTCATGTACAGCTCGGTGTCGGTGGACGGCTTCGTCGCGGACGAGAATGACCAGCCCGGACCGCTGTTCGACTGGTTGTCCAGCGGTGACGTCCCGTTGGACGAGAGCGGCGAGCTGAAGGTGTCGCAGACGTCCTACGACTACACCCGGCCGTACTGGGACCAGGTCGGAGTCACGATCGTCGGCCGCCATGTCTTCGACCTGACGGACGGCTGGGACGGGAAGCCGCCGGGCGGGATCGACCACGTGGTAGTCGTGACGCACCGGCCGGAGCCCGAGGGCTGGGACCCCGAGGCGCCGTTTCACTTCGTCAACGGCGTCGAGGCAGCCGTGGCCAAGGCGCAGGAGCTTGTGGGTGACCGCATGGTCGAGGTCGCCGCTGGCGACGTCGGTGGCCAGGTGCTTGCCGCGGGCCTGATCGACGAGGTGCGCATGGACGTCGTACCCGTCGTGTTCGGGTCCGGCAAGCGCTACTTCGGGTCGGTCCACGCGCAGCACCTGTTGGAGGATCCTGACGTGGTGATTCAGGGCAACCGGGTGCTTCACCTGCGCTATCGGGTGCGCCGTTGACCGATCTGAGCGGGTACGCGAAGAAGTCCACTGCGAACGGTGACACAAGAGCACTCATCGACGAACGCGCCACCGACGCCGACATCCTCGACGACGCGGGCAACCTCGCGCTGTCCGCCCACATCCTCCGCCACACCCTCGCCACCAACCTGCCGCGCGCCGGCGTCGACATCGTCGTCGTCGCCGAACTGCTCGGCCACGCCCGCCTCGACACCACCCGCCGGTACACCCTGCCCACCCACGCCGACCTCGAAGACGCCGTCGGACGCCTCCCCACCGATCAATAGGGCACCGCTGACCTGGGCGAACTCAAACGGGTGTACCTGGTTGCACGAGTCTTACCGACTCCCCCATACCCACGAACCTGGTCCCCATCTGCGGGGCGAAGAGCGCGTTCTCAGGGTGGTGACACGGCTTGCGATTCCTTCAGTGCTGGTCGTCCGGCCCGGCGGGAGCTCTTCTGCTTCGCGGTCGGGTTGTGGGCCCAGCGGCCAGACTGCACGGTGTCGCGTCTGGCGCGGGGCCTCAGCACCGGCCATCGGTTGGGCTTCTTGATCGCCCGTGGGCAGTCCCGGCTGCGGCGGGCCGGGAGGATTCGGCTGCGTGCCTCACGTCCGGCCTCGGTATAGGAGCGGGTGAGCCTGGTCGTGGACGCTCCAAGCTGGGAGGGGATGCTGCGCACGCACCTAAAGTAGGAAACGCGGTCGGCATCCAGGACCGGACGGGCGGGCGCAGCCGTGTGGGCGAACTGACGGATGGCCTGGTGAACCGCGAGGTAGGCCCACAGCTCCTGCCGGACGCCCTCCGGCGTCCGTGACCTGATCGGCCCGCCAGGACCGAGGTGGTTCTTGATTTCGTCGAAGGCGAGCTCGATCTGTCGGGTAGGTGCGGCGCATTGCTGCGCCGCACCCCCCTCAGAACCGGACGGGCGGCGTTAACCGCATCCGGCTCAAGCAGGCCCTGAAGGCC
>NZ_JBIVPK010000136.1:0-2618 GCF_044754605.1 Streptomyces sp. NPDC093064
ATGGTGTGCCTTTCGTGTTGAGCCAGGGGATGGTGCCTGACGGCGCCTTGCACCACTATTGGTGCGTAGCTTCTTGTTGGGAAGTAGGCACTTCGAAGTGCGTAAGGCACCCACGGGTGAGAGGAATGGTCCATGGCGACGATGACGGCAGCCCAGCAAAGGGCACAGGCCAAGGTGGAGTACGACGCCTTCGTGGCGGCCTGCCCCAGCCGCAAGCTGCTCGACCGGATCTCGGACAAGTGGGTCACGCTGATCCTGGCCGCGCTCGGCAGCGACAGCGCGCATCAGCCCGGCGCCGACTGCGCCGGCGGGCCCCGGGTGATGCGCTACTCGGAGCTGCAGCGCCTGCTGGCCGGCGTCAGCCAGAAGATGCTCACCCAGACGCTGCGCTCCCTGGAGCGCGACGGCCTGGTGTCCCGCACTGTGGTGCCGACCGTGCCGGTCACGGTCTCCTACGAGCTGACCGATCTCGGCCTGTCGCTGTACGAGATGATGCGAGGCCTCAAGGCCTGGGCCGAGACGCACATGGACGATGTGCTTGCCAACCGCGAGACCTACGACACCCGCGTCGCCTGAACCACACCAGGGTTGCTCATCAGCGCCGAACGGTCTGCGCGTAAGAGGCCGGGCAGATGGACGGGGCTCAAGGACGTCGCTTGGGGCGGTCGTCCCAGCGGTGGGTGGGCCAGGCTCGGCGGATCAGGCTACGGACGGTGATGATCGTGTCTGCGAGGTCGAAGAAGGCGTTGGCGACGGTCGCACGACGCTCGTAGCAGCGGGCAAGGCGGTGGAAGGCGTACTGCCAGGCGTGGGTGCGCTCGACGTGCCACCGCTCGCTGGCCTGGATCGGCGCCTTCTCGCCCTTGTGCGCGATGCGGCCGTGCAGGTTGCGGGCGGCGAGTTCGGTGCGGGTCTTGTACGAGTCGTAGCCGGCGTCCAGTTGCACGGTGATGTCGTCGGGCAACGGTCCCAGGTGCTCCAGCAAGTCCAGGGTCGCGGCGAGCAGTGGGGAGTCGTGGCGGTTCGCTCCGGCGGGGACCCTGCCGAGCGGGATTCCGTAACCATCGGTCATGCCCGAGCGTTTGAGGCCTTGCTTGCCGCGGTCGACCGGTGAGCGCCCGGCGACCTCGCCGCCGCCGGGGGCCTTGGTGATGGAGCCGTCGATGGCGATCTGGTCGAGCACGAGTCCGACGATCCGGTCGTAGGACTCCAGCGCGATCTGCTTGAGCCGGGCGAAGACGCCGAGGGAGATCCACTCGTCGCGGCGGTTGCGCATGGTGGTCGCCGAGCAGGTGGTGTCGGCGATCGCCTGGTACGAGCAGCCGAACCGCAGCAGTTGCAGTAGCTTGTCGAACACGATCCGGTCGCCGATGCGGGGCCGGTGACACCCCAACGGGTGGGCCGGATCGACCGCGGGACGCTCGGGCAGCAGGGCCGCGAATTGGTCCCACAGCGGGTCGGTCAGCCATGCTGGAAGAACGGGCACAGGTCTCCCCAGTGATCACAGAGCGTCGCAACTCCATGATCACGGAGACCAGTCTCCGCCTCGCTGCCCGGGTGCCCCACCCGCCGATCTGCGCAGGCTCTAAAGTCTGTTGCACTGTGCTGGTTACAGCCACTCGTTGATGGCGGCGACCAACACGGTCGCTACGTAGCGAACAGCAAGTTTGTCGTATCTCGCGGCTACGGCCCGGTGCCTTTTCAACCGATTGATCCCGCACTCCGCCGCGTGACGTTCTCGGTAGTCGGTCTTATCGAACTTCGGGGGCGACCGCCGCGGGAACCGAGCTTCTTACGGTTGCGGACTTGGTCGGCTTTTTCCGGGATCGTGCAGCCGATGCCACGCCTTCGCAGGTAGCTACGGTTCGCTCGGGATCCGTAGGCCCTATCCGCCCGGACCTTGTCTGGCCGGGTACGCGGTCGACCCTGGCCGGTGCGGGGCACCCGGATGGCATCGAGGACCGGCTGGAACTGCGGACTGTCATGCCGGTGGCCGGCAGCAACAAGCAGCGACAGTGGCTTCTGGCCCTGCTCAACCGCCAAATGGAGTTTGGTGGTCAGCCCGCCGCGCGAGTGCCCGAGGCCGTGGTCGTCGGGCTCGACGTCGACGCCGCCGGGAGGCTCCTTCTGCAGTTCCCCTTTTTACGCGCCCCAGCGGCGTGCTGATGCGCTCGGGCAATGGTGGAGTCCACCCTGACGTCCCAGGTGATGAGGCCCTTCACGTCGGCCTCGGCCTGCAACTGCTCGAAGAGCCTCTTCCAGGTGCCATTGCGCTGCCAGCGTCGGAACAGGTCGTAGACCCGGCCCCACGGCCCATACCGTTCCGGAACATCCCGCCACGGTGCACCGGTCCTGGTCCTCCACCGTATGCCGTCGATCAGCTGCCGACGTGTCCACGTCGGCGGCCGACCCGGCTTCTTCCCACGTGGCAGCAACGGCTCAAGCTTTGCCCACTGGCCATTCGTCAGGTTCCCTCGCCCCACGGCTCTTGATCATCTACGACCTTGATCAATTTTCGCAACAGGCCCTAGTAGTACTTCGTTAGGTTGGTTTGATCTTGGGTGCCGAGTCCGGCAGGCTGCCCGTGTGGACTTGGGGGAGATCGAGCAACTCCGGGG
>NZ_JBIVPK010000137.1:0-2576 GCF_044754605.1 Streptomyces sp. NPDC093064
ACCAGGGGCCTTACGGCTGCCCGGACTTGGAGGCAGCAGGGGCACGGAGACAACGGCGTCACAGCGAGCGACGACCGGTTACCGGGAAAGGCTCAATGTGCCAGCCGAGCCCTGCAGCAGACATGTTGGTCGAAACATACGGATCAAATCCGCTGTAATAGGCGTCGATCACCGGCTGCGGCGGCAACGTGGGGTGCAGATAGATCGGTACGTTGAGAGACTCGGCGCATTCGAACACCGGCCAGAAGAACTTGTCGTCAAGGAAACGCCCGTTGACATGGCCGTTGATCAGGGCCCCCACGAAACGATGGTCGCGGACGGTGCGCTCGAGCTCGCTTGCGGCAGCCGCCGGGTCGCGCATCGGCAAGGTGGCGAAGCCGAGGAACCGCTCGGGATACTTCGAGATCGCATCCGCGACGGCATCGTTCGCCTGCTTAGCCAGGTCGACCGCGATCGACGGCTCGAGGATCTCGGGGCCGGGGGAAGTGTGCGAGAGGATCTGCACGTCGATCCCCGCCTCGTCCATAGCGGCGATCCGCCCCTCCCCCAAATCATAGATGCCTGCCGGCCAGCCGCCTTGCGCATCCGTCTCGAATCGCCCAGCCTCCTTCCACACGTCGTAGACCAACTCGCCCGGGCTTTTCTTGTTCGCCTCGTAAACAGCCGGAAGCTTGTAGTGCTCTTCGAAACCGATAACCTTCACGGCATCTCCTTTAAATCCATGAGCTTTTCTGATCGTGACCGGATCGGGTAATGGTGGGGCTGTGACGTACGGAGCTCCTTGCTCGTTATCGGAGTCGCGGTAGGACCTGCTGGAGTTCCTGACCGGCAGCGGTCCCCTACGGCCGCTGCCGGTCAGCGCTCAAGGATTTCGACGAAACGCGGGCCGGTCGCGGTCATGCCCTTCCTGACGTGGTCCGTGAGGCCCTCCAGCGACTCGGCCCGATGTACCTCCAGGCCGTAGCCGCGTGCGATGTCCAGCACGCCGAGGCCGGAGATGTCGAGGCAGTCGCCTTCCGGGACGTGCAGGATCTCGGAGAACTCCTGCAGCGTGCGGTACTTGGTGTTCGTCCACGAACGTAACGGGCACCTGGTGACGCGCCGCGGTCCACAGGCCGGACGGGCGCCGTCGCCGATGAGGGCGACCACGGGGCGCTCGGGGCAGCCGAGGCGCAGTGCGATGGCGGCCGGCAGGCCCCAGCTCTGGCCGCCGGCGGCGGCGAGTAGAACAGCGACTTTGCGCGGGTGATGGTCAGGCGGTCGCGCACCATGTCCGCGGAGGTCCACTCCAGGGCGATGACGGTGTCGTCGTTCTTGCCCCAGTCGATCGCGTCGAGGATCGCCTCGGTGGTGAAGTGCGGTCCGCTGGTGTCGGCCTCGGCGATCGTGCGGGTCGCGGGCCGTTGGGCGTCACTGACGGTGACCACGACATGCGTTCCTTACACAGGGTGCCCGGACATAGCTCCATCACTATGGCAGCGAATCACCGCATAAGCTCACATTGTGGATGAATGGAGGGCCGTGTGTTGTCCCGACCGTGGACGCACCCCGTAGGCTCTCCTGACCCATCCGTGGGTACCCGCGTTCCTGCGGGAGTGGCTCGAAGGTCGACGACCTGATGGCGTTCTGCCTGAGATCGCGGCGATCATCGAGCGGCACGCCCGGGCCGCCGTTGTCCTGGATGGGTTCCACCACCGGCTGCTTTCAAAGAGCAAGCGGACGCCGCTTCCGGTCGCCGAGCTCAGCCGTGCCGCTGGAGCGGCCGAGGTAGCGCACCGCTGAGGAAGCGCCCGGTCATGGTGCTTCGTCCTGTGGGTCGAGCTTGGTGAAGTCGACATCGAGGTGCGGCTCGTACGCCTCCGGGGCCAGGTCGAGTTCGTGGGTGGAGTATTCGCCGAACCGCATGATCTTCTCGATCAGGTAGGGCGAGACCTCCGCCAGATCCTCTGAGTCGACCTTCCAGCCCTCGGCCTGCAGTTCGCGGACCGCCTGGGCGATGTCCAGGGTGTTGTGGAAGATCAGGCAGTTGGTGAGCAGGGCGTTGAACTTGACGGCCTTCTCCTGCTCGACGGGGTCGTTGTCGGCGATGACGCCCCGGTTGCCGAAGCGCACCTACTCGGTGAAGCCGTTGAACGCCTCGACCTTGTTGGTCGCGGCGGTCACCCGTCGGCGCATCTGCGGGTTTGTCAGGTACCGCAGCATTCTGTGGAATCCGAGATGTCAAGTGGCGCCGAGGATCCTGCTGCTTCGAATATGCACTGGCCGGTCGGGCCGAAGCCCGGGAGACTCGCTGCTGTGGACATGGGGATCTCTGGTTTCAAGCCCTGATCGGGCTCGGAGGGCTTGGGCATCTGCATCTCCACCGGGGGCCCTCGGGGAGCCGGTGCGGTCGGCCGGTGCTCATCGCCGGCCCCTCTGCCTTCCTGGCGCCCCCGCGACCCGGCGCAGCGTTCAGTACTGCTCGGTCTCCACGAAACCCGAGTTCCCGTTGTCGTCCGCGTCGAAGGCAGCGGCGGTCGGGTCGAATCCGGGCGGGCTGTCCTTCAGGGCCAGGCCCAGGCCGGCCAGCTTCGCCT
>NZ_JBIVPK010000138.1:0-1961 GCF_044754605.1 Streptomyces sp. NPDC093064
CTCGGCGTGAGGCCGTTCATGATCGCGGTTGTGGTGACCCTCCGTGGCCCCAGCACGGAAAGTGATCCAGAACCCAGGTTCAGAGACCGCCGACAGACGCGCGACTCGTCCGCGACGTACCGCGCGGCGTGACGCTGGCGGGGTCTGAGAGCCCTGGACGCTGTGCCGATGCCTCCTCGGGGAAGCCTTCCGGGCAGGCGACTTCTTCGCGGCCTTCCGGGCCGTTGTCTTCGTTGCGGCTGTCGGCGGGTCGGGGGCGTCCGCGCTGTTGTCGCCGCGTGCGGCCTGGGCCGTGTTCACGGACTGCTGCAGCGCGGCCATGAGGTCCACGAGCTGGTTCGGCCGGGCTGCCGGACGCGGGGCCTGTGGCAGTCGGCGGTGTTGCTGCTTGGCTTCGACGACTTCGCGCAGGGCCTGGGTGTAGTGGTCGGTGAACTCCGAGCCGTCGACATTGTCGCGGGACATGACTTCAACCAGGGCCATGGCCTCGCTGATCTCGCCGACGAAAGGCTCTCCTACTCCAGCTACGGCCCAAATCCGGGCCGTGCAACAGGGTGGACTCGCTACTTCGAGCACTTGTGACAGCTGTGTCCTGCGGCTCCTGATCGGACCAACTCCTTGCGGCCCGGCAAACAGAGCTCGATGACAATGATCAAGATTCGATGGCACAGGACAACGAGTCCTGATGGTCGACGTACAGCACGGGTCCGGTTGTGCCTGGCCCCCGGCGATCACCGCTGTGGCTTCGTGCGCCTCCAGAGGCTCCAGGGACGGCATTTGTCGGCGGGTTCGGGAGGCAGTTGTTGATCAACTGGTACGAGGATGTCGACGAACAATGACGGCAGTCCGGGGGCGATCCCAGCGAGTACGGCTATGGGGCGGGCAGGGCTGATGGGCGCTGGATGTCCAGTACGACCGCCGTTCCAGCGACAGTCCGGTCTTCGTGCATGGTGATCACTTGCCCAAGTTGTAGGTGCTGCCACTGTGGCGGGGAGAATGGGGCGAGACGCACCGGGCCTGCCCACCGGGCTCCATGAAGGGCATGAAATCCACCCAAAGGCTGGCTATGAGGAGGTCCGGTTCGCCTGTCGGGGTCTTCTTCCCGATGTTCCACATCGGTCGGAGGACGCCGGCCCCGGAGAACGGTGTCTGTCGGCGGGCCTCGTGGGCAGGTCTGAGGGTGAGGTCGGCTCGGATGATGCCGTGGCGGGTTTCGTAGCAGCGCCAGTGGCACCAGGCCGCGCTCCTGTCCAGGTGCATCTGCTCGGCGGCTTTGGCGAGGGTCTGCCAGAAGGTGAGCGGAAGCGGGTGGACGTCACCGAGTTCCTCCAACAGGTCGAGAGCAACTTCCCACTCGTCGTGGGCGAGGTACTCCCAGACGTCGTTCACCGTGATGTCGTTCTCGGTGGCGACCTCTTCGGGGACCAGCAGTGAGGCAGATTCCAGCAGCTTGGGAATGTCCATGCCTCGATTCTGGAGACACTTTCTCGCCTGTGAGCGGCACGTCCCCCGCACAGGATTGGGCCCTGACCGACGTCCGCGACGCCGAAGCCTTCCTGGCGACCATGTCCAAAGCCCGCCAACGCAGCCTGACCGTGATGCGGCAGTACTTCCGATTCGCCCGCCCCGGCAAGATCGTGCTCATCGACCCCGTCCGGGGAGTGAAGGCCAAAGGCCTGTCAGGGTTCAGCGGCACTACCGTCGCCCACGTGATCGTCACCCGGATCACCAAGACCGGCCGGGCACCGGCGTCAACCGCCTATGTCAGCCACCTCCTGGACCCCTGCGGCATACACCCCGAACCCTCCGGAGCACTCGACTCGCCGACCTGGTGAACACCCTCGATCCCAAGCTCGTCGCCGCGGCACTAGTAGACTGTCGCGGCTAATGTTTGGGATAGAGATGGCGCAGTTTGATGCGTGCATCGTGGGTGGTGAACTGCCAGTCCACCTGACGTTGGT
>NZ_JBIVPK010000139.1:0-1928 GCF_044754605.1 Streptomyces sp. NPDC093064
TGTTGTGCGCCCAGCATGGGCGATCGATTGGGGGTGGAAGTCCCCTGGGGGAAGAGGTAGTGCTAACCCCGAGCCGGAGGCAAGGGCGTCATCGTGAGGTGGGGTCTGAAGGAAGCTCGAGGCGAGACCTGGGTACCGAGGAACACGAACCGCGTATGAGGCGTGCTGGTCGGGTGAGCCCGCAACAGAGGGCGATGCCCGTCACTGCCAAGAAGGCCAGGGCGTAAACGCGGCGGGGATCCAGGGACATTGATCGTCCTTACCTGGGGAGATCTGTCCGGGTGTCGGTTGTGCTGAGGCGTCGCCGCGCCGACGGGTAGCGCCGGAAGGTGTTGTCTGACCGGGCAGAAGTCAGCAGAGGCCGTAGTACCAGCTGGGTTGACTACCTGTGGGTGATGGGCTGGGAAGGGCCGAACATCGAGTGGAACGGGTGATGCGGTGGCTGCTCGTACTGGTCACGGTGATCGCGGAAAGTCCGCTTCGGCGGTGCCGACCGGGGAGGGACCGGTGCATCCCGGAAACGTCCCGGCGGAGCGTAGTGACCGGTCGGTGCGTCCCGCAAAGGACGTTCACCGCGATCGGGATTCCTCGCTGTGGGAGCTGATGCTCTCGAAGGAGAACCTGCTCGCGGCGCTTAAACGCGTCGAAGCGAACCGGGGTGCTCCCGGAGTGGATGGCATGACTACTGCCGAGTTGCGGCCGTGGCTGCTGGTCCACTGGCCCGCCGTGTGGGCCGAGCTCGACGCGGGCACTTACCGGCCGGCGCCGGTCCGTCAGGTGATCATCCCGAAGCCTGGCGGTGGCGAGCGGATGCTGGGGGTGCCGCGGGTGCTGGACCGTTTGATCCAGCAGGCCATCGCGCAGGTACTCGTGCCCATCTTCGACCCGCAGTTCTCGGGGTCGTCCTTCGGGTTCCGTCCCGGCCGGTCCGCCCATCAGGCGGTCCGGGTCGCGCGGCGGGCGATTGAGGATGGCAACCGGTGGGTCGTGGATCTTGATCTGGACCGGTTCTTTGACCGTGTCCAACATGATGTCCTGATGGCGCGGGTGGCTCGCAAGGTCCGTGACCGCAGGGTCTTGAAACTGATCCGCAGGTACCTGGAAGCCGGGATCATGGTGGACGGCGTGAAGATGCCGAGCGAGGAGGGGACCCCGCAGGGATCCCCGCTCTCGCCCGTCTTGTCGAACATCATGCTCGACGACCTGGACCGGGAGTTGTTCAAGCGCGGTCATCGGTTCGTGCGTTACGCCGACGACGTGCGCGTCTTCGTGCGGAGCGAGCGGGCCGCCCGCAGGGTGCTCGACTCGGTCACGGCCGTGGTCGAGCAGCGGTTGAAGTTGAGGGTCAACCGGGAGAAGTCGAAGGTCATACCAGCCAGCAGAGCAACGATGCTGGGGTTCGCTTTCTACTACACCCTGGGCGGGGTGAAGATCCGGGTCGATCCGAAGGCGCTGACGCGCTGGAAAGCGAAGATCCGGGAACTGACCTCGCGCCGGTGGAGCGTCGCGATGGAAGACCGTATCGCGAGGATCAACCGGTATATGACCGGGTGGATGGGCTACTTCCAGCTCTCGGACGCCTTCAGGCCGTTCCGGGACCTGGACGAGTGGTTCCGCCGCAGGATGCGGCAGATCCGCTGGAAGGAATGGAAGATGCCCCGGACCCGCCGGGCGAACTTGCGCAGGCTCGGGATCAACGAGTCGTTCTCCCACCAGTGGGGGAACAGCAGCAAGGGCTACTGGCGGATCGCGGGCTCACCTGTCCTCCAGCGAGCGCTGCCCAACTCCTACTGGGAAGACCTTGGCCTGCTCACGCTCAAGACGACCTGGCACCGGATGAGATCAGCTCGGTGAACCGCCGGATGCGTGACCCGCATGTCCGGTGGTGTGGGAGGAGGGCTGGGCGACCCGGCCCTCCTACCCGATTT
>NZ_JBIVPK010000140.1:0-1700 GCF_044754605.1 Streptomyces sp. NPDC093064
ACCTGGCGCCGCCACCATCAAGCCGTCGCGCAAGCCTGTCACCAGCGGCGACACGTTCTCCAGGACCAGCCATGACCGGAACTACAGCTGCGGTGACCGAGGGCCCTGCAGACAGCTGGGGTTGCGAACGGCTAATCGGATGCTGGGCCATCGAGCCCTTCCATTAGGGAGACGCGTGCCCCTGCGCGGCTGTGACCAGCCAAAATCTCCGCGACGCCCGAGAGGACATGAAAAGATTGAGCACATTCTGCGGCATCGACTGGGCCAGCGACCACCACGATGTTCTGCTGGTCGACAACGCTGGATCCTTACTGGCCAGGGCCCGCATCGACGACAACGCCGACGGCCTGGCTCAACTCCTGCACATGCTCACTGAGCACGGCGATACCGCCGAAGAGCCCATCCCCGTGGCCATCGAAACCTCCCGCGGCCTGCTGGTCGCCTGCCTGCGTGCGACCGGCCGCCCGGTCTACGCGATCAATCCGATGGCCGCCGCCCGCTACCGCGACCGTCATTCGGTCTCGCGCAAGAAGTCCGACCACCTTGACGCCATGGTGCTCGCGAACATTCTGCGCACGGACGCCTCCGCCCACCGCAAGCTGCCGGCCGATTCCGAGCTCGCCCAGGCCATCGCGGTCCTCGCCCGCGCCCAGCAGGATGCCGTGTGGGACCGCACCCAGGCCGCCAACAAGCTCACCTCGCACCTGCGCGAGTACTTCCCCGGCTTCCTCGCCGCCGTCGGCGTGCGTCGCGAAGGCGTGTGCCACCCCATCGCCCGCGTCCTGCTGGCCGCCGCCCCCACTCCTGCCCAGGCTGCCCGACTCACCCTTGCCCAGCTGCGGTCGCTGCTGAAGAAGGCCGGCCGCAAGAACACCATCGAGTCCGAGGCAGAACGTCTCCAGACCGCGTTGCGTGCCCCGCAGATGCGCCAGCTCCCGCTGGTCGAAGAGGCCATGGGCCGCCAGACCCTCGCACTGCTACGGCAGCTGGATGCCGCCTGCACCAGCGCCGACGACCTCGCCCAGGCCACGGTGGAGTCTTTTGAGAAGCACCCGGACGCCGAGATCATCACCGGCTTCCCAGGGCTCAGCGCGCTCAGCGGCGCCTGGGTGTTCGCCGAGATCGGCGACGACCGATCCCGCTTCTCCGACGCCAAGGGCCTCAAGGCATACGCCGGATCGGCCCCGATCACCAGGGCCTCCGGCAAGAGCGTGGCCGTCCTGGCCCGCCGGGTCAAGAACCAGAGGCTGGCCGCCGCCGGATACATGTGGGCCTTCGCGGCCATGGCCCACTCGGACGGCGCCAGAGCCCACTACGACCGCCGTCGCGAGGCTGGAGACCGCCACACCGCCGCCCAGCGCAACCTCTTCAACCGCATGCTCGGCTGCCTCCACCACTGCCTCACCCACCGCGTCCACTACGACGAGGCCGTCGCCTTCCCGGCAACACCTTCAGACACACAACTCAAGTCTGCTGCTTGACAGTTCTTCCGCATCGGATGTCTCATCGGCAGCCACCCACACCTTGCCCTCGGCCACGGGCAGGTCGGGCAGCGCCCGCTCGATCATCACCTCGGCCAGCCGCGGCTTGGTCACGAAACCGCGGTCCAAGGGCACGTGCGCGGCCCGGCAGCGCGCCGGATCGCCTGTCCACTCCTTCGGCAGGTACAACTCCCGGTCGATCAACGCCTGCCCGGCCCC
>NZ_JBIVPK010000141.1:0-1650 GCF_044754605.1 Streptomyces sp. NPDC093064
CGTGAAAGGGAGGTCGTCGTCATGTCCGGCAGATTCCCATGTGGGTGAACCACTCGATCCCCGAACGATCACCGAAGGTTTAATTTCAAGCTAAGTATCTTGCTGGTTTTTGGTGGTTGGCGGGTTGATCTTGGTGAGGTAGTCAGCGAGGGACTTGAGGATCTCGTCGGCGGTCTTGGTCCAGGTGAATGGCCGCGGGTTCTCATTCCAGGTGGTGATCCACTCCTTGATGTCGCTCTCGAGGGCCTGGACGGAGGTGTGGACGCCGCGTCGGATCAGCTTGTCAGTCAGCAGGCCGAACCAGCGCTCGACCTGATTGATCCAGGAGGAACCGGTCGGGGTGAAGTGGACGTGGAAGCGCGGATGCCGACCCAGCCACGTTCTGATCTCGGGAGTGTTATGGGTGGCGTAGAAGCCCCTATGTTTCGTCAAGTCGCGGAAGGCGGCTGGATGTGGCGGTAGAGCTCGCGGGCGACGTACCGCTTGAGGCATCGGATGATCTCGCGCTTGGACATGCCCTCGGTGGTGCGTCGCTGCAGGTACCAGGCCAGGCCGTTCCGGATACGCTCGGCCCGGTCGGGTTGCGGGGCCAGCAGGACGATCAGGCGTTGGATCTCGAAGGCGGTGAAGCGGACGGGGGCCGGGGTGCCGGCGGTGGTCCCCCTCTCTGGCTGCCGGCCGGTGTAGGCAGCTCGTGGCCGAAGCGGGTGGAGGCCAGTGGGCCCTGTTCTCGGGCGGCTTGGGCGTCGCAGCCGGCCAGGAAGGCCGCGGCGAGCTGGGCGAGGGTGATGTGCCGGTACCAGCCGTGGAAGGAACGGATCTCGTAGTCGGCCAGCCCGCAGGCGGACTTCGCCAGCTTGATCGCCTCTTCCACCCTCCAGCGCGCTCCCGGGACCAGCACAAGGTCTTCCAACGCTGTCCCGGGCGGTCCCCAGCCCAGGTAGTAGTCGCGCTTGGCCGGATCCTCGGGGCGGCGGCGCACGATGATCCATCGTGCCCAGACCTCTTCACCGGCCGACTCGTCCGGGTCGACGATCCGGCGCGCCCACCACTGCCAGATGCGGGTGTCCAGCTGGGAGGGCCCGGCCGGCAGCTCCACCCAGTCCTCCTCCCGGGCGACACGCTCCACCAGCCGCCCCGCACGCCGCCATCCCGGGCGCGCCAGCACCGGCGTGTTCGCCTGGACCGCTACCACATAGGGCAAGCGATGTTCCTCCAGGAAGGAGCGGAAGGCCTTCTCCCGCCCGTAGACCTAATGGGCAGTGAAGCAGGGCATCGCCTCCCGGTACCTGGTCTGTGAGAACTCAAAGAAGAGTGCGGGTTCCTGCTTCGGCCCGACAGGCGCGGTGGTGGCGGTCGGCAGCTGAGGAACCGCACCGTAGACCAGGGGCGAGACCCCTGAGATGAGATTCGGTCCTCAGCGCCGTCCGCCACCACCGCGACCAGCCCGTCGTTTCTAAAGCTCACGACCGGATCGTTGACGTTTGCAGTCCGAGCCATCTGCAGGAAACACCTCTCATCGTGTCCGGAGCGATCGAACTCCCACGCAGACCGACACCGCAGCTGTAGTTCCGGCATCTGGGCTGGTCAGCGGCTTGCGGGGGTGGTGTGAGGGTATGGGTACGGCCACCATGATCATGAACGTTTGTG
>NZ_JBIVPK010000142.1:0-1627 GCF_044754605.1 Streptomyces sp. NPDC093064
GCTGATCGGAAAATCGATGTGCGGGAGGGCAGGCGGCAGCATCCGGGCCGCTTGCGGGCCGGATGTCGGGGCGAGCTTGGTCAGGCGGATACGGGTTCGAGGGTGACCTGGTGACCGAGGGCCTGGAGCTGGCGGACGAGGTCGCGGGTCTTGCGGGCGGGATTGATATGGCGTTGATGCCAGTCGGCGCCGAGTTCCTGGTAGAAGGCGTCCGGGTCGTTGATCAGGTGCCAGGTGATGACGAGTATCGATCGTGCGACGGCGACCAGGGCTTTGGCGTGGCCGCGGCGTTTGACGATGCGGCGGTAGCGGGCGCCGAGGAAGGTGTCGGTGCGGGCGGCGGCGTTGGCGGCCTCGCCGAGGGCGCCCTTGAGCCAGGGGTTGCCCTGCCCGGCCGGGCCTGTGGTGTTCTTCGCGCCGGACTGGATCGTGCGGGGGCATAACTTGGCCCAGGACACCAGGTGTTCGGGGGTGGGGAAGCGGCTCATGTCCGCGCCGATCTCGGCGAGGATGATCTGTGCGGTGGCCGGGCCGATCCCGGGGACGGCGTCCAGTTTCTCGGCCAGGACGCGGGCGTTCACGCCGCCGGCGGACGGTCCCGCTCCCGCGTCGCGCGGGGTGGTGACCTCCTCCAGCGTGTGGGCGATAAGCCGGTCGAGTTCCTGGATCTGTGCGGTGAGATGGTCGACGGTGGCCAGCAGCACCCGCAGCAGCCGGGCGTGGTGTTCCTCGAACTGGCCGGTCAGGGCCTCTATGAGGGCGGCCTTCTTCTTGACCAGGCTGCCCTTGGCCAGGTCGGCGAGGGTGCGGGGGTTACATTCACCGGCAACCATCGCGTCGAGCATGGCCCGCCCGGACATGCCGAAAAGGTCCGAGACGGCACCGGACAATTTGATCTGCGCGTCCTGCAGAGCCTTGTCGACGCGGTGCTTGTGGCGGGTGCGTTCCTGGACGAACACGGTGCGGGTGCGGGTGAAGTCCCGCAGCTGCCTGACGGCCTTGGGCGGGACGAACGAGGCCCGGACCATGCCGCGTTCGGCGAGCTTGGCCAGCCAGACCGCGTCCAGCTTGTCGGTCTTGGGGCGCCCGGGAACGTTCTTCACGTCGCGTGCATTGACGAGCCAGCAGTCCAGGCCGCGGGCTTCGAGCAGGTAGAAGAACGGGCGCCAGTACGATCCCGTCGCTTCCATGACGACCCGCTCGACGCCCTGGCAGACCAGCTTGTCGCCGAGCTCCAGGATGGCGTTCGTGGTAGAGGCGACCGTCCAGACCTTCTGGATGCGCCGGCCCTCGAGGGTGTCGTGCGGTACGCGCAGGCAGACCATTCCGGATGCCTTGGCGATGTCGATCGCCGCGACCCTGGCGACTGTTCCGTCGTCGTGGTCTTCTCTCAATTCCTCCATGAAGTGCCCCTTGTTGTCTGGTTCGGGCAGGAGCTGCCCGGGGAGCCTGAGGGGTGCGGAGAAGCTGATCGGCGTGCTCAAGGCGACAGTGTGCGGCCCCTCGGACGGCTCCCTCACCAGACTCCTATGCGGGCTCACAGCCCAAACATCAAGCGGCGTCGGCGGACAGCCCCTGTACCGATTTTCACGCCCGCGGGGCGTCACCGCAGGTGAACGGTCGACTC
>NZ_JBIVPK010000143.1:0-1592 GCF_044754605.1 Streptomyces sp. NPDC093064
AGAGGACGTTTTGAGCCGGTATGTCCGCTTCGGATGCGGGCTTGAGTTGGCCACGGCTCGGAAGGTCACGCGGTCCCTTCGGCAGCTTCTACAGTGTCCCGAGGCGAAGGGGCCGGGGGCACGGCGATCAGAAGGGTTGACGCACCGACGTGGCACAGAACGAGCGGTTGGCTGACCTGAAGCCCGTTCGCCAGCGTCAGGCCGCCGCTCTGGTGCTGTGGCGGTGGCGTGCGCCGGTACTCGCGTTCGAAATGGATGCGGACTGGGGCGTCGACCCGCATGTGCTGGAGTCGCTGTTCCGACTGGCAACGGAACCTCCTGGGGAACAGTCGAACCACGCCTACGGTCAGGCATTCGCCGAGCTGTGCACGGCCCCGATCTTCGAGTCCGAAGTCGACCCGGACACGGTCCAGCTCTTCCAATTGGAAATCTTCGGGGGCTTGTGGGCCTTCGGCGAGCTGCTCGACAAGCCAGGCCTGGACGAGGCCAAACGAGTAGTCGAGTTGTCGTCCGGCCTGGCGGGCTACCTGGACAGTCTCGTCGAGGGCTCGTTCTACTCCCATCCCTCGGAGGAAGCGCACCACCAGTACCTCGCCAACCTGGCAGACCGGACGAGCGGCGAGGGCTACTTCGCCTCACGCAACTTCGTTGTCGAGTCCGTCTGCCACGGCGCCCTCCGGACCTTTCCCGATTCCGATGGGCTGCTCGACTCGTCCGCGGGACGCGAGTTGCTCGCGCTTTGCGAGGACTTCGGCGAAGAGCTCGTCGCAACGCTGCGGTGGCTCCGCACGACAGGCCATTAGCGATCACGCATCGAGCCCGGTGGCGGGCAGCCGTGGCGGGCTGGCGACTCGGCGGAGGGCAGCTACGGACGGCGCTGGGCGAACAAGCCGGGTTCGGTCTCGGTAAGGACGCCGAGACCGACCAGGCGCTTGAGCTTGTGCCGGGTGCTCTCGGTGTTCTTCGGTGTGACGGCGAGATCGAGGCGCTCGCACAGGTCGCGGGCGCGCATCGGTCCGACGGCGTCGGCGAATGCGTCGAGGATCTGTTGGTAGGCCGGGTGAGCCGGCAGGACCGGCGGCGGATCGGTCGGTTCCGGAGCGGTCGGCGGTAGGGCAAGGAGCGTCTTGCGGGTCACCGCCAAGTTCCCCATCTCCTCGTCGAGTTCACGCAGACGCGCGGCGAGTGCGTCGACCTGCGCGCGGAGCTCTTCCGCGGCGGTGCCGATCTCCCGCTCGCGTGCGTCGATCCGCTCCAGGAGCGGGGTGACCTGGGCGTCCACACGCTCACCCGCGCCAGGTCGGCGTGGTCTGGCCGGTGAGCCGGCGCGCTATCACGTCGATCATGGCCCAGCGCACCCTGGACTCCGAGGACTTCGGCCTGCTCTCGTAGTCACGCACGAGCCGCCGGAACAGCATGAGGGTGCCGAGCGTCTGCTCCACGATCCAGCGCTTGGCCTGCGGAACGAAGCCGGTGCCCTGGTCGGCGGGATTGCGTTCGACGATCTCGACGTCGATACCGACCGTGGTGCCGTGCTCGACGACGGTCTTCTTGAAGCCCTGGTCAACCAGCGCCTTCTTGACGGTGCCGAT
>NZ_JBIVPK010000144.1:0-1583 GCF_044754605.1 Streptomyces sp. NPDC093064
CTTGAAATTAAACCTTCGGTGATCGTTCGGGGATCGAGTGGTTCACCCACATGGGAATCTGCCGGACATGACGACGACCTCCCTTTCACGCTGTGTGATGTCGAGTCGCACAACGGGCCAGGAGGTCGCTGGTGTCGAGTATCGTCCACGAAGTCGCTCATCGGCAGGCACTAGCCGAACTGTCCTTCTTTCGGATGGAGTTGTATGCGGCGATGCCGCGCCGTGCGGATGCGTTGTTCGAGCTGACGGATGCAATGTTGTGTGCCGGTTCCCCGGTGGTGTCGCTGCCGGAGTTGTCGCTTGAGGCGGTGCACCGGCGTGGGCACGGGGCGATGTATGACGCGCTCGCTCGGGGGCGTCTGGATGTGTCGCGGCTGGGGTGGGTGTTGGCGGGGCTGGAGCTGCCGCGTGGGACGGACGGGCAGATCTCGATCGCGTTGGACGTGACGCCGTGGCCGCGTCCGGACGCGGAGTGCTCGCCGGACCGGCTGCACTGCTACCGGCCGTGTCGCTGTGACGGGGTGCGGCAGACGATCCCGGGGTGGCCCTACCAGGTCGCCGCCGCGCTGGGCGGAGGACGGACCTCGTGGACCGGGCCGCTGGACGCGATCCGCCTCGGCCCGGACGATGACCTGACCGAGGTCACCGCCTCCCAAGTCCGGGACCTGCTCGCGCGTCTGCGCGAGGCCGGGCAGTGGCGCGAGGGCGACCCCGAGGTGCTGTTCGTGCTGGATTCCGGCTACGACATCGTGCGGCTGACGTGGCTGCTGCGTGACGAGCCGGTCCGGCTGCTCGGGCGGATCCGCGCCGACCGTGTCATGTATTACCCGCCCGGCCGTCGCAAGGGACCCACCAAAGGCCGGCAACCGCGTCACGGCGAGCCCTTCCGGCTCGCCGACCCGGCCACTCACCCCGCACCCGCCCAGGAGTCCACCACCCGCCACGACCGGTTCGGTGCCGTGACCGCCCGCTGCTGGGGACGCCTGCACCCCAAACTCGAGCGCCGCCAGGGCAGCTGGGCCGACCATCCCGGCGCCCTGCCCAACGTGGAGGGGACGCTGGTCCACCTCGAGGTCGAGTACCTGCCCGGCAACCGCGACCCCAAGCCACTGTGGCTGTGGCACTCGGTCCCCGACGCCACCACGCACGACGTCGACCGCCTGTGGCGGATCTTCCTCAGAAGATTCGACATCGAACACACATTCCGGTTCTTCAAGCAGGCCCTCGGCATGACCCGACCCCGGCTCCGCACCCCCGAACAAGCCGACCGATGGGTCTGGCTGATCATCGCCGCCTACACCCAACTCCGCCTCGCCCGCCCCCTCACCGACGACCTCCGCCGCCCCTGGGAGAAACCCCTCACACCGGATCGGCTCACTCCCGGCCGCGTCCGACGCGGCTATCCCCGGATCCGACGGATCCTGGGCACCCCCGCCAGACCGCCGAAAGCCACCCGACCCGGCCCCGGCCGCCCACCAGGCCGCACCACCAGCCCCGCACCCCGCCACCCCGTCGGCAAACACCCCCACAAACAAGACACCCCCCGACCTTGAAGGCTGAGGGGGAACCTTTAAATTCAAGCT
>NZ_JBIVPK010000145.1:0-1517 GCF_044754605.1 Streptomyces sp. NPDC093064
CTCCGCGTTAGTTCGTGGAGGGTGGTGTGGTCCAGGCGGTGGGGTCGTTGAGGTAGAGGCCGCAGGCGCAGTCGAGCGCTTCTTCGGGTGAGCCGAATGGCAGGCCGGTGGGCAGGAAGTTGTCTTGGTATTTGCCGCTGCTGGCGAGGTAGATGGCAAAGCCCCAGGTGTGCAGGACGCCGGTGAAGCGCAGACGGCACAGTGGTAGCGGTTCCTCTGTGCCCGGCGTTTCGCCTGCCACGTAGGCGAATCCGGTCCGAAAACGGACCTGGACGCCCGAGAGTTGGGGCCAGCGTTCCCGCGCGTGGTCGCGCAGTCGGACGCGGAGGTGGTGCTGCATGGACTCGGGCGGGTTCTTCGGCACGTCCCCCATCTTGCCCGGCAACGATTGCGCTGCGCCATGATCACCTGTCATGGGTGGGAACAGGCAGGCAGTGTCGGTGGTGCTGGACGAGGCGTTACGAGCGCGGCTGACAAGCCTTGCCGGCTCCACGCGCGGGCAAGTGCGGGCGGTGCTGCGGGCGAAGATTGTGCTCGCTGCCGCTGCGGGAGCGTCCAACGCCGCCATCGCCCGAACGCTGGCAGTCAACGTGAACACGGTCCGCAAGTGGCGAGGGAGGTTCACCGCTGCCGGGATGGAGGGACTCAAAGACGCTCCACGCCCAGGGCGGCCACGCCTTTACGACAGTCAGGTGCGGCTGGCCGTGGTGGCTGCCGCAACCAGTGCACCACCCCACCCGGAGTCGACATGGACGCACCGCACCATCGCCACCCAGGTCGCGGACACCACGTCCGCCGCTATCTCCCCGTCCCAGGTCGGCCGGATCCTGGCCGGCCTGGACCTCAAGCCGCACAAAGTCCGCGGCTGGCTCACCCGCCGCGACAATCCCCAGTTCTGGGAACGGGCCGCCGACATCTGCAACCTCTACCTCAACCCGCCGAACGACGCGGTGGTGCTGTCCATCGACGAGAAGACCGCCATCGCCGCCCGCTCCCGCAAGCACCCCGGCCGTCCCGCCGGACCCGGCCGGCCGCCCCGCCAGGAATTTGAATACATCCGCCACGGCACCGTCTCGATCAGCGCCGCGCTCAACGTGCGCACCGGCGAGGTCCTCACTCGGCCCATCGCCCGCAACAACGCAGCGACCTTCATCGACTTCCTGCGGATGCTCGAGCGGACCATCAACCCGTGCCACGCCATCCACGTCGTGCTGGACAACGGCGCCTCCCACATCGCACGGACAACCAAGGCATGGCTGGCCGACCATCCCCGCTGGCACGTGCACTGGACCCCGCCGCACGCCTCCTGGCTCAACCAGGTCGAACTGTTCTTCTCAGCCCTGACCCGCCGGGTCCTACGACACGGCGACTTCCCCAGCCGTGACGACCTCATCGACAAAATGGACGCCTACGTGATCGCGCACAACACCACCGCCAAGCCCTACCGCTGGACCTACGACGCCAGCCCAGTCAAAGCCGCGTGACACCTCCACGAACTAACGCGGAGCAGCACTAGT
>NZ_JBIVPK010000146.1:0-1495 GCF_044754605.1 Streptomyces sp. NPDC093064
GATACGGCAGCTGTAGATAGTCGTTGCTGATCATGGTGTGGTGCCGGCGTATGCGTGCCAACGGCGGTGGCAGAGGCGGGCGCGGTGTTGATGGCGGCGGCGCCAGGTCGACCACCACAGCAGGTGGTCGCGGTCTCGTCGGGGCGGAGGAAGGATCAAGGCCCGCAGCAGGCGGAGGAGTTCGTGACTGCTGAGGGGGACGAGGTCGGCCTCGGCGGGGTCGTTCCGGCCAGCCTGGGCGGCTCGTTCAAAAGCGGCGGCGACGGCCAGGAAAGCGTAGGCGACCAGGGCGATCACGCTCCAGCGGTGCCAGGAGTTCCAGCAGGTGACCTGACCTTTGTCGAGGTGGCAGATCTCCTTCGCCTCCTGGAAATCGTCCTCCACCCGCCACCTGAGGCACACCAGTGACACCAGTCGCGCCAGTGTCACCGGGCCCGGGGCAAAGCAGCGGTAGTAGGACATGGTGCGGGTGTAGCGGTGCCGGCGGACCAGCAGTACTGATGTCCCCGCATCGCGGTCGTGTCCGTCAGGGGTGTCATCGGTGGTGACCTCGATCATCGCCCAGTCGTAGTCGCGTACGCCCTTCTGCCCCGCGCCGGTCCGCATCCGCTGCCAGGCCCGTTTCGGCAGCCGGGCGGCGGCCTTGGTCACGCTCAGCTTCGTGGCCGGGGTGGTGACCTGGTGGTTGGAGCGCGCTCCCACGACGTAGCCCAGGCCCAGCTCGCGGCAGACGGTACGCAACTCCCGCCCGCCGTAGACCTCGTCGCCCAGGAAGAACGAGGCGGATATGCCCTGCTGAACGGCGACGTGGAGCATGTCCGCTGCGAGGCGCGGCTTGGCCGCGAAGCACAGCTCGTCGGGGACGCCGGTCAGCTTGCGGCGTTCCTCGTCGCCGGCCCACTCCTTGGTGAAGTACAGGCGCCGGTCGATCAGGCAGTGCCCGGCGGACGAGGCGAAGGTGAGGTGCACGGCGACCTGGCACAGGTCCACGCCGCCGACCGAGCCGGAGTACTGGCGGGCCGCGGCCACCGCGTCGGTCGAGGACTTCGCGTCCCCCGTCTCGTCCGCGATCAGGACCCCGTCGCCGTCGTCGAGCAGGTCCACGGCCCAGGCCGCCGTCCGCTTCAGCACCGCGTCCTCGTCCCACACCGCACGGGACAGCAGATGGTGCAGCCGGTGCGGGCCCCGCTCACCGATCGCCTCGGCCAGGCTCCAGCAGTTGACGTCCTCGAGCTCCATCAGCATGCCCCGTGTCATCCGCGCAAACGTTTTCCGGGTCTCGGAGCGGGCGAAGCAGCCGGACAACGAAGCCAACAGGCCCCCGAACGCGATGTCGTGACCTTCGTCGTCTACCGTGGCCGAAGCGGCCGTCTTGTTCTGATGTTGCGTCACACCACGTCATGATCGGGGCAGCCGTCCTCGTGCCCGCACCCGCCCCCATCACGTAGCTGACCAGCCGCAATGAACGCAGGCAGGGCTATCTACAGCTGCCGTA
>NZ_JBIVPK010000147.1:0-1469 GCF_044754605.1 Streptomyces sp. NPDC093064
GTGCCCGGATCCGTCGCACGGATGCCTTGCTCGGCTTGATCAGCAGCATGCCGTGATAGCGGCGGACGGTGAAGCCCAGAAAGTCACAGCCCTCATCGAGGTGCGCGATGCGCGTCTTGTCCTCGTTGAAGGCCAGACCTCGGGGCTTGAGCCACCGGGCGAGCCGCTCCTTGACCTGCTGGGCCTCGTCACGGCTGTGACAGAGAACCACCAGGTCGTCGGCGTACCTGATCAGAGTCGGCGAGCCGACTGCCAGTTCACCAGCCCGTGGGCCGGTGAGCCGGTAGTGGACTCCGGCAGCCTCTTCCATCCCGTGCAAGGCCACGTTCATCAGCGCCGGGGAGATGATCCCGCCTTGCGGAACCCCCTCCTCGGTCGGGGCGAAGACGCCGCGGTCGATCACTCCTGCCTTGAGCCACTGCTCGACCAGCCCCCGTGCGGGGAACTGTCCGATGGCGGCCATGAGGCGGTCGTGGTCGATGCGGTCGAACGCCGCTGCCAGGTCCGCGTCAAGGACCCACTGGCGCTTCGGGCTCTTGCCCTTGGCGGCCAGGAAGATCGCTCCGATCGCGTCATGACAGCCACGACCGGGACGAAATCCATAGGATCTCGGCTCGAACCGTGCCTCCCACTCGGGCTCCAACGCGTTCAGCGTCACGGCTTGAAGACACCGGTCGATGATCACGGGAATCCCGAGGCCGCGCTGACGACCGTTGGCCTTGGGGATATAGACCCGCCTGACGGGCAAGGGCTTCCATGAAGCTGCCCGGTGCTGCATCCAGTCGGCCAGTTCGGCCTTCCCCTGGGGCAGCAGGACGACCCGTCCGTCGATCCCTGCCGTCTTGCGGCCAGCGTTGATCTCCGTCGCCCGCCGCACGCTCACCAGCGTGTTGGAGCGGGAGCGGAGCATCAGTTTCTGGAGATTGCGGACCCTCTTGAGGTCCCCTGCCTGTGACGCCGTGAAGATCCGCTGTCTCAGCCGCCGTACTTCGTCCTCCGCGTTCTGCCAGTCGATCGACTGCCAGTCGGTGGACTCGTCCTCAGGTCCGTTCATCGTGGTGACGCTGTCGTCCTGGACGGTATCCGCCACGGATGATGTCGTTGCCACGGTGTCTAACTTGCCCTTCGGTTCCGGCGCTGTTGATCACCGAGTCTTCACAGGCCCACCTGACCCACGTCAGCACCCTTGCGGGTCCGGACAGTGCCCGTATCCGGCCGGTTATGCGGGGCGACCAGCGGAGGTGCTGGCCATCTGCCCCGGTTTCCCGCTGCCTTTCGGCCACCGGCGTTGGCTTCTTGGGTCATCCTGTTCCCGCTGGGGAGTTGGGCCTTCCTTACGGTCGGCTGACCGGACGCTTGCGCGTCCGGACCCCAGCGGGGTTTCCACGTTCCACACGAGTGAGATACGACCGGGGTGGGTGCCCCCTAAACTCCGGGACGGCGATGCTCTCCCGGCTGACGTTGGGTCT
>NZ_JBIVPK010000148.1:0-1460 GCF_044754605.1 Streptomyces sp. NPDC093064
CAGGGCCCCGGCGTTTGCCCGGCTCATCCTGACTTGATCGGTTGATGTCGGTAGTGGGCCCCGAAAGTAGGCGAACACGGCCCCTGTGGATCATGGAGTTCTCTACGCTTCAAGATCCACGAAGGTGCCGTGTTCGTCCCACCATCATCGCTCATCGCTGCTCCCACTTGTCCCGCGCCCCGTCTGGATGCCCTGCGTGAAGGTGTCGCGCGGCATCAAGTACGCAGCCTGGTAGCGGAGTTCGAGTCGCTCACCGATCCGCGTGGAGCCAGCGGGGTGCGCTACCGGCTCTCCTCGTTGCTGGCCCTGATGGTCTGCGCGATGACACCCGCGGGCCATGACTCGGTCACTGCGGCAGCGGAGTGGTGCCGGCGTGCGGCCCCCGAGGAACTGGCCGCCTTCGGCCTGCCCTACCACCCGCTCCTCGGCCGCTACCGGGTACCGAGTGAGAAGACCCTGCGCAGCGTGCTGGGGCGCCTGGATCCGGCTGAGCTCAGCGCGGCCGGCTTCGCCTACCTGACGTCCCTGTTCCCCGACGAGCGGGCAACTCCCGCGCCGCTGATGCCGGACGGCGGCCCAGAGCGCGAACAGCGCCGGGCCCACCAGGCTGCCGCCCAGGCCGATCCGGTGCGCCGCAGGCGCCGGGCGATCGCGGTGGACGGCAAGTGCCTGCGCGGTGCCAGGCGCCCTGACGGCAGCCGGGTTTTCGTGCTCTCCGCAGTCCGCCACGGCGACGGCATCACCCTGGCCTCGCGTGAGATCGGTGCGAAAACGAACGAGATACCCGAGTTCGCGCCCCTGCTCGACCAGATCGACGACGCCGACCTCGCCGGGGCGGTCATCACCGCCGATGCTCTCCACGCCCAGCACGTCCACGCCGCCTACCTGCGCGAACGCGGCGCCCACTACCTCCTCACGATCAAGAACAACCAGCGAGGTCAAGCCCGCCAACTTCACCGCCTGCCCTGGAGAGAAGTCCCCGTGATCCACCGTGACGACGCCCGCGGCCACGGCCGCCACGAGCAGCGTCACGTGCAGGTCGTCACGGTGGACGGCCTGCTCTTCCCGTACGCCCGCCAGGTCCTGCGCATCCAGCGCAGACGCCGTCTGTACGGGGCGAAGAAGTGGTCCAGCGAGACCGTCTACGCCATCACCGACCTACCCGCCGAACAAGCCGATGCGGCCGAGATCGCCGCCTGGGCCCGAGGGCACTGGACCGTGGAGAACACCGTCCACTGGGTGCGTGATGTCGTCTTCGGCGAGGACAAGTCCCAGGTCAGGACGCGCAATACGCCCGCCGTGCTCGCCGCCGTCCGCGACCTGATCCGCAGCGCGCTCAAGCTCGCCGGGTACGTCAACACCGCCGCCGGACGCCGAGCCCACACCGAACGCCACCGCGTCCTCGCCCTCTACGGCATCACATGATCAACCAGACATCCGAGGCAAACGCCGGGGCCCTG
>NZ_JBIVPK010000149.1:0-1456 GCF_044754605.1 Streptomyces sp. NPDC093064
CACCGCAGCTGTAGTTCCGGTCATGGCTGGTCCTGGAGAACGTGTCGCCGCTGGTGACAGGCTTGCGCGACGGCTTGATGGTGGCGGCGCCAGGTCATCCAGTGCAGGACGTGTTCCGCGTCCCGAACGGGCGGTGTGAGGACGAACGCCCGTAGGAGTCGGACGAGTTCGGGGCAGGTCAGCGGGACGAGGCGGGCCGGTTCGGCAGTGCCGACGCTGGTCGTGGCAGCGGCTGTGAGTGCGAGGACGGCGGCGGCGATCAGGGAGAACAGTGACCAGCGCATCCAGGAGTTCCAGCAGGTCACCTGGCCTTCGTCCAGGCCGGTGAAAGTCTTGCCGAGTTGGAATGTCTCCTCGATCCGCCATCTGCGGCAGATCACCTCCACGAGCTGGGCGAGGGTGACGTCGCCGGGCGTCCAGCAGCGGTAGAGGGAGGTTTCGCCGGTGTAACGGTGCCGGCGGGCGACCAGGACACTGACGCCCTCGGGGTGTCCGTCAGGGGTGTCGTCCGCGCGGACGTCGAGCCAGGCCCAGTCGTACTCGCGGGTGCCCTTGGTGCCGTGTCCGGTCCGCATGCGCATCCACTGGTGCGGCAGCACCTTGTTGATGAACCGGCCGGCCTTCCACCGGCGGCCCGCTCCGTCGGTGACCGTGTGCGCGTGGGACACACCGACCGCGTAACCCAGCCCGAACTCCCGCAGGTTCCGGCGTAGTTCGCGACCGGAGTACACCTCGTCGCCGGCGAACCAGCGTGCCCTCACACCCAGGTCGAGCGCGTTCTTGACCATGGCGGCGGTCTGCTGCAGCTTGGTCGCGAACATGATCTCCTCCGGGATGCCGGCCACCGTGCGGCGTTCCTCGTCCGCGGCCCAGTCCCTCGGCAGGTAAAGGGCCCGGTCGATCACCACGCGCACCGATGCGGTGACCACGGCCAGGTGCACGGCGACCTGGCACAGCCCGACGCCTTTGATCGCGCCGGAGTACTGGCGGCCGGCGCCGACGCAGTCGGTCGAGGACTTCGCATCCCCGGTCTCGTCCGCGACCAGCACCGTCTCCTGGCCTGCGAGTTCGCCCACGACCAGGCGGGCGATCTCCTCACGGGCACGGTCGTGGTCGAACCTCGCACGTGACAGCAGGTGCTGCAGCCGGTGCGGACCCGGATGCCCCAGCGCCTCAGCCAGCGTCCAGCAGTTCCGCGTGTCCACCTCTGCCAGCAGCCCCGTGATCATCTCCCCTGCCGTTGCACGTGACTCACGCCGCGCGAAGCAGTCCGCGATCGCGTCCGTGGCTGCCCGGAACAACCGACCCCAGGCAGCCTGGGCTATCGTGGCCTCCACGGCCACCTGGTTCTGATACGTCCTCACAAACGTTCATGATCATGGTGGCCGTACCCATACCCTCACACCACCCCCGCAAGCCGCTGACCAGCCCAGATGCCGGAACTACAGCTGCGGTG
>NZ_JBIVPK010000150.1:0-1451 GCF_044754605.1 Streptomyces sp. NPDC093064
CGCGTTCTTCGTCGGTGACCATTTCGAGGGTGAGCTCGTCGTGGTTGCGCAGGAAGATGCCCCATTGGCAGTTGGTGGGGATGGCGGGGGTCTTGGCGAGAATCTCGGAGACGGGGTAGCGGCTTTCCCTGCGGACGGCCATGAAGATGCGGGGCATGACGGGGAAGTGGAAGGCCATGTGGCATTCGTCGCCGCCGGCGGCGTAGTCGCCGAAGTAGTCGACGACGTCCTCCGGCCACTGGTTCGCCTCCGCCAGCAGCACCTTGTCCGGGTACTGGGTGTCGATCTCCTTGCGCACCCGCTTCAGGAACTCGTGCGTGGCCGGGAGGTTCTCGCAGTTGGTGCCCTCCTGCTGGTACAGGTACGGCACCGCGTCCAGCCGGAAGCCGTCGATGCCCAGGTCCAGCCAGAACTTCAGCGCGGAGATCATCTCCTCCTGGACGGCCGGGTTCTCGTAGTTGAGATCCGGCTGGTGGGAGAAGAACCGGTGCCAGTAGTACTGCTTGCGGACCGGATCGTAGGTCCAGTTGGACGCCTCCGTGTCGATGAAGATGATCCGCGCGTCCTGGTACTGCTTGTCGTCGTCGGCCCACACGTAGTAGTCCCCGTAGGGGCCGTCGGGGTCCTTGCGGGACTCCTGGAACCACGGGTGCTGGTCGCTGGTGTGGTTCATGACGAAGTCGATGATCACGCGCATGCCGCGCTGGTGGGCGGCGTCGACGAACTCCACGAAGTCGGCCAGGTCGCCGAACTCCGGGAGCACGGCGGCGTAGTCGGACACGTCGTATCCGCCGTCCCTCAGCGGGGACTTGAAGAACGGCGGCAGCCACAGGCAGTCGACGCCGAGCCACTGGAGGTAGTCGAGCTTGGCGGTCAGGCCCTTCAGGTCGCCGACGCCGTCGCCGTTGCTGTCCTGAAAGGAGCGGACGAGGACCTCGTAGAACACGGCACGCTTGAACCACTCCGGGTCCCGGTCCTGGGCCGGAGTGTCTTCGAAGGTGTCCGGAACGGGCTCATTGACGATCATGTTGTCGGTGACCCTCCGATCTGCGGGGTGGACGGTCGCAGGACGGTGAGGACATGCGCGGGCCGGTGGCCCGGCTCGAGACGCACATAGTTGGCCCTGCCCCAGTGGTAGGTCTCGCCGGTCAGCTCATCGCGCACCGGCACCGACTCGTGCCATTCCAGGCCGAGTTGCGGCATGTCCAACGAGACCGTGGCCTCCTGGGTGTGGTGGGGGTCGAGGTTGGCGACCACCAGAACCGTGTTCGATCCGCTCCGCTTCGAGTAGGCGATCACCGCGTCCTTGTCGGTGTGATGGAAGTGCAGGTCCCGCAGTTGCCGCAGGGCCGGACTGCGGCGGCGGATGTCGTTGAGTCTGGTGACGAGGGGGGCGATGGTGCGGCCCTCGCGTGCGGCGGCTGTCCAGTCGCGGGGTTTGAGCTGGTACT
>NZ_JBIVPK010000151.1:0-1446 GCF_044754605.1 Streptomyces sp. NPDC093064
GAGCTGGAGGCGGCGCAGTCGGAATGGGACGAGTGGCTGATCGCCCGCAGGCGGGTCAGCGAGGTGTGGGACGGGGGCGAAACTGCAGGCCAGGACGGTGAGGCGGCCAGGAAGCCGGAGGGGAACGAGGCCGCGGGGCCGTCGGCGGCGAGGCCCGGCTCGGTGGTTCCCATCCGGCGGGAAGGGCTGTCGGCCGAAGTGCTGGCGCCGGAGTATCAACAGGTCATGAGCCTGCTGGCCGAACGCCGCACCACAGCCGGAGAACCCCTGAACTGTCGTGAGATCACCGCCCTGTTGGGGCTGGAGATGGTTCCGGCGAAGATCGAGGGCGTGCGGAGCAAGCTCAAGCGGCTCGTTGCGCGGGGATGGGCGCACGAGCCGGCGCCGGGCCGGTTCGCCTGCGGGGGCGGCCGAGACGGCGGGTCATGACCATGGTCATCGACCACAGGATCATCGCCTCCGAACTCGCCGGCAGCCGCTCGTAGTCGCGGGCCAGGCGTCGGGAGCGGGTGAGCCAGGCGAAGGTCCGCTCGACGATCCACCGCTTGGGCAGTACGACGAAGCCTTTTTGGTCGTCGTTGCGGCGGATGACGGTCAGCATCAGGTTCAGGGCCATCGCGCACCAGCCCACCAGCATGCCGGTGTATCCGCTGTCCGCCCACACGCGCCTGAGCCGGTGATGCCGTCTTGTGGCCCGGGAGAGGAGGTCCTGGGCGGCGTCCCGGTCGCCCGTCGAGGCGGGAGTGACCATCACCGCCAGGATGAGGCCGAGGGTGTCCACCACGATGTGCCGCTTGCGGCCCTTGATCTTCTTTCCGCCGTCATAGCCGCTGGTCGCGGCTGCGACCGTCGAGGTGCCCTTCGCGGACTGCGAGTCGATCACCCCCGCCGTCGGCTCCGCATCCCGGCCCTGAGCTTCACGCGTCGCGGCGCGCAGCCGGTCGTGGAACTCGTCGATCAGCCCCTGCTTGCGCCAGCGGGTGAAGAACCGGTGCACCGCCTTCCACGGCGGGTAATCGGCAGGCAGCGCGGGCCACTTCACACCGTTGTCCACCACGTAGCGGATCGCGTCGAGTATGTCCCGGTGGCAGTACTCCTCCGGCCGGCCGCCCCGGCCCTCGGCCCACGCCGGCACCGGGATCATGCCGCGGACCACGGTCCACTCCGCTTCCGTCATGTCGGTCGGATAGCGGTGCCCGCCGGACGCATTGTCTGCGGCGTTCCCGTACGTGTGGGCGAAACAGTCACACACCCGAGTGTCCGGGATGGACTGTTCCACAACAGACCGATACAACTGCGGCAACAGGGCCTCCCGGTGAGCAGTGGCGTAGACACCCTCTGTGCTACCGAGAGGCCCTGCCTTCATGCCCCCGCGCGGCCACAATCACCTGAACAGCACACCCGTACGGAATCCCCAGCCCCACACTCGGTTTCGAGAAGCCCTCT
>NZ_JBIVPK010000152.1:0-1440 GCF_044754605.1 Streptomyces sp. NPDC093064
CAAGGCCCCGGGGAGAGTCGCGTTCGCCCGATTTGATCATGTGGTGGGCTCCGGACGCAGAGCGGGCACGGCGCTTGTAGATCATGGAGTTCTCTACGCTTCACGATCTGCAAGGTTGCCGTGCCCGCTGCCTCATCTTCTCTCACCGCTGCTGCGCCCGTCACGACGCCCCCGCCTGTCGACCCGGCGGCGGTCGTGCCGCCCGGACTCCTGGATGCCCTGGCCCGTGTGCCCGACCCACGCGACCGTCGGGGGCGACGTTTCCAGCTGACCACCTTGCTCGCCGTCGGCGTCTGCGCGATGACCTGTGCCGGGCACAACTCCCTTGTCTCCATCGCGGAATGGGCACGGCGGTGTGAGCAGGAGGTTCTGGCCCGGCTCGGCTGCCCGTACGATCCCTTCGCCGGGCGCTACCGCGCTCCAGGTGAACGCACCCTGCGTGACGCGTTTGCCAGGGTCGATCCGGCGGCGCTGACCGCGGCCGGCTTCGTCCACCTGACTGCTCTCGCCACCGCACCCCTTGCGCCGGTGAACCCGGACGGCACCCGCGAGCGTGAACAGCGCCGCGCCCACCGCACCGCCCGACGCGTCCGTCCAGGCCACCAGACCATCCGCAGACGTGCGATCGCCGTCGACGGTAAATGCCTGCGCGGTGCGGTACGCGCCGACGGATCGAAGGTGTTCGTGCTCAGCGCGGTGCGCCACGACGACGCGCTGACCGCGGCCCTGCGTGAGATCGGCGCGAAAACCAACGAAATCCCCGAGTTCGCCCCGCTGCTGGACCAGATCGCCGATACCAACCTCACCGACGCGGTCGTCACCGTCGATGCCCTGCACGCCCAGACCGCCCATGCCCGCTACCTCGTGGAGCAGCGCAAAGCGCACTACCTGCTGTCCGTGAAGCACAACCAGCCCACCCTCGCCCGCCAGTTGGCGAAGCTGCCCTGGCGTGAGATACCCGTCCAAGACCGTTCCCGCGACCGCGGTCATGGCCGGGAGGAAGTACGCGAGGTCAAGGTCGCCAGCGTGGACAACCTGCTGTTCCCGCACGCCAAACAGGTCGTACGCATCCACCGTAAGCGCCGCCGACTCGGCACGAAGAAGTGGAGCACCGAGACCGTCTACGCGGTCACCGATCTCGCCGCCCACCAGGCCGACGCCGCCGAGATCGCCGCCTGGGCCCGCGGACACTGGATGATCGAATCCACCGTCCACTGGTCCAAGGACGTCGTCTTCGGCGAGGACCTGAGCCAGGTCCGCCGCCACCGCACCCCCGTCGTTGTGAGTGTCTTCCGCGACCTGGCCCGCGCCGCCCTCCACCGGGCCGGCTGGGCCAACATCGCCAGTGGCCGCCGCGCTCACACCCGCCCCGAAGCCATCCTCACCCTGCACGGCATCCCATGATCAAATCGGGCGAACGCGACTCTCCCCGGGGCCTTG
>NZ_JBIVPK010000153.1:0-1379 GCF_044754605.1 Streptomyces sp. NPDC093064
GTGCCTCTGACTCCGTCCTTACGCGCGCCCTGGCCCTCGATGAGCCGCAACTCGCGCTGCGCGGCGGCCGTGCCCTTGCCGCCCGCCTGACCCGCGTTAGCGCCGACCCTGCTGCCGAGGCCATCTGGTCGTCGGAGGGGACGGTGTTGGTGACGGGTGGTACCGGTGGTCTCGGTGGTCTGGTGGCCCGTCATCTCGTCACGGAGCGGGGGGTGCGGCGTCTGCTGCTGACCAGCCGCTCCGGTCTGGGTGCCGCAGGCGCTGGTGAGTTGGTGGCGGAGCTGGAGGGGTTGGGTGCCGAGGTTTCGGTTGCGGCGTGTGATGTCGCCGACCGGGATGCGGTGGACGCCCTGGTCGCGGAGCACCCGCTCACCGCGGTCGTACACACGGCCGGTGTTCTCGACGACGGTGTTCTGAACTCGCTCACCAGCGAACGACTCGCCGCCGTGCTGCGGCCCAAGGTGGACGGCGCGTGGAACCTGCATGAGGCGACGCGTCACCTGTATCTGGATGCGTTCGTGGTCTTCTCGTCGGTCGCTGGTGTCTTCGGCGGTGCCGGCCAGGCCAACTACGCGGCCGGCAACGCCTTCCTGGACGCTCTCGCCGCTCACCGTCAGGCCCTCGGCCTGCCTGCCGTCTCCCTTGCCTGGGGTCCCTGGCAGCAGGGCGCGGGGATGACGGCCGGGCTCCACGAGCGTGACGTTCGCCGGGCCGCCGAGTCCGGGATGTCGCTCATCACCATCGAGCAGGGTCTCGCCCTCTTCGACGCCGCTCTCACCACTGGTGAAGCCGCTCTCGTCACCAGCCGCTTGGACCTCGCCGCCTTCCGCGGCCGTCCGGAGATCCCGGCCCTGCTGCGCGGGCTGATCCGCACCCCCGTGCGCCGCACCGCCGCGACCGGGGCTGCCGAAGGCGCCGACGCCGGACTGGTCCAGCGGCTGGCCCGGCTCGATCGTGAGCAGCGCCACGAGGTGCTGCTCGACCTGGTGCGTGCGAGCGCCGCTCTGGTCCTCGGCCACGCCGCCGGTGCTGACATCGACGCCGACCGTGCCTTCCGCGACCTCGGCTTCGACTCCCTCACCGCGGTCGAACTCCGTAACCGTCTGCGTACCGCGACCGGTCTGCGCCTGTCGGCGACGGCGATCTTCGACCATCCCACGCTGTCCGCGCTCGCCGACCACTTGCTCACCGAGTTGTACGGCGCCGAGGCCGAGACGCTCACCCCTGTCACGCTGCTGCCGTCGACGGACGACGACCCGATCGTGATCGTGGGCATGGCCTGCCGCTTCCCGGGCGACGTCGACTCGCCCGAGGACTTGTGGCGCCTGGTCAGCGAGGGTACGGACGCCATCTCCGACTTCCCGGCCAACCGCGGCTGG
>NZ_JBIVPK010000154.1:0-1352 GCF_044754605.1 Streptomyces sp. NPDC093064
GCCATCAACACCGCGCCCGCCTCTGCCACCGCCGTTGGCACGCATACGCCGGCACCACACCATGATCAGCAACGACTATCTACAGCTGCCGTATCTGAACAACGCACGCCTGCTCGCCACACTGACGATCGCCACCAAGATCGCGCTGACCACCACATGGGCGAACATGAGCCCTGTCTCTGTGTCGCCGCACTCCCGCCAGGCGAGACCCAACACCAGTCCATGCGCGTAGAAGGACGCTGTGAAGACAACCCACGCCCAACCGGACGGGTCAGGTTGGCCACGGAAAGGTATTCGGTCACCCCACGCATTCTTCAGGATCTTGAACAGAGATATCCAGGCCAGCAATCCGAGAGCGGCAAGCACGATTCGGGAGGGAATAGGGAGGCCGTGGAACACAGCTACTCCCGGCATCGCCACGGAGGAAATCACCGCCATAACCAGTACGGGGGGACTGGTCGGAGCCCGTACCGACATAAGAATCTCCACTCCATCAACGGCCAGTCGGTGGCCCTGCACGCCCGTGCACGGTCGCCAGGCAGCCTACCGACGTGGACGAACTGGGCGGTTGCAGCCTCCGGGCACCAAGATGAGCCTTGAGGTCACCGACCCGGAACCGCGAACCATTCCCATCCTGCGTCGGCGGCGGAGGGGGACGAAGAGACCGGCTGGGGCCTCGCCCTGCTCGACGCGCCGACTCTGCAGGTGGTTTCAGATGTCGAACAGGCTGCCGTCTCCTGTTGCATTGAGGACTTTGCCTGGCGGGGGCACTGTGGCGCCCACGGGTTCGCCGTACCGGGAGAACTCGATCTTCATCTCGGAGCTCTGGGAGGTGCCTTCCATGAACCGGATGTACGGTTTGCCCTCCGCGGCCAAGTACATGGTCAGACCCCCCTCTCCCTCGGGACCGCGCATCGGGACGAGCCGCTCATCGTCGCGCTCGACAGTGGCCATCTGATAGATGCCCGTGCCACTTCGCGGCACAGGGGGCAGCACCATGTCGAGGTTGCACTGACGCTGCTTCGGGCCCCCGGCGGGCGGCCTCCGCGCGTATCTCGGCAAGGGCCGCGTCGGTGTAGCGGATGTAGGACACACCATCGCCGGCGATGCGGGACGTCAGCAAGAAGATGAACGCGGACACTTCATCGGCGTACATCGACATCACGGCCGACTACACCTACGACCCGTCAGAGTCGATGCAGCTGTCGACAGTGGTCCGCGGGCCCCGGGGGAGCTCGCCCTCTCGATCGGCATGCACCCAGGGCTTGGTCAAGTTCCGGAGTCGTGCGGCTGGGTCGGGCCGTGACCGGTTGGGGTGCATAGCAGAGCAGGCACGGGCTTCGTGATCATTG
>NZ_JBIVPK010000155.1:0-1317 GCF_044754605.1 Streptomyces sp. NPDC093064
ACAAACGTTCATGATCACGGTGGCCGTACCTATGCCCACACCCGACCCCGCAAGCCGCCGACCAGCACAGACGCCGGAACTACAACTGCCGTGTCCGACCTGACCCAGCCCAACAGGCACGGCTTGCCGAGATCCGCGACAACTTGACCGCCCGAATCGCTGAAGCCGAGACGGAAGGCTGGCTCGGCGAAGTCGAAGGTCTCCAGGTCAGCCTGGCTGGCGCCGAGGAGAAGCTCCGCCAGCTCGATCGGGGCCACGGGCAGCATACGGCCGTTGACCTTGGCATCCCCACCACGCATGGTGATCGATGAACCCATGAAGGTGGGCTGCCGCATGGCCCTCAACCAAGATCGAGAACAAATTCAAAGAAGCGTGCATCAAACGTCCTTCAGAACACGATCAAGTGCCGCCCGGCCCGCAGGTCCCCAGTTCGACTTGCCGCCGGGAAGGCCCCGATCTCCGTTCTGCCCCATGAGCATCAGGAAGAGGCTCTTCATAGCGGCCAGCCCGCGGGCGCGCCGGATCGCCGCCTCGTCTGCATGCGCGTACATGTCGAAGAAGCGTGAGGCCGTGCCCGCGGGTAGCAGCACCCACGCGGCGGCGAGGTCCCACGCCGGATCGCCGGCGACCATGTCACCGAAGTCGACGATGCCCGCGATCGCCCGCCGCCTGCTCACCCACGCCTACCACCTGCTCTGCGCAGTCCAGGCCCAACACGACCGGCAGGGGACTCGATGACACCAGCCGACGACAACCCCCAGGGGTGGTCGCAGACCCCGGGTCAGCTCGCATTCGCCCATGAGACGGGCTGTCGCTCGTGCTCGATGACCTGACTGAGCAGCCCGGATCCCCGAACCACGGTCATGGCGCCGGCCCACCCGGCCAGACGCCGAATGGGTGGATGTGAGCCCACTCAGCCAGGCCATCAGCGCATCGGGGACGTCAACGACCAAATCCCTGAACATTGGTGACGCTTCCTCGCTCCCGATTCAGAGCTCTCTGCACGGCAGCCCTGCCAGACGAGCACGAGGAAGACCCACAAAGGAAAGCGCCTCGGCTAAGAACAAAAAGCCGCAGGCCGGGGTCACTTCTACGCTTGACAGGCCCGGCCCTCATGGGTGGTCGGATGAAATATTCGGCAGCCGCAACCGCAATGCCAGACGGTCCTTCGCGCAGACTGAGTTCGACCGGAGTGTCAGCGGCTCAGTTGACGCATGGCACCCCGCCCGCCTTCACAGCGGGGCCCGAGTCGACGGGCGACGACGATCTCGGCTCCGTGGCGGCGGGTGACGACGCCTGCCGGCTGGGCAGCGCGTA
>NZ_JBIVPK010000156.1:0-1184 GCF_044754605.1 Streptomyces sp. NPDC093064
GCGGCGGCGGATGTCGTTGAGTCTGGTGACGAGGGGGGCGATGGTGCGGCCCTCGCGTGCGGCGGCTGTCCAGTCGCGGGGTTTGAGCTGGTACTTCTCCGAGTCGAGGTATTCCTCGCTGCCGGGTTTGAGTGGGGTGTTCTCGCACAGTTCGTAGCCGCTGTAGATGCCCCAGGAGGGGGCGAGGGTGGCGGCCAGGACGGCGCGGACCTCGAAGGCGGGGCGGCCGCCGTGCTGGAGGTAGGCGTGCAGGATGTCGGGGGTGTTGGCGAAGAGGTTGGGCCGCATCCAGGCCGCCGCCTCGCCGGACAGCTCGGTGAGGTACTCGGTGAGTTCCTGTTTGGTGTTGCGCCAGGTGAAGTAGGTGTAGGACTGCTGGAAGCCGGTCTGGGCCAGGGTGTGCATCATCGCGGGCCGGGTGAACGCCTCGGCCAGGAAGATCACGTCGGGGTCGGTGGCGTTGACGGCGGCGATCACGCGTTCCCAGAAGACCACGGGTTTGGTGTGCGGGTTGTCGACGCGGAAGATCCGCACTCCGTGGTCCATCCAGTGCCGCAGCACGCGCACGGTCTCGGCGATCAGGCCGTCCATGTCGGCGTCGAAGGCGATGGGGTAGATGTCCTGGTACTTCTTGGGCGGGTTCTCGGCGTAGGCGATGGTGCCGTCGGGGCGGTGGTGGAACCACTCGGGGTGCTTGTGCACCCAGGGGTGGTCCGGGGAGCACTGGAGGGCGAAGTCCAGTGCGACCTCCAGGCCCAGTTCGCCGGCGCGGGCCACGAAGTGGTCGAAGTCGTCGATCGTGCCCAGGGCGGGGTGGACGGTGTCGTGGCCGCCCTCGGGGGAGCCGATGGCCCAGGGCACGCCGACGTCGTCGGGGCCGGCGTCCAGGGAGTTGTTGCGGCCCTTGCGGTAGGTGGTGCCGATGGGGTGGACGGGGGGCAGGTAGACGACGTCGAAGCCCATCGCGGCGATCGCGGGCAGGCGGCGGGCGGCGGTGCGGAAGGTGCCGTGCGGCTGCTCGGGAGTGCCCTCGGAGCGGGGGAAGAACTCGTACCAGGACCCGTACAGCGCGCGTTCCCGCTCGACGAGCAGGCCGAGCGGTTCGGAGGCGGTGACCAGGTCCCGCAGCGGATGCCGGGCCAAGGCCGCGTCCACCTCCGGCGTCAACGCCGCCGCCAGCCTGG
>NZ_JBIVPK010000157.1:0-1173 GCF_044754605.1 Streptomyces sp. NPDC093064
GTTAGGTTGGCTGGCGTGGGTGGTGTTCTGGCGGAGCTGAAGCGGGGATGCCGCGGTGGCAGGTGGGGCATGTGCCGGTCCATGCGCGTATGAGGTCCTGGAGCGTGTCGAGGACCTGGTAGAAGGTCAGGCCGGCGCTGTTGCTTTTGGGTCGAGACGGCGGAGGGTGAGGAAGGCGTGGGCCGCGGTGACGAGGGTGGCGTGGTGGTGCCAGCCGCGCCAGGTGCGGCCTTCGAAGTGGTCCAGGCCCAGGCCGTGTTTCATCTCGCGGTAGTCGTGCTCGATCCGCCAGCGCATCTTCGCCAGGCGGGCCAGGTGCCGCAGGGGGGTGTCGGCGGGCAGGCTGGTCAGCCAGTACTCGGTGGGTGCCTTCTCGCCGGCGGGCCATTCACTCAGCAGTGTCGCCGGGGGCAGAACGCCGTCCCAGGCGGTGGAGCCGCCCGCCCGGGCCATCGCGTGTCTGCGGGCTGCGACACCGGCCGGACGCACGATCCGCACCCGGAATCTCGAGCGCATCGGCCCCTTGGACCCAGTGCGCCAGGTCGCCTGCCGGTAGGCCTTGCGGCCGGTTTCGGCGGCAAGGTCCTTCAACGAGAACGCTCCGGTGCGGTAGCGCAGGGCGGGCTTGCGGCCGGTCCCGCTCCAGGCCGGTGCGGTGGGCACGGCGTCATGCGGATGGGCGGATTCGTCCGCCCGCACCGCGACGACGAAGTCCAGTCCGCGGTCAGCCAGAGCCTGCCGGAACGCGGTGTTCTGCCCATACCCGGCATCCGCGACGATCACCTGCGGGACAAGGCCCCAGCCGATCGCCTCGTCGATCAACTCCAGGGCCAGCCGCCACTTCTCCCGGTGCCCCACCTCCTCGGGCACCCCCGCCCTGGTCCGGCGTCCGGCGTCGTCCTGCCACTCCTGCGGCAGGAACAGCCGCCACGAGATCGGCACGGAGGCGGTGTCGGACGCGGCATGCAGGCTGACCGCGACCTGGCAGTTGGACTGCTTGCCCAGCGCCCCACACCACTGCCGGGCCACCCCCACCGACATCTTCCCGTCCTTGGGGAACGACACGTCGTCGATCACCCACACCATGGGATCGACGACGGGGACCATCTTGACGGCCACCGCCCGCAACACCGCGGCGTGGTCCCACGGCGACTGGTTCACGAACTGCTGCAA
>NZ_JBIVPK010000158.1:0-1138 GCF_044754605.1 Streptomyces sp. NPDC093064
GCGGCCTGGTGGCGGGGAGTTTAGCCGGGGTGTCACGTGCGTGTGAGGCCTTTTCCATTGCTTCCCTCGGACGAGGGCCCCTGCCGCATGTCCGTGGGTGTGTCCGAGTAGCCCTCCGGTGTGATCGATGACGCTCCAGCAGATGTGTGGGAACGGGAACTCGAAGAACTCTTCCTGCGGATCGGCGCCTGTTTCTCCCGCGTCGAGCCCAGGCGGCGGATGCGGGACTACGTGCGCGGTCTGCTCGGCCCGGCGAGCCGCAAGAACTCCTGGCAGCTCGCCGAGTGGGCCGGCCACGCCACCCCGGATGGCCTGCAGCACCTCCTGGCGAGGAGCCGCTGGGACGCCGACTCTGTCCGTGACGACCTTCAGCAATACGTCGCCGCCCAACTCGCAGAGGAAGAAGGGGTGTTGATTGTCGACGACACAGGTTTCGTCAAGAAGGGCGGTACCTCTGCGGGGGTGCAGCGCCAGTACTCCGGAACCGCCGGACGCACCGAGAACTGCCAGATCGGCGTGTTCGCCGCCTACGCCACCGGCCGGGGACACGCCCTGGTCGACCGGGAGCTCTACCTGCCCAGGTCCTGGACCGACGATGCGGACCGCTGCCGGGCCGCTCGCGTCCCCGACCACCGTGTCTTCGCCACCAAGGGAGACCTCGCCCGCGACATGATCCGCCGGGCCCATGACTCTCCGCTCCGTTTCACCTGGGTCACCGCGGACGCCGCCTACGGCCAGGACAGCCGCTTCCGCCGCTTCATCGAAGACCTTCAGCTTTACTACGTCGTGGCCGTGCCCAAGTCCCAGCAGGTCCACGGCCCCCGTATCGAGGACCGCTTCCGCCGCGAGGCGCCGCCGGAAGCCTGGCAGCGTCTGTCAGCCGGCCCGGGAGCGAAGGGCGAACGCGTCTACGACTGGGCCGGCGCCCTCCTGCCCATCGTCCAGGAACGCGATGGTGACGAGCCCACCCGCCGACGGTGGATGCTTGCCCGCCGCAGCATCTCCGACCCCGACGAGATCGCCTACTTCCTGGCCAGCGCCCCGCTCGACGCCACTCTCGCGGACCTCGTCCGGATTGCCGGGTGCCGCTGGAAGATCGAAGAGTGCTTCCAGACCGCCAAGAACGAATGCGGCCTCG
>NZ_JBIVPK010000159.1:0-1091 GCF_044754605.1 Streptomyces sp. NPDC093064
TGGTCGAAGGAGCGTTTTTGGGGGTGGGGCAGGGTGGTCTGGTTCCAGGGGTGGCGGATGTCGACGGGGTTGCCGAGGGGGTCGTGGGTGACGAAGGGTTCTTCGGTGGTCCAGTCGTCGTAGTAGCTGGAGCCGAGGAGGATGCGCAGGCCGAGGTTGATGTCGACGAGGTTGTTGGTGACGAGTTTGCCGTCGACGATGATGCCGGGGGTGACGTACATGGCTTTGCCCCAGTGGTTCATCGTCTCGTAGCGGTAGTCGACGATGTCGGGGTTTTGCCAGGCGCCCCAGCAGGCCAGGAGGATGCGGCGGCGGCCGACTTCTTCGTAGCCGGGCAGGGCCTGGTAGAAGAAGTCGAAGACGTCGTCGTTGAGGGCGACGGCTTGTTTGACGAAGTCGATGACGCGCATGAGGCGGGCGAGGTAGTCGGTGAAGACGGTGGGTTGGGGCATGGTGCCCACGCCGCCGGGATAGAGGGTGGAGGGGTGGACGTGGCGGCCCTCCATCAGGCAGAACATTTCCCGGGTGATGCGGGACATCTTCAGTGCTTGTTTGTAGATCTCGCCTTCGAAGGGGTTGAAGGCGCGCATGATGTCGGCGATGGTCCGGTAGCCGTGGATGTGTCCGCGGGGGGCTTCGGTGCGTTCGGCGCGGGCGAGGACGCTGGGGTTGGTGGCTTTGACCATGGCTTCGCAGAAGTCGACGAAGACGAGGTTGTCCTGGAAGATCGTGTGGTCGAACATGTATTCGGCTGCTTCGCCGAGGTTGGTGATGTGTTCGGCCAGGGGTGGGGGTTTGACGCCGTAGGCCATCTGCTGGGCGTAGTTGGAGCAGGTGGTGTGGTTGTCGCCGCAGATGCCGCAGATGCGGGAGGTGATGAAGCCGGCGTCGCGGGGGTCCTTGCCCTTCATGAACACCGAGTAGCCGCGGAACAGTGAGGAGGTCGAGTGGCACTCGACGACCTCCCGGTTCGCGAAATCGATCTTCGTGTAGATGCCCAGGTTCCCGATGATCCGCGTGATCGGATCCCAGGACATGTCCACGATCTGAGCGGGCTGACGCCCCGCCCGACGCACCTCGGTAGTCGCCAT
>NZ_JBIVPK010000160.1:0-1079 GCF_044754605.1 Streptomyces sp. NPDC093064
CGGACGACGTGGAATGTCGCCCACACCTAGTGCCCACCGTTTACGGCGTGGACTACCAGGGTATCTAATCCTGTTCGCTCCCCACGCTTTCGCTCCTCAGCGTCAGTATCGGCCCAGAGATCCGCCTTCGCCACCGGTGTTCCTCCTGATATCTGCGCATTTCACCGCTACACCAGGAATTCCGATCTCCCCTACCGAACTCTAGCCTGCCCGTATCGACTGCAGACCCGGGGTTAAGCCCCGGGCTTTCACAACCGACGCGACAAGCCGCCTACGAGCTCTTTACGCCCAATAATTCCGGACAACGCTTGCGCCCTACGTATTACCGCGGCTGCTGGCACGTAGTTAGCCGGCGCTTCTTCTGCAGGTACCGTCACTCTCGCTTCTTCCCTGCTGAAAGAGGTTTACAACCCGAAGGCCGTCATCCCTCACGCGGCGTCGCTGCATCAGGCTTTCGCCCATTGTGCAATATTCCCCACTGCTGCCTCCCGTAGGAGTCTGGGCCGTGTCTCAGTCCCAGTGTGGCCGGTCGCCCTCTCAGGCCGGCTACCCGTCGTCGCCTTGGTGAGCCGTTACCTCACCAACAAGCTGATAGGCCGCGGGCTCATCCTGCACCGCCGGAGCTTTCCAGAATCACAGATGCCTGTGAAACTCGTATCCGGTATTAGACCCCGTTTCCAGGGCTTGTCCCAGAGTGCAGGGCAGATTGCCCACGTGTTACTCACCCGTTCGCCACTAATCCCCACCGAAGTGGTTCATCGTTCGACTTGCATGTGTTAAGCACGCCGCCAGCGTTCGTCCTGAGCCAGGATCAAACTCTCCGTGAATGTTTACTCGGCCAGTAAATTAATACTGCCGGTGACACATCACGAGAGCGGAACCAGAGAGGAGGAATAGTCCCCTCGGTTCACAGCGTCCTCGCTGTGTTTTTTCAAAGGAACCTCGCCCCAGCAGATTGCTGGAGACGGGGTATCAACATATCTGGCGTTGACTTTTGGCACGCTGTTGAGTTCTCAAGGAACGGACGCTTCCTTCGTACTCACCCTCTCGGGCTTTCCTCCGGGCGCTTCCCTTCGGTG
>NZ_JBIVPK010000161.1:0-1066 GCF_044754605.1 Streptomyces sp. NPDC093064
CAGGGCTTGGTCAAGTTCCGGAGTCGTGCGGCTGGGTCGGGCCGTGACCGGTTGGGGTGCATAGCAGAGCAGGCACGGGCTTCGTGATCATTGGGGTGTCGAAGCTCAACGATCATGAGGTGGCCCGTGCCTGCCGCTGTATCCTCCCCTATCCCCGCGGTGCTGGTGAAGCTGGGTCCGCTGGACGGCGGCCGGGTCGCTGACCTGCGCCCCTACCTGGACTTGGTGCCCGACCCGCGTGCGCGGCGGGGCCGTTGGTACTCGCTGACCGCCATCCTCCTCATATGTGCCTGTGCGGCCGTCTCGGGAGCGAGGAGCGTCGACGAACTCGCCGAGTGGGCGGAGCGGGCCTCGGACGCCCTGCTGGCGGCCGTCGGAGTGCGCCGCCATCCGCTCCAGTGGCGCCGGACTCCCTCACGGACCACGATCGGGCGTGTCCTCCAGGCTGTCGACGGTGACGCCCTGGACCGGGCTGTCGGCGCCTACCTCACCAGCCGGCACGACGCCGCCGGGACCGGGTCCGGACAGCGTCGCGTGATCGCCGTCGACGGCAAGGCACTGAAGGGATCGGCCCACCTGACCGCCACCCGCCGGCACCTGCTCTCCGCGGTCACCCACCACCGAGCCGTGACCCTCGCCCAGGCGGAGGTGGGAGCGAAGACCAACGAGACCACGCACTTCCAGCCCCTGCTCGAGCCACTGGACCTTCAAGGAGCCCTTGTCACCTTTGACGCGCTGCACTCGGTCCAGGCGAACGTCACCTGGCTGGTCGAGACCAAGAACGCCCACTACATCGCGGTGATCAAAGCCAACCAGCCGACCGCACACCGCCAGCTCGCGGCCCTGCCCTGGCGGGACATCCCGGTCCAGCACACCACGACCTCCACCGGACACGGCCGCCGCGAGTCCCGCTCCGTCAAGACCTGCGGCATCGCGGACGAACTCGGCGGGATCGCCTTCCCTCACGCCCGTCTGGCCGTCCGCGTCCACCGCCGCCGCAGGCAGACCGGCCGACGCGAAACCCGCGAGACGGTCTACGCCGTCACCAGCCTCGACGCCCACCAGG
>NZ_JBIVPK010000162.1:0-1042 GCF_044754605.1 Streptomyces sp. NPDC093064
CCCGTATCCGCCTGACCAAGCTCGCCCCGACATCCGGCCCGCAAGCGGCCCGGATGCTGCCGCCTGCCCTCCCGCACATCGATTTTCCGATCAGCATCAACGAGACCGAACAGCGGCATACACCAGCATCCCCGCCCGACCATCGCATCGGGCGGCAGCGGCACCATAGACGGGCGCGGATCGAACTCTGCTGCCTGGTCGGTATGGGCGTGGTTTCCGGCACGCATGGTCCGATGAGCGTGGGTGCGGCCAAATGGACCGGCCTCCGGCGCGCCTTCGAGGGGGCGCGCCGGAGGCCGGTCGGATCGCCGTTGCTCCTGTCGGCGGCGGCGGTTGCGGGGTTAGCGGCGGCAGTCCCGGTGGGCGGGGTGCCAGACGCGGGTCCAGTAGCCGGCGTGTGCATGGTGGTACCGGTCCCGGTATGCCGGGTGCCACAGTCGTGACCAGTAGCCCGCCGCTTCCGCGCAGCGGTGCGCCGCCGCCGGCGGCTGATGGTGCGACGCTACCGGCAGCTGGTGGTGTTGCGGTGCTGGCGGCTGGTGGTGCGACGCTACCGGCAGCTGGTGGTGTTGCGGTGCTGGCGGCTGGTGGTGCGACGCTACCGGCGGCTGGTGGTCTTGCGGTGCGGCTGATGCGGTGCCGATCGTGCCGACGACCGCGCCCACGGCCAGGGCCACCGTCGCTGCCCCCAGGGCCGCAGCCCTTTTCAACCCGTTGATCATGTTCAGGCCTATCTGTGCGAGTCGGGGCTGACGCCCCGCCACTTTCCGGACCGGTTCGTCCGGAGACGCACTGATCCTCCACCTTGCGACACCCGCACATGCCGGAGAGCACGGCCTGCTACGAAATGCGGATGGAATTCTTATTCGGCCCAAATATTCATATGTATGCGTCAGGTGTAGTGCGTCATGAGCCGGCTCCATGGCGATCGGCGTGCGCCCGTGCGCCTGAGCCCGGATCCACCGGCTTGATGTCTGTGGATAGCTTCTCCGGAGACGAGGAAGTGCCTTGTGACCTGCGATGATGGGAGTTCTTCACGCTT
>NZ_JBIVPK010000163.1:0-1018 GCF_044754605.1 Streptomyces sp. NPDC093064
GCCCGAGCTTCCCGCGGTCGATCCGGCCCAGCCGCTGGTGAGCGCCGTAGGGTTAGCGGCCGATCTTGTCGAGCTCGGCGAGATCGTCGTCGGACAGCGGGAGTCCCGCGCCGGCGGCGTTCTCGCGCAGGTGTGCCACCGATGAGGTGCCGGGGATCAGCAGGATGTTCGGCGACCGCTGCAGGAGCCAGGCCAGGGCGACCGACATGGGCGTCGCGTCCAACCGGGTGGCTACGGCCGTGAGTGCCGAGGACTGCAGCGGGCTGAAGCCGCCGAGGGGGAAGAAGGGCACGTAGGCGATGCCCTGTTCTGCGAGCTCGTCGATCAGGTCGTCGTCGTGGCGGTGGGCGAGGTTGTACATGTTCTGCACGCACACGATCGGCGCGATCGAGCGTGCCTCGGCGACCTGTTCCGCCGTCGCGTTGCTCACGCCGAGGTGCCGGATGAGGCCCTGCCGCTGGAGGTCGACGAGCGCCCCGAACGCCTCCGCGAGCGAACCGGGCACGGGGCCCTGGGCGTCGCCGAGCCGGAGGTTGACCACGTCCAGCGTGTCGAGGCCGAGGTTCTCCAGGTTCTCGGTGACGGCCCGGCGCAGCTCTTCAGGCTTGCGTGCCGGGGGCCAGCCTCCCTCCTTGTCGCGGGTCGCCCCGACCTTGGTCACGATGTGCAGCGAGTCGGAGTACGGGTGCAGCGCTTCGCGGATCAGCTGGTTGGTGATGTGTGGCCCGTAGGCGTCGGCGGTGTCGATGTGGGTGATGCCGAGGCCGACGGCCTCACGGAGAACGGCGAGTGCGCCCTCGCGGTCGGCAGGCGGACCCATGACCCAGGGGCCGGCGAGCTGCATGGCGCCGTAGCCGAACCGGGTGACGGTCAGGTCGCCCAGGGTCCAGGTGCCGCCGGGAAGCGAGGCGGAGGGGGTGCCCATGGTGTGCCTTTCGTGTTGAGCCAGGGGATGGTGCCTGACGGCGCCTTGCACCACTATTGGTGCGTAGCTTCTTGTTGGGAAGTAGGCACTTCG